>JBASWX010000213.1:0-10124 GCA_049276695.1 Planctomycetota bacterium
CATGACCCAGCGCAGCTCACGCCGCGGCTCTGGAAGGCTGCGCGCGACTCTGCCGCGAGCGCCTGACAGCCGCGCCACCGTTACTCGTCGGCTCTCGACCCCGGGGTGGCTCTACCGGGCGCTTACGTGGCCAGCCCTCCCCGCGGCTACGAAGTGACCGGCGTCACGCGTCCTCGCCGTTGAGCCGCGCCCGTTGCGGGCGTCGGCTCCTACCTGGCGCACGGGCCCGCCGTTCTTGCAAGGCTAGTAGGTCGCTAGCCAGGCCAGGAACGCCTTCTCGAGCGCGTCGAGGTCCTTGGCGAACTCGCGCTGGAACGCCGCCGCCGCGGGACCGGCGTCGCCGAAGCGCGCGGTCGTCTGCACGCCGGGCATCGCTCCGCGACACTCGGCTTCCCACGCGACGAAGCGCTCGCGGTACGGATTGTCGGGCAGCAGGAACCAGCGCTGCAGCGCCTCGCACTGCGCGTAGAACCGCAGCCCCAGGTCCTTGTCGCCGGCAAGCAACTGCACGGCGCTGCCGGCCAGCAGGTCGCGCAGCGGCATCGGCGCCTTCTTCATCGCGTCCTTGCGGTCGGCGCGCATCGCAGCACCGATCACCAGCTTCTTGCCGTCCCAGGTGAACGTGCCCTGGCCGCCGAACGACTCGGCGAAGCCTTCGCAGTACCAGTCGGGCATCGCGACCGGCGAGGCACCGAAGAAGAACAGGTGCGCCAGTTCGTGCAGCACCAGCGCGTGCAGGTCGGCTGGCTCCAGCCCTTCGGCACAGACCAGCGTCTGGAACGTGCCGTAGTCGCACAGCCCGGACCCGGCGAGGGCCGCACCGTGACCGCAGGCCCGCAGGTAGTTGGCGTAGTCGGCGCGCTTGCTGAACACGAACAGCTGCAGCGGGCGGGTCGGTGCACCGTCGAGCCGATCCTGCAACAGCGGCCACTCCGCCAACGCCAGCGCGTGCAGGTCCTCGGCCACGGCCCCCGGCAGGTCGGTTCGCACCGCGACCTTGGCGTCGGCGACCTCGCGCACGTTCTCGAGCCGCGGCGCCTTCTCGCCGGCCGGCTCGTACCGCGCCTTGCCGTTGACCTTGCTGGTCTGCTGCTCGAGCCACTTCGCGAACTCGCGCGGCACGACTTCGCCCTCGATCTTGCCACCGTCGTCGCTGACCTCGACCTTGGCGCCGAGCTTCAGCGCCGCGAGCCAGTGCTCGGTCATGCGGCCGTTCAGCTTCGCCTTGCCCGCCATCTTCGCCAGCTTGACCTGGCCGGTCAGGTCCTCGCGGTCGAGCATCGCCGCCTTCTTCTCGTAGGCGACCAGCGACGCCTTGCTCGGCGTCTTCTTGCGCTTCTTCCAGAACGCCTCGCCGTAGTTGCGCACGATGCCGAGCACCATCGACGCGCCCTGGTGCTTGCCCTCCGACAGCTCGACCGCGCGCACGAACTGCCACGTCGCCTGCTGGATCAGCCCGGAATCGCGGATCGACCAGCCGAGGTCGACGTGGCGCTGGCCGGTCGCGATCAGTTCCTCGTCGCGTCGCTTCTGGTAGTCGGCGACCAGCAGGTCGGTGGCGTTCTGCGCCAGCACGGGCGGCGCGAGCGCGGCGGCGAGCATCGACAGTAGGACGGCGCGCATGCGGAACGGCGGGGCAGCAGCGGTGCGCTACTTCTTCAGCTTCTGGATCTTCTGGATCAGCCGCGTCGTCGAGTGCGACTTCTTGTCACCGACGAACACCGCCTTGATGTCGTGCAACTTCAGCGTGTCCTTCTCCGGCAGCGTCTTCAGCGTGTAGTCGCTGCCCTTCGCGTACATCGTCGGCTGCAGCTGCGCGAGCAGCGCATCGGCGGTCGGCTCGTCGAACGTCGTCACGTAGTCGACGAACGACAGCCCGGCGAGCACTTCGAGCCGTTCCTCCTCGGGCACCACCGGGTGGCCCTTGCCCTTCAAAGCCTCGGCCGACTTGTCGGAGTTGATCGCGACCACCAGCAGGTCGCCGCGCGAACGCGCGTCCTCGAGGCAGCGGGTGTGGCCGACGTGCAGCAGGTCGAACACGCCGTTGGTCAGCACGATGCACTTGCCGCTGGCCTTCAGGCCCGCGAGGATCGACGCGAGACCCTTGCGGTCGGTCCAGACCTTGTCCTTGCTGCGTTGCTTCTTCGGAACGACGACCAAGACGAGCCTCCGGGTGGCGGGAGAGAGGTGCGAGGGCGGGAAGGATGCCATCCGGAGATGCCGGCGGCAACGGCAGTTCCGCACCGACGCAGTTAGGCGGAAGGTCAGCGCGCGGACTCGCCGGTCTTGCCGTCCGCGCCGACCCGCAACGCCAACAGCCGCTTGCTCTCGCCGAGCAGCCACGCGAGATCGGTGAACGGTTCGGCCGAGATGTCCTGCCAGCGCACCCGCCCCTGCGCATCGACCAGGAAGGTGCCGTGCAGCGGCATGCGTTCGAAGTCGTCGTGGCAGTGCCAGGCGCGGAACGCGACCAACTCGGCGTCGGCGAGCAGCGGGAACGGCGGCTTCTTGGCGCCGAGCGCGGCGACCTTGTCCTCGGTCGCCGCCAGCGCTTCGTTGCCGATCGCGATCACGTCGATGCCGGCCGCGACGAACTCGGCGTGCAGCGGCGCCAACGCTTCGAGCTGCTTGACGCAGTGCAGGCACGCAAACCCGAGATAGAAGACGACCAGGTGCGCGCGCCCAGGCGTCACGCCGATGCCAGCGTTGCTGTGCGGCAGGTGCTCGATGCGCAACCCCGCCGCGGTCAGCTGCAGCTTGCGCGGCGGACCCGCAGCGGCGGCGACGCACGGCAGCTCGAAGCCGGGGTTCGCGACCGGGCTCCACGCGCGGGGCCCGAGCGAGGCCAGCGGCGGCCGCTTGCCGAAGTCGGCGGGGAACGCGACGCCATCGGGCCACACGGTCCCGTCGTCGCCGGCGAGCCGCGCATCGTCGCCGCCGAACAGACCGCTGCGCACGACCAGCGGGGAACGGTCGAACGCGAAGTGGGACCCCAGCAGCAGCTCGCGCACCGCCGCCCGCCGCGCTTCCTGTTCCGGCTTGTTCGCCGCCGCCAGCGCGATCAGCAGCCGCAGCGCCGCCGGCGCGCGGTTTCTGTGTTCCTTGACCTCGGCCTCGAGGATCTCGATCGCCTTGTCGGCTTGCCCGGCGGCGAGGTGCGCGTCGGCGAGCAGGGTCTTCGGCAGGTCGCCCACCGCTTCGAACTCGGCGAGCGCGGCCTTCGCGTCGCCCTTCGCCAGCATCTGCTCGGCACGCAGCTCGCGCTGCAGGTCGAGCACCGAACGCACGCTGTCGGTCGGCGCCCGCCCGGCTTCGGCGAGCGCCTCGACGGTCTTGCCCCGGTCCTTCTTCGCCGCGAACGCGGTGTCCTCGGCCTGGTCGATCGCCGCCGCGCGCTCGGCGCGCGCCTTGCTCAACAGCGCCGCGACGTCGACCAGCACCCGTTCGCCGTCGTCGAGCTTGCCCAGGCGAAAGCTGGCGCGGCCGAGCAACCCGAGCCGCTGCACCTCGCCCTTCACCGACGCGGTCGCGTCGAGCACGCCGTCGCGGGCCAACGCCGCCGCCTCCGGCCACAGCTCGAAATCCTCGCACACGGAGACCAGCCGGGAGCGCGCGTAGCCGGCGATGTCGTCGCCGGTCTCGAGCTTGCTCCACTTCGGGTGGCGCGGCAGTTCGGCGAGGTTGCGCGCGACCTGCAGCGCGTCGTGGCTCCTGCCGACGTACGCGAAGCTGCGCGCCAGCCATTCCTGGTTGTGGCCGTAGTTGTGGATCAGGAACGGCATCACCCGCTCGCGCAGCATGTGCGCGTGGTCGACGCGGCCCGACGCGTCCTGCTGCCACGCCGCCTCCCGGTGGCGGTCGAGCTTGGCGAAGATGTGGCCGCTCATGTGCCACTGGTGCGCGATGCCGGGCGCGGTGTCGCCGTTGACCGCCGCCGAAGCGAGCGCGCGTTCCGCCTTCTCGCGGTCCCACAGGTGGATCCGGTAGTGGTGCGCCGGGTGCAGCGGGGCCACCGCGAACACCTGGTCGAGCAGCGCGTTCACCGCGCCGTGGCTCGAGATGGGGATGTCGTGGTCGACGTTGCGCCAGCTCTGGATCGCCAGGAACGCCTTCGCCTCGAGGTCGTCGGGGCACGCCGCCACCACCGCTTCGAGCCCGCGCACGAACCCGCGCTGCAGCTTCTTCTCGTCGCGCTCCTTCTTGCCGGCGATCGTGTCCTTGGCCTTCTTCACCTTCGCCGCGTCGCCCGACTGCAGCTCGGTGCGCAGCGCTTCGTCGATCTGGTAGAGACCGGCAATCGCGTCGACATACAGCTTCTCGCGTTCCGGCAGGCCCGCCGCCCGCTGCACCGCCTGCGCGGCGAAGCCGGCGGCGCGCTGCGTGTTCTCGACGTTCGCCATCGCCATGCCCCAGTAGGCCATCGCGCACTCGGGCTGCAGCATCGCGACCTGGCGGAAGGAACGTTCGGCCTCGAAGTACCAGAAGCCGTGCTGCTGGCAGACGCCCTGGTCGAAGAACGCCTGCGCTCGTGGCGAGAGGCCAGCGACCGGGAAGCGCACCTGCGCCGACATGCCCGGCATCTGGTGCGCCGCGCGCCGCGGCCCTTCGTCGAACTCGGCACCGTGGCGACTGTGGCCGAACGGGTCAGCCGGCGGTTCCTGCGCGGTGGCGTACGCTGGCAGGGCGACGAGCAGACCGAGCAGTCGGCGAGCGAGCATCGCGGCAGCTTGTCGCGTGGCAGCCAGGAAGCAAGGACCGGACGGGGCGCGACCGGGCGTCGATCCGGCGCCGTGCCTGCGCGACCCGGACGGCGTCGCGCATCAGGTCGTGAGCGGCGGCGGCAGATTGAAGTCGAGCCAGAAGCGGCTCACGGCATGGACCAACTCGACGTAGCCATCGAACGACCCGGGCTTCTCGACGAACCCGTTCGCGCCGCAGTCGTAGCTCTGGGCGCGATCCCTCTCCACGCGCGACGACGCGAGCACGACGACCGGCAGCCGATCGAGCAGCGGCAACGCCTTGATCCGCCGAATCAGTTCGAAGCCGTCGAGGCCGGGCATCTTCAGGTCGAGCAGCACCAGATCGGGCAACGGGTGGGCAGTGCGGTCGGCGTACTTCCCGGCGCCGAGCAAATGGTCCAGCACTTCCTGGCCAGTGCTGATGGACATCCAGATGCCGGGCCGCAGCGGCATCGAGGTGACGCAGGCGCTGCGCGAACGCGAACGGCTGACCGGCGGCCGGCTGCCGGTGATCGCGGTGACCGCGCACACGCTGCCCGGCGACCGCGAGAGGTTCCTCGCCGCGGGCATGGACGACTATGTCAGCAAGCCGATCCGCGCCACCGAGCTGTTCGCGGCGATCGACCGCGCGCTGGCGGCGGCGAAGCGTCGCTGATCCGGCGGCGGCCGCGGCACCACGGACGCCTCGTGCTTGACGAAGCACGGCGCCGGCCCGACCCTTGCGCCCTTCCTGATGCCGAAGCAGAAAGGCCTGCCGCTGCGAGCGTTCGCGATCTTCCTGCTCGCGGCGGTGATCGGCGTCGCGGGCGGCGTGCTCGGCAGCCTGTTCCTGAACGGGCTCGAGTGGATCCAGGACACGCTGACGCGCCGCGACGTCGCCGGCGAGCAGTCGTTCCCGCTGGCGATCGCGCAGAACCTCGCGTGGTGGCAGAAGCTGCTGGTGCCGGCCGCCGGCGGCTTCGCCGCTGGGCTGGTGCTGCTGATCCTGCGCGGCAAGAAGCCGCCGTTCGGGCTCGCCGACCTGGTGGTGCTGGTGCAGCTGCGCAAGGGCACGATCCGGCTGCGCGAGAGCCTGGTGCAGACGCTGTCATCGGCGTGCACGATCGGCTCGGGCGGCAGCATCGGCCGCGAAGGCGCCAACTCGCAGATCGCGGCCACCGTCGCCGCGTTGATCGCGCGCTGGACGAAACTCGGTTCGCGGCCGCGCGCGGTGCTGCTCGGCTGCGGCGTCGCCGCCGGCATGGCGACCTCCTACAACGCGCCGATCACCGGCGCCATGTTCGTGATGGAGGTCGTGCTCGGCAACTTCGCGATGGACGTGTTCGCGCCGATCGTGCTGGCGTCGGTGCTGGCCACCATCGTGCGCGACCCGATCCGCGGCCACGAGGCCCACTTCGCCAATATCGCCGCGCACGTCGAACGACTGCCATGGCACCTGGTGCTGGCCGCGGTGCTGCTCGGCGTGCTGTGCGGGGTCGGCGGCATCGTCTTCCGCACGGCGTTGGCGACGGGCAGACGGCTGTTCGCGCGGCTGCCGGCGGCGTTGCCATTCCGGCTGGCGCTCGGGGGTCTCGTCGTCGGTGCCATCGGCACGTTCATGCCAGAAGCGTGGGGCAACGGCTTCGACGTGATCGCCGAGGTCGTCCGCGATTCGCCGGCGATCGGCGTCGTGCTGACGCTGTTCCTGTGGAAGCTGGTCGCCACCGTCGCCACCGTCGGTTCGGGGGGGCTCGGCGGCATCTTCACGCCGAACCTGGTGATCGGCGCCGCGTTCGGCGCCGCGTTCGCCTACCTGCTCGGGCAGGTCACCACCGTGTCCGACAAGGAAGTGGCGACCTTCGTGTTCGTCGGCATGGCGGGGCTCACCGCGGCGACGATGCACGCGCCGGTGACGGCGGTGATCCTGGCCTACGAACTGACCGACCAGGCGGAACTGATCCTGCCGGTCATGCTGTGCAGCATCGTCGCCAGCATCGTCGCGTCGATGCTCGACGAAGACAGCTACTACACCGCGGCGATCAAGCAGAAGGGCGAGCAGCTGCCGGGCGGCATCGAGGACATGGCCATCCGCTCGACCTACGTGCGCGACGTGCTGCGCACCGACACGCTGACCGTGCGCGACACCGCCGGCTTCCAGGACGTGATGCAGCTGCTCGGCAGCCACCGCGGCGACACCATCTACGTGCAGGACAAGGACGGCGGCCTCACCGGCCGCATCGAGCTGCAGGACGTCAAGAACTTCCTGAACGACCCGTCGCTCACTTCCGTGGTGATCGCCGCCGACCTGACGCGGCCGGTGGTCACGGTGAAGGCCGAGCAGTCGATCGCGACGGTGATGCCGTTGTTCGACGATCCGGAGCTGCGCGAGGTCGCGGTCGTCGCGCCCGGCGCGCCGGTGCGGCTGCTCGGCCGCGTGCGGCACCAGGACGTGCTGACGACCCTCGGCAACGAAGTGCTCGGCCAGCAGCGCCGCAACACCCGCCTCGCGGTCGCCGGCGACGAGCTGGCGTTGCCGCCGGGCCACGAGCTGCGCACGCTGCCACTGCCCGACGCGTGGGCCGGACTCGCGGTCGACGCGCTGCCGCCCGACACGCTGCGTGGGCTGGTCGTGGTGATGGCGATCCGCCCAGGTGCGGGCAGCGGCGAAGTGATCGCCGCGACGCCCGACCTCGTGCTGCAACCGGGTTGGCAGGTGGTCGTGCTCGGCACGCGCGCGGCGATCCGCAAACTGCAGGCAGACGCCGGCGACGACGACGAGTAGGCTGCGCGGGCCGCCATCGCGATCGCGGTGGCGCGCCGAGGAGTCCCATGCCGCGTCCGCGTCCCGTCGTCGCGTTCCTGTCCACCGTCGTCCTCGCCGCACTGTCGGCAGTGCGAGCACTGCCAGCTCAGGACGAGGCGCCGAAGAAGGCCCCGCACCCGGCCGCGACGCTGGGGCTCGCCGAGGACATCCCCTGGCGCAAGGACGGCCAGGACTACTTCGACAACGAACGCGCCGCCGCCAAGGTCGAGGTCGATCGCGAGGCGCTGCTCGCCGCCGCCTGCGCCGAGGCGAAGCAGCGCGGCACGCTGGTCGCCTGGTACGTGCATCGCATCCAGGAGAAGACGCTGCGCGGCAACCAGATGTACCGCGCGCCGGTGCTCGACGTGTACATGCGGCAGGTGGTGTTCGGCGATCCCGACGTCGCGGAACTGCTGACCCACGCGTTCGTGCCGCTGCGCATGGTGATGGACCAGGCGCTGTCCGACCGCTACCAGCTCAAGCCGCTGGCGTTCGTCGAGCCGGCGGTCGTGTTCCTCGACGGCGACGGCAAGGTCGTGCACTTCGTCGAACGCGTGCGCACCTTCCACGGGCCGTGGTTTGCCGACCTGTGCGTGCGCGTGCTCGAACACGCCGGCATCAAGCTCGCCGCGGACTCGGTCGACGGGCTGCGGCAGGTCGGCCGGTGGCGCGACGCACTGGCGATGGCAAGCCAGCAGACCGACAAGGACGTCGCCGCGTGGCTGCGGCTCGCCCACCTGCAGCGCCTGCTGCGCCAGTACGAACAGGCCGCCGACAGCCTGCAGAAAGCCACGGAAGTCGCGGCCGCTGGCGACAAGCCCGCCGAGGCCAAGCCCGGAGAACGGCCGGCGCGCCGCCGCGCGGGCGCCAACAAGGACCAGCCCGCGATCGCCGCCGAACGCGGCCTGCTGCTGACCCTGCAAGGCCGGCTGCTCGATGCGCAGCCGCTGCTCGAACAGGCGTGGCGCAGCACGAACCCGCGCGCCGCCGAAGCGGGCTACTGGCACGGCCTCAACACGCTGCGCCTGGGCGACGAAGTCGGCGCGATGCGGCGCTTCACGCTGGTCGCGCAGAAGTTCCCCGACACGCGCTTTGGCCGCCGCGCCCGCGCCAACACCACGCTCGGTCCGGACGACCGGCCGGTCGGTGCTGCGTTCACCGGCTTCGAGTCGCTGGCGATGCTGCCCGAGGCGGCGTTCCGCGGCTTGCCGAAGGACACCACCTGGCAGGGCGACGCGCGCGACGCCGCGGCGATCGCGCGCAGCGGCGTTGAGTTCCTGCTGAGCCAGCAGCGCGACGACGGCGGCTTCACCGACTCGCGCTACGCCTACTGGCCGAACAGCGAGATCACGCCGAACGTCTGGGTCGCGATCACCGCGCTCGGCTGCACCGCCCTGTGGGAACACCGTGCCGCGCATCCTGACCTGCACGCACGCATCGACACCGCGTTGGCGCGCGGCGAGAGCTACCTGCTCGACGAGAAGCGGCTCAACCGCGGCCTCAACGAGGACTGCTACTCGGACGCCTACCGGCTGCTGTACTTCGCCCGCCGCGCCAGCGGTGCGCAGGGTCCTGCGCGCGACGCCGCGGTCGCGACGATGAACGCGATCGTGCAGGCCGCCGCTGCGCGGCAGAAGGCGAGCGGCTTCTGGGCGCACGAGTACGAGAACGCGTTCGCGACCGGCGCCGTCGCCCAGGAACTGCTGGTCGCCAAGGCCGCCGGAGCTGCCGTGCCGACCGAGGTCACCGACAAGGCGGCGCAGGCGCTGCTGTCCGCGCGCGCCAAGAACGGCGCCTTCGTCTACGGCGGTGCGGCGCGCGGCGATGCCGGCAGCCTCAAGGACAGTGCCGGCCGCGGGCCGGTGTGCGAGGGCACGCTGCTGCAGCTCGGCCGCTCCGACCTCGACAGATTCCGCGCCACACTGCAGAACTTCTGGGACCACATGGGCCGGCTCGAGACCGTGCGCCGCAACGACTTCCACAGCGACGGCGAGCTCGCCGGGTTCTTCTTCTTCCACTCGCTGTACCACGCCAGCGAGTCGGTCCACCTGCTGCCCGCCGAGGAACGGCCGGCCCAGTGGCAACGGTTCCTGCAGGTGCTGCAGCGCATTCCGGAGGTCGACGGCAGCTTCCTCGACAGCCACGAGCTCGGGCGCAGCTACGGCACCGCGATGGCGCTGCTGACCCTGACCAACTGCACGCGCTGAGCGCGGCGTTCGCGGGAACGCCGCGGAACCGGCGGAACGCGGTCGACGGTGGCGACCGCGGGCGGCTATGGTGTTCGCCCCGAAATGAGCCGACGCACCGCTGCTGCGCTGCTGATCACCCGCGGTGAGGGCCCGGACCTCGCGGTGTTCCTGGTCGAACGCTCGCCCGAGCTGCGCTTCTTCGGCGGCTATTGGGCGCTGCCCGGTGGCACGGTCGGCGACGAGGACCGCGGTGCCGACGACGGCGAGGCCGCCGCCCTGCAGGCGTGCGCGCACCGCGAGCTGTTCGAGGAGACCGGGCTGCTGCGCGTGCGGCTGCCGGGCCACGATCTGCCCGCGCTGCGCGAACAGTTGCTCGCGCGCGAGGGCAAGGCCGGCGCGAGCGAGGGCGTCGCG
>JBASWX010000214.1:0-7327 GCA_049276695.1 Planctomycetota bacterium
CGCACAGTTCGCGAATCACCTGGGAGCGTCCGACCGCGCCGAACCAGCAACTGTCGAAAAAGAGTTTGACGATGGTGGGACGATCGCGCTGTCGCCGTTCGCGACACCGCGGCTAGAACGGCGGCATGCGTGCACTGCCCGTGCTGCTCGGCCTGACCCTGTGCGGTGGGCTGGGAGCCGGGCTGTGGTGGCTGCGCGGCGACGACCTGCCGCCCCCACCGGTCGCGAGTCCGGAAGCACCGGAGGCGGCCGCGCGCGACGACGGTGCGGCGGCGGCGCCGGTGACAACGGTCTCCCGCGACGACGGGCGCGAGGCCCCGGCAGACGAACCGGAACCGGCCGCAGGCGACGACGACGCTCGCAGCCTCGTGCCGCTGACCTGGCGCCGGTCGCCGCGCGTGCTGGTGGTGCGCGGCGAAGCCGCCGTCCCGGTCGCCGACGCTGTCGTGTTCTTCGTCACCGAACGGGACGCCACCGCACGGCCCGGGGGCGACCGGACCAGCCGCTGGGAATGGCCGGCCGCGTTCGGCCAGCGCGCCACCACCGGCCCGGACGGCATCGCCGTGCTGCCGGTCGAGCAGGCGCCGTGGTTGTGCAGCACCACCGTCGGCGACGACTTCGCGTTCGCCATCGTGCCGCCGCGCGACCGGGTTCACACGCTGCGGCTGCTGCGCGACGAGACGCTGCTGCTGGCGGCGCGCTACCCCGACGGCTCGCCGGGCGCGGGGGTGCCGATCGCCATCGTGCAGCAGTTCGGCGACCAACAGGGCCAGCCGGTGGCCGACACCGTCGCCGGCCGCGACGGCAACGCCGCGGTCCGCCACTTCCAGCTCGTGCGCCAGAGCCGCGACGGCAACCCGCCCGAACGCTTCGCCGCGGTGCCGCGGGTGCCGGCGGCAGTGGCGGTCCAGTTCGCCGGCCGACCGACCCCGGACACCCCGGTCGAACTGCCGCTGCCGCCGCTGGCCAGCGTGCGCGTGGCGCTGGTCGATCCGGCCGGCAGCCCGATCCTGCAGCGCGCCACCGTGATGCTCACCGCGGTGCGCTCGGTGACGTTCGGCAGCGCAGCGCCGACGCGGCTGCCGCCGGGGTTGAACGTGCAGCGCCAGGACAAGCCGGTCGGCGACGCCGCGGTGCTGCTGCCCTGGCACCAGCTCGGCGTGCCGATCGAGCTGACCGCGATGTTCCCGACGCTGCGCGCGCCGGTCCGCATCGGCGGCCTGCCGGCACCGCAGCAACCGGGCGAAGTCGTCGACGTGCAGTTCCCGGTCGGCGCTGCGCACACGCTGCTCGCCGGCCGCCTGTCGCTCGGCGGGGCGCCGCTCGGCAATGGCCGGGTCGACGCCGCACTGTGGCGCGAAGGCCGCGACCTGATGCAGATGGCGATCGAGACGATCGCCGATGGCCGCTTCGACCTGCTGCAGCAGCCCCGCAGCGACGCGGCCGAGTTCTGGCTCGAACTGCGCGTCGACGCGCCGCGCGCCAAGGACACCCCGCCCGACGCGCCTCCCGACCACCGGCGGCTCGGCGCCCGCGTGCGGCTGCCGGGATTGCCGGCGGGCCGGCGCCTCGAGCTCGGCACCATCGAGCTCGGCGAACTGCAGCCGCTGGTCACCGGTCTGGTCGTCGACGACGAAGCCAACCCGGTGCCCGACGCCGACGTGCAGGTGCAGTGGGAGACGACTGGCGACGAACGCCGCGAACGCGAGCTGTGGCGCGGGCTCGCCCTGCTGCGCACGCGCACCACTGCCGATGGCCGCTTCCGGATCGACGGGCCGCTGCCGGCCGGCAACCTGCGGGTGCGCGCCGACACCGACGCGCACTTCGCCGACAGCGTGCCGCTGTCCCGCCAGGGCCAGGAGGTGCGCATCAAGATCGACCGCAACGGCATCCTGCGCGGTCGCGTGCTGCTGCCGGAGTGGCTGGCGGCCGGCACCGCGACGCTGCAACTGCGGCCGTTCGACGAAGCGCTGCGCCAGCGCGAGACGCGCAGCGTGGACCTCACCAGCAACCGCGGCGGGCGCTTCGTGATCGAGCCGCTGAAGCCCGGCCGCTTCGACGCGCTGGTGCTGGTGCGCAACCTGCCAGACCCGATCGCGGTGGTCACCGACGTCTTCGTCCGCCCCGGCGAGAGCCGCGATGGCCGCTTCCGCCCGCTCGACCTGCGCGGAGCGCTGCACCGCTACCGGCTGCGCGCGGTCGATGGCCAGGGCCAGCCGTTCGGCCTCGACGGCCCGATCCTGGCGCGGCTGCAGAAGGCCGACGGCACCTTCGCCGAGTCCGGCTTCCGCTGGCAGAAGGGCCGCGCCGAGATCGTGACCGGCAGTGCGCTCGCCGACTTCACGTTCTTCGGCCGCGGCCACCGCACCGTGCGCGCGACCTACGCGCCCGGCGAATGGGACGTGCAGTTGCCGGCCCTGCGCCCGGCGCTGCTCGAACTGCCCGGCGCGCGCGCGTTGTGCGGGCCGGCCCGCACGGTGCGGGTGTCGGTGATCCTGCAGGGCGACACCGGCCTGCCGGGCTCGCTCGGCGGCGTCGACCAGCGCAGCGGCGAACGCTTCGGCTTCGCCCGCTGGGACCTCGGCCGCTCCAGCGGCGCCTGGCTCGGAGCTTCCGACACCGTCGAGGTGCCGCTGCTGCAGAGTGGCAAGTACCAGGTGCTGCTGCGGCCGCACGCGACCGACTCCGAGCGCTCGCCGCAGGGCGAGATCGCGCTCGGCGTGTTCGAGTTGCAGGTCGACGGTGCGGGCTGGCAGACGGTGCGCGTCCCGGTCGATCCGGTCGCCGTTGGCAACGCGCTGCAGCAGCTCGACCAGAACCATGCGCAGGCGCAGGCGCGACCGCGCCCGGAAGGGCAGCCGCGCGGAGTGCCGCGGCCGGGCAACCGGTAGCTGCTCGCAGCCGCGAATGCAGCGAGCTCGTCGGACGCCGGTGAACTGGCGTCGACGCGCCTGCAGCCTCTGGCCAAACCACCCCCTTCGGACTACTCCGGCGCCTGCATGCAGGTCCTGCTCGATTACCTCGTCCGGCACGGCTACGCCGTCGTCTTCTTCTGGGTACTCGGCGCCCAGGCTGGCCTGCCCATCCCGGCCATCCCGTTGCTGCTCGCTGCCGGCGCGCTGGCCGGCACCGGACACCTCGACCTGACCCTGCTCGTCGCGCTGTCGCTGGCCGCCTCGCTGTTCAGCGATGCCGCCTGGTACCTGATCGGACGCCGCCACGGCGTGCGGGTCCTCGCCTTGCTCTGCCGCATCTCGTTGGAACCCGACTCGTGCGTCCGGCGAACGCAGCAGGCGTTCTCGGCCCGTGGCGCGCGCACCCTGCTGCTCGCCAAGTTCGTCCCGGGGCTCTCGACCGCCGCGCCGCCCCTCGCGGGCATGACCGGCATGCGGCTGCCACGCTTCCTCTGGCTCGACGGTCTCGGCGCCCTGCTGTGGACCGCGGCCTTCGTCGGACCGGGCTACTTGTTCAGCGACCAACTCGAACGCCTCGCCGAGAACGCCGCGCTGACCGGCACCTGGCTGCTCGGCATCTTCGCCACCCTGGTCGTGCTGTGGGTCGCGGCCCGCTTCACGCAACGCCAGCTGTTCCTGCGCCGCCTGCGCACCGCCCGCATCGCGCCGGCGGATCTGTACCAGCTGCAGCAGCAGGGCGCGGCGCCGTTCGTCGTCGACCTTCGGCACGCGATCGACTTCGACGCCGACCCGCACGTGGTACCGGGCGCCTTGCGACTCACCGCGGAGCAGATCGAGGCCCGGCATGGCGAGATCCCCCGCGACCGCGACGTCGTGGTGTACTGCACTTGACCCAACGAGGCGACGAGCGCCCGGGTGGCGCTCCTGCTGCAGCGGCGCGGCATCACCCGCGTGCGCCCACTGCTCGGCGGCCTGGGCGGATGGCGCGCCGGCGGCTATCCGCTGGCAAGAGTCGCGGACTGACCGGGCTCGCTACACACCCGGCGGCGGTGTGGCGCGGCTGTCGCCAAAGCAGCGCGTGATCAACGCCGTCCACCCGGTCTGGTGCGCAGCGCCGCAGCCGCGCCCGGTGTCGCCATCGAAGTACTCGTGGAACAGCACCAGGTCGCGCCAGTGCGGATCGTCGGCGAAGCGGCGGTCGGCGGCGGCGAACGGCCGCTGGCCGCTGGCATCGCGCCGGAACAGCCGCGTCAGCCGGGACGCCAGTTCATCGGCGACCTGCTGCAGCGTCATCTTCACGCCCGAGCCGGTCGGGCACTCGACCAGGAAGTCGTCGCCGTAGAAACGACCGTACCGTTCGAGCGCCTCGATCAGCAGGTAGTTGAGCGGCAGCCAGATCGGACCGCGCCAGTTGCTGTTGCCGCCGAACATCCCGGTGGTGCTCTCGCCGGGCGTGTAGTCGACGCGGTACTCCTGCGTGCCGACGCGCAGCACGAACGGTGCGTCGCGGTGCGCCGCCGACAGCGAGCGCACGCCGAACGGTGAGAGGAACTCGCGTTCGTCGAGCAGGTAGCGCACCACGCGTTCGAGCTGCCCCTTCGACGGGATCGCCAGCAGCGCCTGCGCCGCGTCGCCCTCGCCGGTGATGGTGACGTGTCCCGCGAGGTCGGTCTCGTTGGCGAGGAACCAGCGGAAGCGCCGGTCGAAGCCTTCGAGCCGCCGGATCGTCGCCAGCGGCAGCACTTCGACCGCGCACAGGGGAATGAGCCCGACCAGCGAGCGGATGCGCAGCCGTTCGGAGCGGCCCTGGTCGTGGATCTGGTCGTAGTAGAAGCCGTCGCGTTCGTCCCACAGCCCGCTGCCGCCGAGCGTGTTCATCGCGTGCGTGATCGCGACGAAGTGCTCGAAGAACTTCGACGCGACGTCCTCGTAGGCCGGGTCGTGGCACGCCAGCTCGAGCGCGATGCTCAGCATCGTCGCGCAGTAGAACGCCATCCACGCGGTGCCGTCCGCCTGTTCGAGATGGCCGCCGGTCGGCAGCGGCTGACTGCGGTCGAACACGCCGATGTTGTCGAGCCCGAGGAAGCCGCCGCCGAACACGTGCTTGCCGGTCAGGTCCTTGCGGTTGACCCACCAGGTGAAGTTGAGCAGCAGCTTGTGGAAGGCGCGGGCCAGGAACGTGATGTCGCGACCGCCGCGGCTGCCGGTCATCTTGTAGACGCGCCAGCAGGCCCACGCGTGCACCGGCGGGTTGACGTCGCCGAACGCGAACTCGTAGGCGGGAATCTGCCCGTTCGGCGCCATGTACCACTCGCGCAGCAGCAGCAGCAGCTGGTGCTTGGCGAACGCCGGATCGAGCCGCGCGAACGGGATCATGTGGAAGGCGAGGTCCCACGCCGCGTACCACGGGTACTCCCACTTGTCGGGCATCGACACGACGTCGCGGTTGTAGAGGTGCGCGAAGTCGGCGTTGCGGCCCTTCTGGCGCTCGGGCGGCGGCGGCGGCTGCGCCGGATCGCCGGCGAGCCAGCTGCCGACGTCGAACCAGTAGAACTGCTTGCTCCAGATCAGCCCGGCATAGGCCTGGCGCTGGATCCGGTGCACGTCGGGATCGACATCGCGGCCGATCAGCGCTTCGTAGAACGCGTCGGCCTCGGCGCGCCGGTCGACGAGCACGGCGTCGAAGCTGCGACCGAACGGCTTGTCGCGCTCGAGGTCGGCGCGCCGCAGCCGCAGCCGCAGTTCGGCCCGGCCGCGCGGCGGCAGCGCCAGCACGCACAGGAACGCACACTTGCTGCCCGAGCGCTGCGGGTTGACCGCCCGCCGGTTGCCCGCGACCACGTACTCGTGGAAGGCGTCCTTGACGAAGCCGTCGGCGTTGCTGCCGCCGAACAGGCGCGCGACGTTGGTGTCGTTCTCGGTACTCAGCACCGCCCGCCAGGTGCCGTCGGGGTCGTCGAGTTCGAGCGCCATCGGCGGCAGGTCGGCGCCGCGCGCGACCAACCGCCGGTCGGTGTCGGCAGCGATCACGCCGCGCTGCCAGTAACCCTCGCCGTCGCGCCCCCACGACCAGGTGTTGCGGAACCACAGCTGCGGCAGCACGTGCAGCCGCGCCGCGAACGCCGCCCGGTTCTCGACCGTCAGCACGATGCAGACGTCCTCCGGCCCGGCCTTGGCGTAGGTCACCGTGACGTCGAAGTAGCGGTCGTCGGCGAACACGCCGGTGTCGACCAGTTCGAACTCGGCCTGCTTGCGGTCCCGCTGGCTGTTCTCGGCGCGCAGCCGCGCGTACGGGAACTCGGCCTGCGGGTACTTGTACAGCGCCTGCAACCACGACGCGGTCGGCAGCGCGTCGAGGTAGAAGTACTCCTCCTTGCAGTCCTCGCCGTGGTTGCCCTCGGGCCCGGCGAGCCCGAACAGCCGCTCCTTCAGGAACGGGTCGCGCTCGTTCCACAACGCGAACGAGAAGCACAGCCGCCCCTGCCGGTCGGTGAGCCCCAAGAGGCCGTCCTCGCCCCAGCGGTAGGCGCGCGAGCGCGCGTGTTCGTGCGGGAAGTAGGCCCAGCAGTTGCCGTCGGCGCTGTAGTCCTCGCGCACCGTGCCCCACTGGCGCTCGGACAGGTACGGCCCCCAACGCTGCCAGTTCTGCTCGCGGCGGCTGTCCTGGCGGAGGCGTTCACGTTCGGGGTTCGGCTTGCCGGCCATGCGGGGCTGCTCGTGTACCAGGCCGGGGCGACCCGTGCATCACTCGGGTGCCAACAACTGCGTGAACGAACCCGGCAGCGGCAGTGCCACGCGCACGACCTGGCCACTCCGCGGATGCGGGTAGCTCAGCTCGGTCGCGTGCAGCAGGAAGCCGACGCCGACCTCGGCGATCGAGCCGTAGCGGCGATCGCCGACGATCGGGTGGCCGAGGTGCGCCAGGTGCGCCCGGATCTGGTGCTGGCGACCTTCGCGCGGCACCACGCGCAGCAGCGCGTGGTGGCGGCCGCTGCGCACTACCTCGTAGTCGGTGCGCGCCGGATCGCCGTCGGGCCCCGGCACGACCTTCGGGTCGCGGCGATCGGCGTCGGCGAGCACGCGCAACGGCACGACGATCGAGCCGCGAGCGAGCTTCGGTACGCCGTGCACGACCGCGTGGTAGACCTTGTCGATGCGGCCCTCGCGGAACGCCGCGGTCAGCGACCGCTGCGCTTCCGGCACAAGCCCAACCAGCAACAGGCCCGACGTGCCGCTGTCGAGCCGGTGCGCGGGCGCCGGCGCGAACGTCGCGGTGCGCACGCCGACCGGCTGCGTCGCGAGCCAGTCGACGACCGTGTGCCGCTGCCCGGTGCCAGCGTGCACCGCCATGCCGGCGGGCTTGTCGAGCACCAGCACCTGGTCGTCGCGCTGCACGATGCGCGGCTGCGGTC
>JBASWX010000215.1:0-14801 GCA_049276695.1 Planctomycetota bacterium
CCTGTGTACCCGCGGACGACGCCGTGTTCCTCCTTCCGCGACGTCGATGGCGACTCCATCGCTCAACTCACGCGATCACGCTGCCAGGTTGGGCTTCGGGCGAGGCGCAGCCGAGCCTGAGATGGGCCGGCGCCAACTCCGGCCCTTGCCGCTCACGGTGTCGTCCGATGGTCACCACCTCGCGGCCTGCGATTGGAACCATGCAATCCGCATCTGGGCCATGTGGCGTCCAGAGTGGCCCATGTTGTTCCCTGGCGACCTGGTACGAGCCGCAGTGTGGAGTGACGACGGCACCCGGGTGATAACAGGCAGCTACCGTGCTTGGGCTGCTACGCCCGGCGGCTGGGGCGCCGTGCGCACGTGGGACGCCACGACCGGCAAGCTGCTGTCGCCAGCTCCCCTGTTGATCGAAGGGCCGCTGACCGAGTTGCTACCCGATCGCGAACGGGCACGGCTGGTCGCGCTGCACGGCCTCTGGAACCGGGGATCCGTGAGCGTCGTCGGGGACACTTCCGGCACCCTCGTGAGCCGCGACCAGGTGACCTCGCCGCTACTCAAGCGCATGCCCATCGATGGCGAGTTGCTGGGCACGGGCGCCGTGGTCGCCGTGGACGAGCAGGAAGGAGTGTTCGTGTGGGATCCGACGACGAGGTCGATCGAGGCACGATTGCCCGTCGCAACTCCCGGCTCTGGACCGAGCGGGAATGGCTACCTCCTGGCAGTGGCCGCCACGCCGGACGGAACGACGATCTGGTGTGGCGGGTCGTCGGGCCACCTGCACCGCTTCGATCGTCGCGCCGACGGAACCTGGGCCGAGAGCCCGCCGCGATGCCTGGGTAGCCACATCTACACGATCGAGCATGTGAGCGATGGCAGCCTGCTGGTGGGACTCGCGAACGGCATCCTGCAACTGCTGATGCCCGACGGCGCGATCCCCTTCGTCGGGCACCGCGACGATGTCTGTGAGGTCGACTGGACCGACCGCAATGGCGAACTGCTCGTCGCTAGCGGCGACTTCGCCGGCTCCGTCCGGCTGTGGCGCGGCGATGGCACGCTGCTGCGAGAGATCCGCGCCCACACGGGAGCGGTATGGTCGGTGCGGTTCTCGCCGCAGGGCGACCGCCTGCTCACCGGCTCCAGCGACGGCACGGTGCGCATCTGGCCGGTGCGCCTCGAAGTCGGGCGCTGACGAGCGCCGCGCCCGAGAGCCAGCCGCGCATCGCAATGGGAACCACTTCGGGCCGGTTCTAGACTCGGAGCATGCGCAGCATTCCAGCCGCAGGTCTCCAGGCGAACTGCGAAGCGCTGCTCGACAGCGTCGACGAGCAAGGCATCGTGATCACCAAGGACGGCCGTCCGGTTGCGAGGCTGGTTCGCTTCGTCCCGCTCATGACGGACCTGATCGGCTGCATGCGAGGCAAGATCCGGATCCGGGGGAACCTCATGGCAACCGGTGCTTGGCTCAGCCCCGGCCGGCGAATCCGGCGATGACCCACCGCATCCTGTGCGTGATCGGCACCCGCCCCGAGGCGGTGAAGATGGCGCCGGTCGTGCACGCGATCCGCGGGCGGCCGTGGGCCGAGGTCCGTGTGCTGGCGACGGCGCAGCACCGCGAACTGCTCGACGACGTGCTGAAGTTCTTCGCCATCACGCCGGACCGCGACCTCGACCTGATGCGGCCGGACCAGTCGCTCGCCGGGCTCACCGCCGAACTGATGGCTGCGCTCGACCCCGCACTCGCGACCGAGCGGCCGGCGTTCGTGCTGGCGCAGGGCGACACGACGACGGTGCTGACGACGGCGCTCGCATGCAGCTACCGGGGCATCCCGTTCGGCCACGTCGAGGCCGGGTTGCGCAGCCACGACCTCGCCGATCCGTTCCCCGAGGAACTGAACCGCCGGGTCGTCGCCCGACTCGCCGCCCTGCACTTCGCGCCGACCACCGGAGCCCGCGACAATCTGCTGCGCGAAGGCGTGCCGGCAGCGGCCGTGCACGTTACCGGCAACACCGTCGTCGATGCGCTGGCCGCGGCGCTGCCGCGCGCGCGGCGCCAGCGCTTCGCGGTGCTGCCCGGCAAGCAGTTGGTGCTGGTGACCGCGCACCGGCGCGAGAGCTTCGGCGCGCCGCTGCAGGCGATCTGCGCAGCGGTGCGCCGGCTCGCCGACCGACCCGACGTCCAGGTCGTGTTCCCGGTGCACCCGAACCCGAACGTGCACGACGACGTGCACCGGCTGCTCGGCGGGCACGCGTCGATCCGGTTGCAGGCACCACTCGACTACCCGTCGATGCTCGCCGCGATGCACGCCGCGACGCTGGTGCTGACCGATTCGGGCGGCGTGCAGGAGGAGGCGCCGTCGTTCGGCGTGCCAGTGCTGGTGCTGCGCACGACCACCGAGCGCCCGGAGGGCATCGCGGCCGGCGTCGCCCGCCTCGTCGGCACCGACCCCGCGCGCATCGTCGCCGCGGCCAGCGACCTGCTCGACAATCCGGCGGCGCGCGCGGCGATGGTGGCGAAGGCCAATCCGTACGGTGACGGCAAGGCCGCGGAACGGATCGCCGATCTGGTCGGGGCTGCGCTGCGCGTGGGGTGAGGAGCGGCCGCCGGACCGGCGCCGCTTGCCCTGTGGCGATCGCCGGCTAGACTGAATTCGATCCGAATTCCGTCCGCTGGAGACGCACATGATCGACGTCAGCAAGGGGATCCGATCCCTCACCGACTTCAAGGCGAACACGCCCGCGTTCGTCGACGACCTCAAGAAGGGTGACCACGCCATGGTCTTGACCATCAACGGGGCAGCCGAGATCGCAGTGATGAGTGCTGCCACGCTGCAGAAGGTCCTCGAGAAGTTGGACCTGCTCGACTCGCTGCAAGCCGTCCGCCGCGGAATCGACCAGGCTGACCGCGGCGAGGGACGTCCCGCCGCGAAGGTCCTCGCTGATCTGCGTAGGGCTGCGGGCATGCCATCGAAGAGGCGCGCCTGAGCTTCCGTGTCGTCGTCATGCCGGAGGCCGAGACCGACGCTCAACGCATCATGCTGTGGAAGCTGAAGCACCACAGCGCCCGCGCTGCGCATTCCTTCGTCACCGCGTACGACAGCGCCCTCGCGAGCCTCACGCGGAGCCCGAGACGCTGCCGCCGGGCTCCCGAGGCCGACTCCCTTGGCGACGAGGTACGTCATCTGCTGCTCGGCGAGTACCGCATCATTTTCCGCGTGTCGGGGTCGGTCGTGCACGTGCTGCACGTGCGCCACGGTGCGCGCCTGTGGATCGGCCAGGACCCGCCGGACGACGAAGCATGAACGCGCCGGGCACGAGGCAGACCGCGAGAACGACGAGAACAATGCGCCGGCCCTTGGCGGCGCCGCGCCTGGAGTCGATGATGCCGCTTCGATGCGGTCGTTCGCACTGTGGCTGATGCTGGTGCTCGCGCTGCCCGGCCTGTTGTTGCCGGCCGGCGTCTTCTGGCACGTGTGCCGCTGCGTGAGCATGGCGCCGGCGGAACGATCGTGCTGCGCGCAGCACACTGCGGCGCCCGCACCAGCCAGCACGCACGCGACGCAGTCGACCAGCGTGGCCGGTTGCTGCTGCGAACGTGGCAACCTGCCGCCGCAACGCGACGACGGAACGTCGGCGTCGGCGCCGTGCGGGTGCACGTGGATCCTCGTCGGCGACGACCGCGCCGACCCCGCACCGCTGCCGGTTGCGCCGCCGCCGACCATGCCGCCGGCCGAGCACTGCGGCTGGCTGCCTGCACCTGCCCCACCGGCGCCGTCGCACCGGGCGTGGCTGGCCGCCGCGAACCGGCCACCGCCGCCAGACACCTGGCGCAGCCTGCCCCTCCGGTTGTAAGCCCGCCGCGACCTCTGCGTCTGCGCCGCGTCGTTCGTTTCTTCAACCGAGGTGTCCTGTCGTGATCCGTTGCCTGCCCGCCGTCCTGCTGTCCGCGTTCCTGTCCGCACAAACCCAGTCGCCACCACCCGCCCCCGCGGCGGGGCCGAAGGTCGAGGTGCCGACGTTCGCCAACCCGACCTGCCCGATCATGGGCAAGAAGGTGTCGATGCCGCTGTTCGTCGACACCGAGCTCGGCCGCTTCTACCTGTGCTGCAAGCCGTGCAACAAGAAGGTGCTCGCCAACGTGCCGGCCGCGCACCAGACCGCGTACCCGGTCGTGCAGGAACTGAAGAACACGACGTGCCCGGTGTCGGGCGAAGCGGTCGGCGAGTTGGCGGTCGACGTGACGCTGCAGGGCTTCCGCTTCAAGGTCTGCTGTGAAGGCTGCGTCGCCGGAGCGCGCCAGCACTCGCAAGTGACGCTGACGAAGGTCAACCGCACGGGAACCGAGGATGTCGGCAACGCGACGTGCCCGCTCGCCGGCACGCCGGTGGCCGCGAACGCGTTCGCCTTGATCGGCGACGCGATCGTGCACCTGTCCGATGCGAAGCTCGCCGAGCAGGTGGCGAAGGACCCGGCGGCGGTGCTGGCCAAGGCCCGCGCGATCGCGAAGGCGCAGCCACCGCGATCGCGCCACGAGCACCAGCAGCCGAAGCAGGGTGCGCCGAAGACCGAACCCGGCAAGGACGCCGGCAAGGAGGGCAAGTGAAGGCCCGGGCCCGCGCGTGTGCCGGCGCGCTCGTGCTGCTCGGTTCCTGCTCGGCGCCGGAACGGCTGCCCGAACCACCTGCCACGCATCCGGCCTCGCTGCTCGCCGACGAAGCGCCGGAACGGGCGCCGAGCCAGACCCTGGTCATGCCGGAACGCAAGCCGGCCGCGCCGGGCACCACGGGCCGTGGGCACTGACGTGCGGAGGCTGCTCGGGCCGCTGGCGGCGCTGTGGCTTTCGGCGTGCGCGTCGCTCGACCCGGCCCCCGACCGCGCCGCCGTGCACGACGATGCCGCCGCACGCGCCGGCTTCGGGGCGGTGGCGGTGCCGGGCACGCTCGACGCGGCGATCGCCGACGAGGTCGCAGCGCTGCTGCGCGCTCCACTCGACGACGCCGCGGCAGTGCGCGTAGCACTGCTGAACAACCACCGCGTGCGGGCGACGATGGAACGACTCGGCATCGCCCGCGCCGACCTGGTGCAGGCGGGGCTGCTGCGCAATCCGGTGTTCGACGGCGACGCGCGCTTCCTGTTCGACGGCGGCACCGAGCTCGAACTGGGCCTCGCGGCGCCCTTCGTCGACCTGTTCTGGCGGCCGCTGCGCGCGCGGCTCGCCGAGCACGAGTTCGCCGCGGCCCGCGCGTTGATCACGGACGAACTGCTGCAGCTGGCGTTCGCGGTGCGCCGCGCATTGGTCGACGTGCGCGGTGCGACGATGCTGGAGGCGCTGTACCGCGATGCGCTGCGTGCCGCCGAGGCGGCGCACGAGCTCGCGGTCGCGCAGCGCGAGCAGGTCGTGCGCACGACGCTGCAGCACTACAACGCAATGCAGATCGGCGTCTTCGACGTGCTGGCGCAGCGACGCCTGCAGCTCGCCGACCAGCGCGAACACGCGACGACGCTCGCGGCAGCGCACCGCGCCCGGCTCGACCTGCAGGAATTGCTCGCCGGCGCATGGACGGCGTCGGCGGCATGACCCAGCGCCCGATCGAGCCCGGCGAGACCTTCCGCTACGAGTTCACGCTCCGCCAGCACGGCACCTTCATGTACCACAGCCACCACGACGAGATGGTGCAGATGGCGATGGGGCTGATGGGGATGATCGTCGTGCACCCCCGCGCGCCCGCCGAGCCGCCGCCCGAACGCGACTTCGTCTACATGCTCAGCGAGTGGGCGCTGAAGGTCGGCACCGAGCGGCCCGACCCGAACGAGATGACCGACTTCAACGTGCTGACCTTCAACGGCAAGGTGTTCCCGGCGACCGCGCCGATGGTCGTGCGCACCGGCCAGCGGGTGCGCATCCGGCTCGGCAACCTCAGTGCGATGGACCACCACCCGATCCACCTGCACGGGCACGCGTTCACCGTCACCAGCACCGACGGTGGCGCCGTGCCGCCGTCGGCGCGCGTGCCCGAAGTCACCGTGGTGGTCGCGACCGGGCAGACGCGCACGTTCGACTTCGTCGCCGACGCGCCGGGCGACTGGGCGATGCACTGCCACATGACCCACCACGTGATGACGCAGATGGGCCACGGCATCCCCAACCTGCTCGGCGTCGACCCGAGCATGTTCGACAGCAAGCTCGGCGAAGTAGTGCCGGCGTTCGCGCAGCTCGGCCAGATGGCCCACGACCCGGCGAAGCCCGACGCCGCCGACGACACGCTGCCGAAGAACAGCCAGCCGATGGTCGGCGGCACCGGCGGCTTCGGCTACGTGACGATGGGCGGCATGGTCACGGTGCTGAAGGTGCGCGACGGCATCAAGGAGTACGGCGATCCCGGCCACTACGTGCACCCGAAGGGCACGGTCGCCGACGTCGCGACGCCGGAGGAACTGCGGCGCGACGGCATCGAGTAACGTCGCGGCATGAACCAGGAGCCGAGCCGCCGGCACGCCGCCTGGTTCCTGGTCTCGCTCGGCGCCGTCGCTGCGGTCGTGCTCGCGACCGGACTGTGCGTGCTCGCGCACCCGCAGCTCGAGCCCGACGACTACCGCTTCCTGAGCCTGCTGCAGGATCTCGCCGCCGGCCGCACCACGTTCTGGCGGGCCGCGGTGGTCGAGAACCGCTGGGATCATCTGTGGTGGGTCGACACCGACGCGGTCGTGCGGTTCTTCCGGCCGACGTTGATCGCCAGCTACTGGTTCGACGTCACGCTGTTCGGGGCAAGCCCGGAAGCACTGCTGCGCACCAACCTCGCGCTGCACCTGCTGGCCTGCGGCCTCGTCACCGCGTTGCTGTTCCGGCTGTCCGGTCCGGGCCTGAGCACCGCCGGCGCCGCCGTGCTGTTCGCCGCGTTCGCGTGCCATTGTGAAGTCGTCTGGTACGTCGCCGGGCGCAACGAGACGCTCGCCGCGATCGGGTTCCTCGGCGCACTGCTGCTGCACGGGGCGCCGAGCCAGCGCGCGCGCTGGCGATGGCTGGCGTTGCCGTGCTTCCTGGTAGCACTGCTGGCCAAGGAACTGGTGATCGCGCTGCCGCTGCTCTGCGTGTTGTGGGACGTCCAGGTCTCGCGCCGCAGCTGTGGCGTCGTCGACGCGCTGCGGCGCGACCGCTGGTTGTGGGCCGGCCACGCTGCCTGCATCCTCGGCTACGCGATCGCCCGCACCGCCGTGCTCGGCTCGCTCGCCGGCGACACCGTCTATCCGTATTTCGTCGCGCCTGGCCACCCCGGGTTCCTCGCACACCTGGTCACCGGCGTGCGCAACTACGTCGAGAACCTCGGGCTCGCCCAGCTGACGCCACCGTTCCTGCGGCCCGAACAGTACGCCGCGGTGACCAGCGCGACCGGTTCGCTGCTGGTCGTCGCCGCGATCGCCGCAACCGCATGGCTGCTGCGGGCCGAGCGCCGGGCCTGGTTCACCGCCGCCCTGGCGTTGCTGACGTGGCTGCCGTCCAGCGTCGTCTACATCAGCGAACGCTATGTCTACCTGCCGTCGCTGGCGCTCGCTGCCTGGGCCGCGCTCGTCGTGCAGCGCGCCGCGGCCCGCTTGCGACCGTGGCTCGCGCTGTTGCTGGCCGCCTGGTGTGCGCACCAGGCGTACTGGGCGTTCCAGAAGGACCACGACATCAGCCACCGGCTGCGCGAGGCCCAGGCGCTGCACGAACTGCTGGCGACATCGCCTGACACGCTGCGCGGCGCCCGCACGGTGTGCCTGCTCGACTTCCCGTCCAACACCGTGCACGCGCAGTTCGTGCAAGACCAGCTGCGCGTCGAGACCGGGCGCCCGGACCTGGTCGTGCACGTGCTGACGACGCTGGCGCCGGATGGGGCCCGGACGGGCGAACTCGGCGTGACGCGGATCGACGAACGCACGATCGAGGTCGGAGCACCCGGCCAACTGATGAAGCCCGACGCGATGCTGTTCCCCGGCACCCCGCTCACCGCCGGCACCGTCGTCGCGCGCCAACGCCTGCCGTTCCGCGTCGAGGTCGTGGACGGCGACGGCACCGCGGTGCGGCGGCTGCGGTTCACGTTCGACCGGCCGCTCGGCGACCACACCTTCGTGCGCTGGCAACCGGTGGCACCGGTGGCGGGCCCGGTGCCCAGCCACTGGCTGCGGCACGGCCGGTTCACCGTGCTGCTGCCGTAGCTGCCTGCGCCGGGCGCCGCGACGGCGAGCCGTTCCTTGGCCCGCGCGCACCCGCTCCGTATCCTCCTCGCCCCCGCATGACCTACGACGTCCTCGTGATCGGTTCCGGCCCCGCCGGCTACGTCTGCGCGATCCGCTGCGCCCAGCTCGGCCTGAAGACCGCGGTCGTCGAGAAGGAGAGCATCGGCGGCGTCTGCCTCAACGTCGGCTGCATCCCGAGCAAGGCGTTGATCGCGGCGGCGAAGCTGGTCGACAAGATCCAGCACGCCGACCTGATGGGCATCAAGGCGAAGTTCGAAGGGCTCGACGTGGGAGCACTGGTCGCGTGGAAGGCCGGCATCGTCAACAAGCTGACCTCGGGCGTCGGCGGCCTGCTGAAGAACCACAAGGTCGATGTGCACCTGGGCGACGCCAAGGTGGTCGCGAAGGGCAAGGTCGAGGTGTCCAGCAAGGACGGCAAGAAGACGCTCGAGGCGAAGAACCTGGTCGTCGCGACCGGCAGCACGCCGATCGAGGTGCCCGGCTTCGCGTTCGACGGCGAGCAGGTGTGGTCGAGCACGCACGCGCTGGCGCCGAAGCAGCTGCCCAAGCGCATGGTCGTGATCGGCGGCGGCTACATCGGCCTCGAGCTCGGCCTCGTCTACCACAAGCTCGGCACCCAGATCACGGTGCTCGAGTTCCTCGACCGCGTGCTGCCCGGCATGGAGGAGGAGCTGTCCAAGGAGATGGGCCGCTCGCTGAAGAAGAAGAAGATCGACGTCTTCCTGAAGACCAAGGCGACCGGCTTCAAGAAGGGCAAGAACGGGCTCGAGGTCACCGCCGAGGTCGAAGGCAAGGCGCAGACGTTCGAGTGCGACGTGGTGCTGTCGTGCGTCGGCCGCCGTCCCAACGGCAAGGGCCTCGGCCTCGAGGCCGCCGGCGTCAAGGTCGACGAGCGCGGCTTCGTGCCGGTCGACCACCGCCGCCAGACCAACGTGCCCGGCATCTATGCGATCGGCGACGTGTCGGGTCAGCCGATGCTCGCGCACAAGGGTTCGCACGAAGGCCTCGTCGCCGCCGCCGCGATCGCCGGCGACAAGGGGGCCGCGTTCGATCCGGCCTGCATCCCGGCGGTGATCTTCACCGATCCCGAGATCGCGTCGGTCGGGTTGTCGGCCGACGAGGCGAGGAAGGCCGGCTTCGAGCCGGTCGAGGGCCGCTTCCCGTTCGGCGCGTCCGGCCGCGCGATGTCGCTGAACGAGACCGAGGGCTGGGTCAAGGTCGTCGGCGACGCCAAGACCGACAAGCTGCTCGGCGTGCACATGATCGGGCCCGAGGTCACCGAGCTGGTCGCCGAAGCGGCGCTGGCGATCGAGATGGGTGCGACGGTCAGCGACCTGGCGCAGACGATCCACGCGCACCCGACGCTGCCCGAAGCGGTGATGGAAGCCGCCGAGGCGGTGCACAACATGGCGGTGCACATCTTCCAGGCGCCGAAGAAGGCGCACTGAGCGGCAGTACCCGCGCGACGCGGGCTTGGTCAGGAAAGAACTGTTGAGGGCGACCGCACGGCTTCGTGATGATGCCCTGCGGCGCCCGGACCAAGGCCGAGCAAGCTCTGGTGCTTCGTGCCCGACACTGAGCGTGGTCTGCGGGGACGCGCGGCCTCGTCACTGGTGACGCTTTGCCTGCGGAGCGATCCCGTTTGGAAGAGTCCTCGATTCCGCCCCCGCTCCGCGGCGCCTTCTTCAACACGGAGGCAGCGATGAGCAAGTCGATGCGACGGGATGTTCCGGCAGCGCTGGAGCGGATCAACAAGGACGCGGCGGGGATCGACATCGGCGCGGCAAGCCACTTCGTGGCGGTGCCTGAGGACCGAGACGATCGGCCTGTGCGCGAGTTTGCGGCCTACACCGAGGACCTTCACCGGATCGCCGACTGGCTGGCCGAGTGCGGGATCAAGACGGTGGCGATGGAATCGACCGGGGTCTACTGGATCCCGCTGTTCCAGGTGCTGGACGAGCGCGGCTTCGAAGTGCGGCTCGTCGATGCACGGCGCGTGAAGAATGTCAGCGGCCGCAAGACCGACGTCGCCGACTGCCAGTGGCTGCAGCAGCTGCACACCTACGGCTTGTTGGCGGCGGCGTTTCGCCCAGATGACGAGACCTGCGTGCTTCGCGCCTACATGCGTCAGCGCGACGGCTTGGTGACACAGGCCGGCCAGCACATCCAGCACATGCAGAAGGCGCTGGAGCTGATGAACGTGAAGCTGACCGAGGTGCTGTCGGACCTCACGGGCGTCACCGGTATGGCGATCATCGACGACATCCTCGCGGGCAAGCGCGACCCCGTGGCGTTGGCGAAACACCGCCACGTGCGCTGCAAGAACGATGAGCGAACGATCGCCAAGGCGCTGACCGGCCACTACCGGCAGGAGCACGTGTTCGCGCTGCGGCAGGCGGTCACGCTGTACCGGCAGTGCCACGACCTGATCGGCGAGTGCGACACCGAGATCGAACGGTTCCTCGATCAGCACGGACCGGATGATCCCAGCCAGGAAGTCCCACCGCCGTCGCACCCGACCAGGCCGTCCAAGAATGGCCTTGGCTTCGATGCACATGGTCACCTGTTCCGGCTCGCCGGCGTCGACTTGACCGCAATCCCTGGTCTGTCGACTGCATCGGTGTTGACCATTCTCGCCGAGACCGGTGTCGACACGACCCGCTGGCACTCCGGCAAGGCGTTTGCATCCTGGCTCGGCCTGTGCCCCAACAACCGCATCTCGGGCGGCAAGGTGCTCGCATCTCGCACGCAGCGTTGCGTCAACCGGGCTGCCGCGGTGTTCCGCATGGCGGCCTACGGCCTACACCACGCCAAGAGCGCCCTCGGCGCCTACTACCGGCGCATGCGAGCCAAGCTCGGCGCGCCGAAGGCCATCACCGCGACCGCCCACAAGCTCGCCCGCCTGTTCTTCTCGATGCTGTCCACCAAGAAGTCCTTCGCCGACATCGGCCAGCAAGCCTACGAGCAGCAGTACCAGGCCCGACGCGTGAAGGGCCTCACCAAAGCCGCACGCGAACTCGGCTTCCAGCTCGTGCCCGTCGAGTCAACGTGAGCTCTGTTCTTTGGAAGGGCCGTGAGGGGCGCATCGTGCAGATCGACGCGGAGTACCTGCTCACGTCTGTGTTGCGCAGCGACGGCCGCATTTTCGTGAACGGCGAGAACAGCGCCGGCAACGTCGTCGTGCCGGTGCCCCCACCAGGGTTGCGCTACACCCAGGTGGGATGGGCCGGTGCGCTGGTTTCGGATGGTTCCATCATGGTCTGGGGCGTGGACTCCATGACGGCGGGTCGGCCCCCCGTTCTCCCACCGGCTCCGCCCTTGCCTGCGGGAATGCGCTACACCCAGGTCTCCGTGTCCCTCGGTGCCCACGTTTTGGCCCTCCGTTCCGATGGTGCAATCGTGGCTTGGGGACTCAACCAATACGGCCAGTGCAATGTACCAGCAGTGCCACCAGGCGTCGGAATCGTTCGCGTACGGGCGCAGAACCAGACCAGTTACGCCGTGCTCTCGAACGGATCGCTCCTCGTGTGGGGGCGCAACGACCTCAGCCAGTTCGCGGTCCCGGCGCTGCCCGTCGGAGTGGGATACCTCGATGTGTGCCAGAGTCTCACCCACGTTGTCGCCACGCGCACCGACGGCCAATGCGTAGCTTGGGGAGTGCACACTTTGCAGAGCGGCCAGCTCAATGTGCCGCCCTTGCCCGCAGGCGCGACCTACGTCGTGGCCAGCGCTGGCTGGGCTTTTTCGGCGGCGCTGCGTTCGGATGGCGTGGTCGTCTGCTGGGGACTGAACCATGTAGGCCAGTGCAACCCGCCGCCGATTCCGCCTGGCCTCGCCGTGGAACAGATTGACTGCGGCTTCAGCTTCGTCGTGGCGCTGCTTTCCGATGGTGAAGTGCTCGCCTGGGGTGACACCAGCCTCGATGGCTTTGTGCCACGCTTGCCGGACCCGGGGCTCCAGCATGGCACCTACTGGAAAGACGTCGGCCGCGGGTACGAACACACGGTGGCGATTGCGTCGACTGGCCAGGTCCTCGCCTGGGGCAACAACTACGCCGGCCAATGCAATGTGCCAGCGGTCGTGCACGGCTCCGCAGTCAAGGTGAAGGCGGGGCAATACCACAGTGGCGCCCTGCTGCAGAACGGCCAACTCGTTTGCTGGGGCGACAACAGCGTCGGCCAATGCACCCCACCGGCGCTGCCCGCGGGAGTAC
The DNA here is from genome assembly GCA_049276695.1 of Planctomycetota bacterium. GTDB lineage: Bacteria > Planctomycetota > UBA1135 > UBA1135 > UBA2386 > UBA2386. The sequence continues at coordinate 12,446 of JBASWX010000215.1, forward strand.
GGTACGTCGACTTCGCCATCGGCGGTGGCCACACCGTTGCGGTGCGATCCGATGGCAACGCCGTCGCGTTCGGTCAGAACTACTTCGGATGCTGCACCATCCCAGCGCCACCACCGGGCGTCGGGTACGTGAAAGCCGACGCCGAGATGTGGATCACCGTGCTGCTGCGCTCGGACGGGCAGATCGTCAGCTGGGGCAACTACATCTCCTGTCCGTGCCACTCAGTTCCTCCTCTGCCACCGGGCATCACCTACGTGCAGCTCGCCGCCGCCCGCCAGTACTGCAACGCCGCGTTGCGGTCGGATGGGACGTTCGTGCGATGGGGCAGCCCCCCGACCGGCGGCCTTGGCCTGATGCCCGAGCCCACCCTGCCGTGGGGCGTCTACTGCGTCGACATCGACAGCGGCATCAACCACACGACGATCCGTCGCTCCGATGGCTTGGTTCAGAGCTTCGGCCTGTGCGATGACCTCGAGGACCTCGTGCCGGCCTTGGATCCCGGCACCTCGTACGTCCAGATCTCGTCAAATGGCGGCGCAGTTGGCGCGCGAGTCGGACCCACCAGCACATACGTAGGAGTGGCGCATGGCTGCGCCGGCACCATGCAGAGCTCGCGTCTGGTGCCCCGCGACACTCCGCGCATCGGTACACCCCTGCAGGTGACCGTCTTCGATCTGCCGGTCGACGTCGCGATGCTGGCGATGGGCATGCAGCGGTTGCCTGTTGCGATCCCCCTCGCGTCGATGGGCATGCCGGGCTGCGACTGGCACGTGCCACTGGATGCAACGGCGCTGCTCGTGGGACAGGGCAACCAGGCGCGCTTCCAACTGCCGATCCCGCCGTCGCTCGCTCTGGTCGGCGTGCACTTCTTCCACCAGGCGCTGGTGCTCGACCCGACCGCCGGCAATGGCTTCGGGGCCGTCGTCAGCGATGCTGCGGAAGGCGTGATCGGCCGCCCCTGAGCGAACCGCTCGCTGGACGCCGAACGCCGGGGGCGCACCGAGAACCTTCGAGCCGGCGCAGGTCGCGGGCGGCGAACGCTCCGCACCGGCCCCGGGCACTCGCGGGCTGGGCGCGCACGTTCGCCGCTGGCATCATGCGGGCATGGCCGCCGCACCGACCGCTGCTTCGATCCTCGCCGAGCTGAAGAAGCTCGGCAGCGCTTCCTACAAGAAGACCATGCTGGTGCACGGTGCGCGCGAGCCGGTGTACGGCACCAAGATCAGCGACATGAAGGTCATCCAGAAGCGGGTCGGTGGCATCAACCACGAGCTCGCGCTCGAGCTGTGGGACTCCGGCTGCTACGACGCGATGTACCTCGCCGGCCTGATGGTCGACGACAGCAGGATGGGGAAGCGCGACCTGCAGCAGTGGATGAACAGCGCCTACTGCTCGGGGATTGCCGAGTACTCGGTGGCGTGGGTCGCCGCCGGCAGCCCGGTCGGCTGGGAGGTCGCGACGAAGTGGATCGACTCGAAGCGGGAACTGGAGGCCGCCGCCGGCTGGAACGCACTGTCGGGCATCGTCGCGATGAAGCCCGACAGCGAACTCGACCTCGACGCGCTGCGCGATCTGCTCGGGCGCGTCGTCGAGACCGTGCACGGTTCCGCCAACCGCGTGAAGTACACGATGAACACGTTCATCGCCGCGGTCGGCACCTGCGTGAAGCCGTTGGCGAAGCAGGCGATGGCCGCCGCCAAGGCGATCGGCGTCGTCGAGGTCGATATGCACGGCACGGGCTGCAAGGTGCGCAGCGCCGCCGAGCAGATCGAGAGGGTCGCGGCGCGCGGTACCATCTTCAAGAAGCGGAAGATGGTGAAGTGCTGAGCCGGGGCGGCGGTGGCGCCACGCCCCGCGCGCCCGTGGGTCACTTCGCTGGCGGCGATGGAGCCGGGCGCCGGCGCGCCAGCAGCAGGGGCACGGTGCCGAGCACGAGACCGGCGACCACCGTGACGACGATCCACAGCGTCAGGTGCGGGACCAGGGTCGGGTAGACCCAGCTGGTGATGCCGCCGTCGAACTGCATCTCGCCGAACGGCTGTACCCGGATCGTCACGGTGTCGCCGAGCGAGGCCACGACCGGCAGGCTGGCACAACTCGGCAGGAAGCTGCCGGCGAAGCGGCGAAGCCGCCGGTGGTGCCGGCCCAGGTCAGGCCCGGGCCGAGGAGTTGCGCGGTAGCGGGGCGGCCAGGAACGGGAGACAAGAACACAAGGCCCGGTGGCGGAGTCGTAAGCGCCCGGTAGACCCATCTGGGAACGACTTCGGCCGCCGCCAGCATGGGCGGGATGACGAAGACCGGCGAAGAGAAGTGGCGCGCGTTGATCGCGGCGCAGGAGAAGAGCGGGTTGGGGGTG
>JBASWX010000216.1:0-7900 GCA_049276695.1 Planctomycetota bacterium
CCAACATGCGCAACTCGACGAAGAACTCGCCCGCTCGCGGCGGAAGGCAGCACTCCGCCAATCTTTTGACGGGGTCGAGCAGCGGAGAGGCTCACGATCAGGCCGCCTCATTCGCTTGTCTTAGGACTAGGTGCACGCTCGTGCCGAGTGCCGCCGAGTCGCGGGCCCTGAGTCGGTGCTTCTGTTCGGTTGCCACTGGCCAAGAGCCAGTGACCACGAAGCCCCCCATGATCATGCCTGACAAGAGAGCCTCCCATCCTTCGGTAGACTTGTGCGCAAAGACTACGCATGCAACTCCGGCTTCATCAAGGACTGCGTTCCCCTGCTTGAAGACGATGCTCATGGTGTCTTCGAAGAAGCTCTTGTCCTTCCTTCTTCCCTGCACAGTCTTTGAATCGTCGAATGTGGCCTCGGCTTCATCCAGGGACATCGAGCGAGCCGTCCTCAGCAGGCTGTCGAAGAACTCGTCCTTCACCAGGGAGCGCTGTTGCCAAGCCAGGAAGAATCGGGACAGGTCTAGGTATGGGAGGGCGTCGTAGTAGGGTGGATCAGTGAACCAGATGGCCACGGAGTCAGAGGGGAGGGTTGGTTGCTGAGCCTGAGCGAGCGAGATGTCTCCTGCCTTTTCGATTCCTCTGACGGATAGGAGGCCCGAAACGAAGTTGTCGACGCAAGTGGAGAAACTGCCACTTGAGTCCGAGGTCGATACTGCCTCCGCAAAGTCCCATGATGGCTTGACCCTCCCGTTTGAGAGAACGTTGCGTGGGCATTCCGCGAGGGGCTCCCAAGGGCACATCGCGTTTCCGAGGTCGACAAGTTTTCCAACGGAGAGAGCAAGCGCCCGCCGCGTTCCAGCCGCGTAGGACCCAGATGCGTGTGCGAGCGTCACCAGCGAGAGGATCTGCCGAGGTGTGAACACATCGCGCATCGTGAGCATCCCATAGTTGCGCATGGAGAATGCACGACCTGCCCCTTTCCCGCCTCCAATGGGTGTTGGTTCATCTGGGACTGCGCTCAGTCCCCCGGGCAGCGTCTGCTTCGCGAGTTCCTCCAGCCGTCGCGCTGCCCTTGATGCCGGTTGGTAGTCACGCTCCCCCGGCAACCGATACACCCGACCCGACTCCCCCTCACGCAACAGCACCACCGCCAACATCCGCGCCCCGCCGACTCGTTTCCCCTTGGGGTCGAAAACCACATCTGCCCCGCCCCGCTGCGCCCGCAACTGCGCGCGCACCCGATCCGGCGACAGCACTGTCCGACACGCCAGGCACGTCGCCTTCGCGCGGCTCACCGTTCCACCCGCCACGTCCTCCTCGCTCTTCGGTTCGAAGATTGAGAAGACCACCTCCGGCGCCTGCCCCTTCTTCCGTACCACGTCGCTCTTCAACGCGCGCCGTCGCTTCGCCTTCTTGCACAACCAGAACGACCGCATCAGCGGGATCTCCGCACCGCACTCCGGCGACTCGCACCGCACCGTGCGCGCCCACAGGTACGCGATCGGCCGGGCCCCATCCGGATCCGCGGGATAGAACTCCGCCAGCTCCTTCGCCGCTGCCGCCTTCACTTCGGCCCCGACTTTCCGCAGCTCCTCCGCGAGCTTCGGTCCGTGTCGAGGAATGTCCTCGAGCAACACCTTCAGGATCAGGCACGCGACCGGATTCAGATCGCTGGCGAACGCATCGCAGCCGAGCCTCAGCGCCTCCAACGGGATCGAGCCTCCACCCGAGAACGGATCGACGACCAGCGGCGGATCCCCCGGATGCGCCGCTTGCACCAACCCGCGCGACACCCGCAGGTAGTTCGCATCCGCCGCCAGGTCCCAGTTGGCGAAGTCGCCGATGAAGGTGAGCAGCCCCTTCCGCAACCCCGCGTCTTCCTTCACCTGCGCCCGTAGCGCCGGACTTGCTCCCGGCAGACTCAGCAACAGATCGCGCGCTTTGCTCCGAAAGTCAGCCGGACAGTGCTCATCGCACGGGTCCGGCAGCAGCAAGGCCAGCAGCATCGCGCGACTCGAAGCCAAAGGCCGCCGCGCCCACCACAGGTGCAGCGTGGACGGATGCCCATGTCGGATCGACTTCTCGCGCGCCGCGTGCTTCGACACCACCGCGATCGGAAAGTCGACTTCCGCCAGCCGCTTGCACTCCCGCGGGATCGTCATCGCGACGCCCCGCCCTTCTCATCCGCAGGCGGAGCCTTCTGCATCGCATCGACCGACAGGTAGTAGTGCTGCACCTTGATCACTTCGTGCCACGGCAGCCGCCCCGGATCACGGATTGGCTCCTGCAGCCGCGGCGTCTGGTTGCAGTCGGTCACCACGTACAGCCAATAGCAGTCGCGCCGGTCCTCCGCCACGCGCCGCTCGTTGGGCGTCAGCAACACCGTTCCCGTCGCAGCGCCGATACCCTTCACCTCGATCAGCCGCAGCTCACCCGACGCCAGGTCGAGACTCGTCACGTCGTAACCGAGGTTCTTCTCGTGCACGTCGAAGACCTGCCGCCCCAACGCCGTCTCGTGCTCGATCACGACGCGCATCGCCGTCGCCTCGGTCTCGGAGTTCGGGCGCAGCCGCCGCACTTCCGGGGACTCACGATCCGGGTGCGGCAGCACCAGCACGCTGGTCAGCCTTTCGACGCCCTGCAGCGTCAGCGTCTGCTGCTGGATCAGTTCCCGGCGGCGCTTCTCGCGGCGCTGCATCAGCTCGGTGTGGCGGGCCTCGGCCATCGCCAGCCGCCCCTCGGCGCCCTGCGACTTGTGCTCGACCTCCTCGGCGGCCTTGCCGATCTCTTCGTCGGCGCGCTGCACCAGCTCGGTCAGCGACAGTTCGACGTGGTCGGCGACGCGATCGAGTTCGTGCGTGCGTTCGCCGCGAACCTCGTCGAGGAACGGCTGCAGGACCTGCGCGTGCAACCACTCGATGGCCTCGGGTGCCGCGGCGACCTCTGCCAGGCTGGAGGGCAGCGCGGTCGGCGTCAGATCGCCCAGGATCGTGGGTTCGCAGGCGCGGCAGGTACCGTCGACGCCCATCTCCACCGCCATCATGCGTTCGTGGATCACGCAACCGAGGCCGTCGACGACACGGGCGCGGTAGAAGTCGAGGCGCACCGGGGCAGCGTGCTGCAGGGACCAGAAGCAGGCGCCCTGCTGGAACGCGTTCGCGGCGAGCGTCAGCGTGTGACGGCGGATCGCTTCGAACAGCGGATGGCCCGGCGTCACCCATTCGAGGTGGTGCTGCTCGGCGACATCACGGTCGGTCGACAGGCGCGGGTAGCGGTCGCTGACCGCGGCCAGGCGCCAGTCCGCGTCCTGGTCGTGGCGCTTCAGCGGTGACGGCGTGCGCCCCGGGTCGAACGTGTGCAGCAGACTCTGCACGGGCGTGAGCTTGAGCCCGGCAGGTTCGGAGGTCTCGCGCAGGAAGCGCGCGATCGTCTCGGGCACGACGCGCCGCTCCTGGGCGCGGGCGCGGCGCTCGATCAGCATCTCGAGGTTCAGCTTCTTCGAGGCGAGGCCCTCGAGGGCGTTCTGGCAGATGGAGCGGAAGCGGCCCTCGTCGACGTTGCGCAGCAGGCGATCCTCGAGGTCGGCATCGCCGAGCAGGCCGGCGTAGTAGTCACGCAGGCAACGCTCGACCTGGGTGGCGGGCAGCACTTCACCGACGACGTTGAATACCGCGTCGTCGTCGAGGGCCAGCCGGATCTCGTGCAGCTTCTCGAGCAGGCGCTGCAGGATGCGACCCTCGATCGTGTTGGTGGCGACGAAGTTGAAGATCAGGCAGTCGTGGCGCTGGCCGTAGCGGTGGATGCGGCCCATCCGCTGTTCGAGGCGGTTGGGGTTCCACGGGATGTCGTAGTTGAACAGGATGTGGCAGCACTGCAGGTTGATGCCTTCGCCGGCGGCCTCGGTGGCGACCAGTACCTGGATGCCGCCCTCGCGGAACTGCTGTTCGGCGAAGAGGCGGCTGCCGGCTTCGTCGCGAGTGCCCGGCTTCATGCCGCCGTGGATGAAGCCGGTCTTGAAGCCCCACTCGGTGAGCTTGTCGACGAGGTAGTCGAGCGTGTCCTTGAACTCGGTGAAGACGAGCAGGCGCTTGTCCGGGTGATCGAAGAAGCCTTGTTCCTGCAGGAGCGCACGCAGTCGCGAGAGCTTGGCTTCGACGCCAGCGCCCTCGACGGTCTTGGCCGCAGCGGCGAGTTCGTGCAGGCGAACGATCTCGGCGCGCACCTGGTCGGCGTTCTGGGCGAGTGTGACGGCTTCGAGCGCACGCTCGATGCGTTCGCGGTCTGCTTCCTCCATCTCGTCCAGTTCGTCCGCGTCGGGCATGGCGGGCAGGCCGGCACGCGAGATCTCCAGCGCCTCCCGCAAGCCGCGTTCGAGCCGTTCGGCGCGCTTCTCGAGGGAGCGCCGCAGCGAATAGGTGCTGGAAGCGAGCCGGCGCTGGTAGAGCGCCATCAGGAAGCCGATGGCCCGGGCGCGTGGGTCCTCCTCGTCGGCAGCGGCCTGGGCGCTCTGCTGCTTCACGAAGCGGGTCACCGCGCGGTACAGGTCGAACTCGGGACCGTCGATCTGGAAGTCGACGGTTCGGGGGATGCGCTTGGTGAAGATCGGCCGTGCGACCCACTGCCCGTCCGGTTCGCGCTCGGGGAAGTGGACCATCGCCTCCTTCGTGCGGCGCAGATAGAAGGGGGCGCTGCGACGGGCCATCGCTTGCTGGATCGAACGCACGTCGGCGTAGGCGTCGCAGTCGAGCAGCTGCAGGAAGAGGGTGAAGTTGTCGGGGTCGCCGCGGTGCGGGGTCGCGGTCAGGAGGAGGATGTGATCGGCGGTGTCGCGCAGCAGTTCGCCGAGCTGGTAGCGCAGGCTCTTGTGCGACTCGTCCATCGCCGACATGCGGTGGGCTTCGTCGACGATCACGAGGTCCCAGTGCGACTGCCGGAGGCCGGGCAGGACGTCGGTGCGCTTGGCGAGGTCGAGCGACGTGATGACCTGCTTCTGCTCGAGCCACTGGTTCAGGCCGTACTGGTCGCGGATGTCGCTGCCCTTCAGGACCAGGAACTTCTCGTCGAACTTCTCCTTGAGCTCGCGCTGCCACTGGAACGCCAGGTTCGCGGGTACGACGACGAGGATGCGCTCGGCGAGGCCGCGGAGTTTCAGTTCGCGGATCAGCAGGCCCGCCATGATCGTCTTGCCGGCGCCGGCGTCGTCGGCCAGCAGGAAGCGGACGCGCGGGGCCTTGAGCAGGTAGTCGTAGACGGCTTCGAGCTGGTGGGGGAGCGGGTCAACGCGCGAGATGGAGAGGCCGAAGAACGGATCGAACTCGTAGGCGATGCCGAGTGCGTATGCCTGGAGGCCGAGGCGGAGGATCCGAGCGTCGCCGGAGTAGGCGAGGGTCGGTTCATGGATGGTCAGGGTCGCGACGTCGGCAGCTTTCAGCGTGACGCTGCGGTAGCGCTCCGAGTGCTGCCCGACGAGGCCAAGGATCCAGCCGCCTTCGCCGAGTGGACGAATCGTCTCGATGCGCATTGGCTCCGCGAAATGTGGGCCGCGGATGACCTGTCCTGCATGCAAGCTCGGGGTGTCGGCCAATGGGCTTCTCCGAACCGGAGTAGATGGTGACGGGGCAAGGCATGCAAGGAAGTGCCCGACAGGTCCCGCGCGAGAAGAGCGAGTGCGTCGACCATGCGGACCGACGCCTGCAGATCGTGGTCCGGTATAAGGCGTGTGTGACCGAGACGTCGCCTCAGACAGCCGAGAACGCATCGGCCAACCCGGTGCTCGCGGTCGCGACGCGCAGCGGTCTCGTCGAGTCCTGGCATCGCGGCTCGGTCGCCGTTGTGCACGACGGTGACCTCGTGCTGGCGGTGGGGGAAGTGCGGCGGCCGGTGTTCGTGCGCTCGGCGGTCAAGCCGCTGCAGGCGTTGCCCTTCCTCGAACGTGGGCTTGCCGATCGGCTCGGGCTGCCGGCCGAGGAACTCGCCGTGATGTGCGCGAGTCACGACGGCGCGCCGATCCACGTCGCCGCGGTGCGTTCGTTCCTGGCGCGCGGTGGACTGCGCGAAGACCAACTCGGCTGCGGTCCGCACGCGCCGTTCGACCAGGACAGCCGGCTGGCGCTGCTGCGCGCCGGCCAGCGTCCCGGCAAGGTGCACAACAACTGCAGCGGCAAGCACACCGGGTTCCTGCACCTGGCGGCGGCGTGCGGCGACGACCTCACCAGCTACCTCGATCCGGAGTGCCGGAGCCAGCAGGAGGTGAACGCGGCGGTCGCGGCCATGGCCGGGTTGCCGGGGCCGCTGCCGACCGGGCTCGACGGCTGCGGGGCGCCGACGTTCGTGCTGCCGCTGGCGGCCCTGGCGCGGGCGTTCTGCCGTCTGGCGAACCCGGCGGGCGAGTCCGCCGTTCGTGCCGCTGCATGCCGCCGCATCCTCGCCGCCGCCGGGAGCGCCCCCGCCCTGCTGGCCGGGGAGCGGCGGTTCTGCACCGCTTTGCTGCGCCAATGGCCGGGCCGGGTGTTCGCCAAGAACGGCGCCGAAGGCGTCTACGCGGTGGCGCTGGCGCCCGACCCGGCGCGGGCACGATGGCCCGGAGCACTCGGCGTCGCGGTGAAGATCGACGATGGCGAGGAACGCGGCTACCAGCCGGTCGTCGTCGACCTGCTGCAGCGCCTCGGCGCGTTGCCCAGCGCGTTGCCGCCCGCCGTCGCACAGTTCGCGCCGCTGCCGATCGACAATACGCAGGGCAGGCGGGTCGGCGAAGTGCGGTGCGCGCACCGTTGGGAGCTGCCGTGAAGGGTGCTGCGATGCGGGTGGTCCGCGGCGTGCCGCGATTGCCGGCGCGCGCGAGCGACAGCCACAAGGGCACCTTCGGTACGGTGCTGGTGATCGCCGGCAGCGACGGCATGCTCGGCGCGGCGATCCTGTGCGCGACCGCGGCGCTGCACGGCGGGGCGGGCCTCGTGCAGGTCGCGGTGCCGGAACGGCTGCGACCGTTCGTCGGCGTTGCGGTGCCGTGCGCGACGTCGGTCGTTCGTGGTGGCAGGGCACTGCTGGCGGCGATCGGGTCGGCGAGCGCGATCGTGGTCGGGCCGGGGCTGGGCGTCAGCGCGGCGACGCGCACGCTGGTGCGGCTGGTGCTGCGCACGAGCAAGGCACCGGTCGTGCTCGACGCCGACGCGTTGAACGTGCTGGCGCCACTGCGTTCGCCGCTGGCCTGCCGCGCGCCGCTGGTGCTGACGCCGCATCCTGGCGAAGCCGGCCGCCTGCTCGGCACCGACAGTGCGCAGGTGCAGCGTGATCGCCCGGCGGCGTTGCGCGCACTGTGCGCGCGCAGCGGCGCGGTCGTCGTGCTGAAAGGGGCCGGCACGCTGGTGGGCGACGGCCGGTCGCTGTTCGTGAATCGCACCGGCAATCCGGGGATGGCGACCGGCGGTGCCGGCGACGTGCTCGCCGGCCTGCTCGGCGCGCTGTTGGCGCAGGGCATGGCGCCGTTCGACGCTGCCTGCCTTGCCGTGCACGCGCACGGTGCGGCTGGCGACCGGCTGGCGAACTGGAAGGGCGAGGCCGGGCTGATCGCCAGCGACCTGGCGCGAGCCATCGCGGAGGACCTGCGATGATCGCGCGGGCGGTGCTCGCGGGTTGGTCGTTGTCGGCGGCGCTGGCGATCGCACAGGAACCCGGCGACGAGGTGTCGCTCGCGGCGTGCCGGGCGCTGGCGGCGGCGCAGGATCGGGCCGCGCTGACAGTCGAAGCAGTCGTCGCGGCGCTCGGTGGGGCGGACGAGCCGGTGGCGCGCACCGCGGCGGCGATCGTGCGGCACGAATGGGCGGAGTTGACGCCCGCACTGTTCGAGGCGCTCGATGGTTCCCCGGCGGCGAGCCGCATGCTGCTGCGCGAACTGGCGCAAGCAC
>JBASWX010000217.1:0-5775 GCA_049276695.1 Planctomycetota bacterium
GCACCCCCAACCCGCTCTTCTCCTGCGCCGCGATCAACGCGCGCCACTTCTCTTCGCCGGTCTTCGTCATCCCGCCCATGCTGGCGGCGGCCGAAGTCGTTCCCAGATGGGTCTACCGGGCGCTTACCTGGCCACCGCAGGTGCGGCGCGATGCCCATCGCGTGGCGGCACTGGTCCTCGATCCGGGTGAGCAGTGTGTGCAGGTTCTTGTTCGTGCGGGCTTCAGCGACGTGGCGGTCGAGGTCGGCGAGGCCGATGCCGAGTGTCGCCTGCACCGCCTCGTCGAGCCCGGGCGCCGGCGGCAGCTCCTCGTCCAGGTCGACCAGAGCGATCGCCGCCAACGTGCGCACCTGGTTGGACAGGTCGATCGGCCGGCGGTGGGTGAAGTGCTGCGAGGTCACACCCAGCACCAGCCACGGTTCGGCCGTCGATTGCAGCAGCGAGCGCAACCGGGCAGCCTCGTTGCGCAAGGCGCCGCCCGGTCTGGTCAGCGCGACGGCGAGGGCGTGCGCGACGATGCGGGTGTTGTTGTCGTCGAGCAGGATCGCGAAGTCGGCCGGGGCGGCGTTGCTGACCGTCGCGTGCGCCAGCAGTTCGATGCCAGCACACAGCCCCTCGTGCGGCACGCGCACGCACACGGCCCGCCGCAGCACGGCGTCGGGACGTTCGTCGGTGCCGTCCAGCGCGACCTGCACGGCGGCTCCGCGGCGCGCCAGGAACGCACACGCGACGTCGGTGACTGCGACGTCGTCGCGGTCGAGCCAGCCGAGCACGGCCTGCACGGCGTCGTCGCGCACCGGGCCGGCGCGCTCGACGAGATCGAGCACGCCCGCGAGCATCGGCGCGCCGTTCCACTGCGCCAGCCACAGCACCTCGGCCAGGCGGGCGAGGCCCTGCTGCCCGCACGGCATGCCCGGCGCGTTGGTCGGTTGTCCGCGCAGCACGCCGTCGATCGCGCCGATCCAGGCGCGATCCGCGTCCGGCCACGTTGCCAGTGCTGCGACGATGGCATCGGCAGCGGCGCCGCAGGCGCGCCGCGCGGTCGGATCGGCGTCGCGCTCCATCGCTCGCAAGGCCGGCAGCGCGACCAGCGCCTTGTCCTTGGCGTTGCCGCACGCCGCCGCGGCGGCAGCGACCAGCGCCGGCTCGCCGTCCCACAACCGGCCGACGAGGTCGGCGAACTCGCGGAACGGCAGCGACGCGCCGTGGTCGTGCATCCACGCGATCGCGGCCCGGCGCCGATCGACGTGCCAGTGGTGGAGCAGCGCGCGCGCCGGCAGTGCGGCCAGTCCTTCGCGCGAAACCGCGAGCCATGCCTCGGCGACCTCGCCGGATGCCTCGTTGCCAGGCAGGGGTCCGCGCCAACGCACGGCGTCGCGCCGGGCGTCGCGATCGAGCCGGTTCGCGAGGACTGCGAGCAGCTGCGGGCGCTGTTCCGGATGGGCGTCCGGGTGCGCGATGAGCCAGCGGCTGGCGGCGATGGCATCGTTGTCGCTGCTCCGGTCGAGGTAGCCCTGCAGGACGGCGGCGCCCGATTGGTTGCCGAATGCGAGTTCGATGCCGAGCGAGATCTGAACCTGGAGCACGGCGGCGTGGAACGAACGGCGACCGGCGGCCACTCGCTGCTCGGTACTCAACTCCTTGAGCAGGTCGACAGGGAGATGCGGCACCAGCATCGACAGCGCCCACATCGCCTGGCGGCCGAGTTCGCCATCGGCGGTGCAGGCGTAGTCGCGCAGTTCGGACAGCGCCGGCAGTGCCTTGGCACCGAGGCGTCCGAGCACGTACATCGCCTGCAGCCGCTGCGCCTCGGTGAAGCGTTCGCGGTTGCCGTACGCGACTGCTTCGCGCAACGCCGGCACCGCGGCGCTGCCGAGGTTCTCGAGGCGGGTCGCGCCATCGGCCGCGGTGCGCGGATCGCCGAGTGCGGCGATGGCCTGCTGCACGACCCGCTGCAGCCGTTCGGACTGCGCGTTGGCCAGGTCGGCGGCGCCGAGGACGCCGAGCAGCGGGAGGAGGAGCGGGCGGAACCACGACGCGGGCAAGGCATCGCGACGCATGCGGGACGCTACCTGTGGGTCTCTTCGACCCGTCGCGGCGGTCGCGCTCCCGGGGCGAGGAGGCGAGGGGTCCACCGCGCCGGCACTATCCCCGGCGGAGTGCGGGAAGGGAATCCCCGGCGTGCCCTTCGTTGCGCGGTCGCCCGCTCAGTTCGGGCTCGTCGCCGCCGCGGTTGCGTTCCTGCCGGCCCAGCCGGCGAGCCACAGAGCAGCACCGCTGGCGACCGCGAACACGCAGAGCCACGCGGTCAGCGTTTCGCCGAGCCCGGCCAGGAACGTGCCGGTGCTGCGCGCCTCCGCCGCCAGCAGGAACAGCCACACCGTGGCCGGGATGCCGAGCACCACGGCTCCGGCACCGGCGAAGCGAAGCACCGTGTGTACCGCGGTGCGGGCCCGGCAGGCGTGCGCGAGCAAGAGGCCGACGCCGATGCCGGCGGCGCCGCCGCCGGGCAGCGACAGCCACTCTTCGCCCTGGAGTCCGCACACTTCGCCGAGCCACAGGCCGAGCAGTCCCCCGGGGATCGCCAGCGCTGCCGCCCAGCCGAAGCGGTGCAGGTGCAGCCACGGCGTCGCGAGGTCGTTCGCCATCGCCGCATGTTCGGGCCTCGCGCTGCCGCGTGGAAGGGTTCGCCGGCGACGCGGTCCCGGTCGCGGCAGAACCTGCTGAAGATCCTCGCCGAAGTGCCACCAGCGGACCCTCCCGGGGCACATAGCCATTGGCAGGCCGGCGGTCGTGGGGATCGCGGTCCGAGCCGAAGGAGACGGCATGCTGCGATGGCACATCATGGCGCCGAACGCGACCCTGCCGCGAGCCGGCAGACACGGCTGGACCTACGCGGACTACTGCCGCATCCCCGAGGACGGGCGGCGGCACGAGATCATCGACGGGAGGGCACTACGTGACCCCGTCGCCTGGCGTGCGGCACCAGCGGGTGTCGTAGCGGCTGGCGAGTGCTCTGCTCGATGCGATCGCCAATGCGGGCCGGGGAGAGGTTTTCGATGCACCGCTCGACGTGCACCTCGGCCGGGGAACCCTGGTCCAACCCGACAGCGTGGCCGTGCGCGCGGCCAACTGCGCGATCGTGGGCGAGCAGAAGATCCGGGGCGTGCCCGACCTCGTCGTCGAGATCCTGTCGCCATCGACCAGCGCCCGTGACCGCGGCGTGAAGCGCCGGCGGTACGAGCGCGCCGGCGTGCGCGAACTGTGGATCGTGGACACGGAGCCCAGGAGGTGGAGCAGTTCGTGCTGGTGCGCGGGCGCTACGCCAAGCCGGTGGTCTGTCACGACTGCGTGCTGCTGCGCGCGTTCCGCGGCGTCGAGATCGACCTGCGGGAGATCTGCTAGCCTGCAGCGATCGCGCTGCGGCCGTCACGAGTGCGTCAGAGATCGATGCGGACTGGCAGCGGCATGCCCGGATCGACCGGCTCGCCCAGCATGGCCAGCGCTGACAGCCACAACCGTGGCAGCGGCAGTGGCACGGTCGCGATCACCCGGGCGATCCGTTGGCGCAGCGATGGGTCGGCCACGGCGAGCGCGTACAGCTCCCGCCAGTCGTCCATGCTGCCGCGGTCGAGGATCTGCGCCAGGATCTCGTCGCTGCGCAGGTCGAGGTGCGAACGGTTCCACAGCGCCCGCGACCTGCCGAGCGGGCTCACGGCGTACCACCCAGCACCAGCGGTGCCAGCACGCGGGCCCAGTGGCGGCCGCGCGCGACCAGGTGGTTCCAATCGGTCCAAGGCGCCACCAGGTCGCGGTAGGTGCGCAGGTCCACCTTGGCGCGATCGCCGGGCGTTGCCTCCGCCAGTCGTTCGACGACTTCGGCGAGCGGCGAGGCGCCGTTCGGTTGCCGGTAGATCGCGTCGAACTCGCGCAGCGCGGCGCGCAGCGCGTCGTCGCCGAGCCGTTCGCACAGCACGACCGTGTCGAGGTAGTCACGCAGCGTGTAGCGCGTTGCGAGCAGCCAACCCTTGATGCGCGCCATTTCGGCGAGCGTCGGCACTCGCAGTCCGGCGACAACCTCCGTGTCGAGCGGCCGGGTGCGGCGGAGTTGGCGGATGCCGGTCAGCACCCCGTCGAGGCTGCCGAGCACGAGCACGGGTCGTTCGACGCGGGCAGTGACCCAACCGGCGGCGGCCTCGAGTGCGGCCAGCACCTCGTCGAAGCGGTCGCGCAGGTCGACGAGTACGTGGTCCCCATCCTGGCTCGTGCGATGGCGCGCGTGCAGGGCCGCTGCGGTTCCGCCGACCAGCACGGCTCCCGGCAGCAACTGCTGCAGGTGGCGCTCCGCTGCCAGCAGGCGCTCCCACGGTGGTGGCGAACCGGGCTCGGTGGGCATGGGAGCATTGTGCCACGTCGCGGCGCGCGGAACATGCATGGCCCGGATGCCCCCGACGTGCGCGAGGCGGAGCGGTCGAAGTGAACGAGCAGCCGTTCTCGAAGGACGCGAAGGACTCCTTCGCCTGTTGGCGATCATCGGCCTGCAGGCGGTGCGGTGTGCCAAGCAGGACGCCGGGCGGCCCAAGGATCTCGACGATCTGCAGCAGTTGCCGAAGGCCTGAGACGGGCGGCGGCGTCTGGGAACTACTCGGCGGTGCCGAAGCGCGACCAGAACGCATCGGCGCCCTCGCGCCGCAGGGCGTCCGGATCGCCGTAGCCAAACAGGCAGCCGATCGTGCGCAGGCCCGCGGCTTTGCCGGCGCGCAGGTCCTGGACGCCGTCGCCGACCATCGTCGCCGCAGCGGCGGTGAGTCCGAGCTCGCGCAGCGCGAACCGCAGCGGTTCCGGATCGGGCTTCCTCTGCGGCACGGTGTCGCCGCCGACGATGACTGAGAGCAGGTCGTGCAGGCCGAGGTGCCGCAGCAAGGGCCGCGCGAACTGTTCGGGCTTGTTGGTGACGACGCCGAGCGCGACACCCTGTTCGTGCAGCTGTTCGAGGTGTTCGCGCACGCCGGGATACAGCGCCGAGAGCACGGTGCACTGCACCCGGTGGTGGGTGACGTAGTCCTCGAACGCGCGATCGAGCTGCCGTTCACCGGCGGCGCCGGCGGGCAGCACCTCGGCCAGCGCGCGGGCCACCAGCGTGCGTGCGCCGTCGCCGACGAAGCCGCGAACGACCGCAAGTTCCACCGGCGGCAGGCCGTGCTGCGCGCGCACGTGGTTGGTGCTGGCGGCGAGGTCGGGCAGCGTGTCGGCGAGCGTGCCGTCGAGGTCGAACAGGAATGCCGGGCGGATCACGGCGACCGGTATACTCAATGGCCCCCGATGCTCGCCCGCTGCTTGCCGTTCCTTCTGTTGCTGTTCGCCGCCTGCGGCACCGTGCACGACTGGCGCGAACTGAAGACCGCGCCGATGACGTTCGGCGAGTGCTACACCGGCATCGTCGAGATCGCGTCGCGCGAGCTGCGGTCCGACGACAGCGTCAGCGACCGCGGCCTCGGCATCTGGCAGTCCCGGTGGCGCACCAAGATGCTCGAACGCAACTTCCTCGGTCGCCAACGGCTGCGCGTCGAGGTGCTGCTCGACGAGGGTTCGGCCACGGACGGCTGGCCGATCCGGTATGTGGTCGAACAGCAGAAGGTCGAGGACCTGCGGCGGTTCACCGACCCGCGCGAGGACGACTGGTCGGATGCGGGCCAGGACCGCGAGGCCGAGACGCTGCTGGGCGAGCGGTTGCTGCGGCGGCTGGCGCCGAAGGCGGCGGGGACGCCCGAGCAG
>JBASWX010000218.1:0-2486 GCA_049276695.1 Planctomycetota bacterium
CTCGTCGAGCGCGCCGACCAGAAGCCGCTCCAGCTTCCACGCCTTCGCGTCGCGCAGCGGAATCGCCGCCGTCGCCTGCTGGTCGCCGGTCAGCGTCGCAGTGCGCTGCGCGAGCAGGCCGGAGATCAGCGCGAAGATGCGCTCGAGGTCGAACACCGGATCCGGGTCCTCGAACAACAGCCGCCGCAGCTGCCGCCGGCCCTCGACCGACGCCAGCGTCGGCGCCTCGGTGCGCGCGAACAGTTCGAGGGCCGTGCCGTCGCTGCTGACCATCGCCAGGTCGTTCGCCGCGGCCGACACGAACGCGCCGCGCACCGCCGGCCGCGCCTTGCCGAGCAGGTCGAGGAAGCGCTGCACGATCTCCTGCTGCCGCGCCAGCAGCGACAGCAGCGGCGGCACGCGCAGCGTCACGGTGCGGCGCAGGGTCGGGGCGTTGACGAAGGCGCCGGCATCGCTGCGGTAGCAGACCGCCTTGACGTCGATGTCGATCGACTGCACGAGCCCGAGCAGCAAGGCACCGATGCCCGGCAGCTGCACCTGGAAGGTCAGCAGGTCGGCGCGCGCGTCTTCGTCGAGGTCGACCAGCAGCATGCCGCTGACGTCGTCGGCGACCGCCTGCGTGCGCGCCTTGGTGAACTGCGGCCCGGCCGCCGACGACCGGAACGTCCACACCTTGCGCCGGTGCGCGATCACGAAGTCGGGGATGCCGTCGCCATCGATGTCGCCGCGCTGCAGCAGCGGCGCGTCGCCGAGCACCAGCGTCGAGCCCGGCGCCACCACCGCCGCCGGCGTGCTGTCCTGGAACTCGGCGATGTCGACGACGATCGGTGGCGCGAATCCGGTGCCGGGCCGCTGCAGATGGAACGCATGCCGCGTGCCTTCCTGGGTGACGAGGTCAGGTCGGCCATCGCCGTCGAGGTCGGCGCGTTCGACCTGCGGGATCACGACACTGCCCTGGTGTTCGTCGTCGAACGAACCGTCGCTCGGGTCGACGCCGATCTGCACGCGCACTGGCAGGACCGGCAGGGCGCGGAAGCGCGGTGCGGCCCCGCCGTCGTCGCCAGCGGGCGCCTCCTGCAGGTACGGTACGCAACCGGCGAGCGTCGGCAGCAACAGGTCGGGACGGCCGTCGCGATCGAGATCCTGCACGAACGGCGACAGCCGTGGATGGCCGACACGCAGCGGGAAGCGCGCCACCCGCGAAAGCGGGCGGACCTCGCCGGTCGCCGACCACGGCACGACCACGGTGCCCGCCGCATCGGCGACGACGAGTTCGGCGCCGGGCGCCGGCGTTACGTCGACGACGGTGAACAACGAGTGCGCCGGGTCGCGCAACTGACGCGCCGACCGCACGGCCAGCGCGGGCACGCCGCCATCGGCAGCCATGCCGTGGCAGCGCACTTCGCCGCCGGCAGTCACCAGCACGAGCTCGGTACGCCCGTCGCCATCGGTGTCGGCCAGCAACTCGACTACGATGCGTTCCGCCGGCTCGAGCGATGCCTGCACCTGCTGCGCCGCCGCGACGTTCGCCAGCAGCATCACGAGTCCGCCCCTCACTGCCACCTCACGTGCAGCAGTTCGCGGTCGTCGAGCACGACGAACTCACCCATCGCCGTCGGCCGCTGCGGGCGGGTGGTCGCCGCGAGAGGAACCCGCCAACGCGGCGGCAGCAGCCGCAGACCGTCGCCATCGCGCGCCAGCGGTTGCAGCACGACGTGTTCCTCACCGCGGAACAACAACGCCCCCGGACTCCCGGCCCGTCCCGGCAGCACGTGCACGAACGGACTGCGCGGCCCGCGCCGGCCCGCCGGCACCTGCAGCACGTGGTTCAGCGCCGCCGGGGTCACGAACTGCTTGCCGTCGCCGCGAAACAGGTTGAGCTGCCCCTCGAGCGACGTCGGACCATCGCCGGTCAACCCGCGCAGCGTGTCGGTGCGCACCGTGACCGCGACCAGGTCGAGCTGCCCGTCGCCGTCGGCATCGACGAGCTGCGGTACGCCAGCGAGCGCGCGGACCCGCAGCCGGCAGTCGGGCTTCGTCGCCCACTCCGGCGCCTCGCCGCTGCGGAACCAGTCGAGCCGCACCTCGACGTCGTCGTCGCGGGCTGCCGCGGTCGCCAGCAACAGGTCGGCTCGCCGATCGCCGTCGCCATCGACGAGCTGCACGTCGAACACCGGATCGAACAGCGTCAGCCGGTCCGCGGGCAACGGCAGCGGCACGCGCTTGCCCGCCGGTCGTTCGCCACCACCGGCCCGCGTCGGCCACACCCACAGCGCGTCGTTGCGCAGCGCGACGCCTTCGTGCACGCCGTCGCCGTCGAGATCGGCGAAGTGGAACAGCGGCGCCCGCGTTCGCACTTCGACCAGCGGACCGTCGCTGTCGTCGTCGCGTCCGTCGCCGCCGAGTTCGAACCGCAGGCGCAGGTCGCCGCCGCCGGCCGCGGTGCCGGCAAGCGGCCCGACGCGGGCGGGCAACCGCCAGAGCTC
>JBASWX010000219.1:0-13924 GCA_049276695.1 Planctomycetota bacterium
AGCGCAGTCCGACCGCCGGGCCCGGAACCGTGCACCGACCGCGCGCGGTCGGCTACCATGGGGCGGCCCCCCGTTCCCGCCTTCCCGTCCATGCGCACACACTCTCTCGTCCTGGTGTCCGCCACCTGCGTCGCCTCCCTGACCGCGCAGACCGGCACCATCCCCGGCCTCGACGGCAGCCTGACCAACAACGCCAGCCCGACCTACTTCGGCCGCCGCGGCGCCGCTCACCCGAACGGCGAGATCGGCATGTCGTACTCGTACACGATGTGCAACCCCGGCTCGGTGCCGATCCAGTGGACGGCGCCGATGAACCCGAACCATCCGATGTTCGCGATGATGGTGGTGATCGAGCGCAACGGCCGCTTCGAGCAGATCACCGACAACGCGACCACCTACGTCAAGCACGCGTTCTCCGCCGCCAACTCGGCGAGCACCTGCGGCGGCACCTGCCAGACCACCGGCACCGGCCTGCGCGTCAACTGCACCGACACCTACGGCGCCTCGACCAACGCCAACCGCCACTACCTGGCGCCGTCCAGCGAGATCAACCCGTGGACCGGGGTCTGGCCGCCGGTCGGCTCCTACATCGACCGCGGCGAACCCGACGTCGGCCCGCCCCAGAACCAGGATGGCATCCGCAGCCTGTCCGGCACCGCACCGGCGTTCACCGCCGACCTGGTCAAGAACCGCGTCACGCTGAAGGAGCAGGATCTGCTCGCCGCGGGCCGCAAGTTCATGTGCTGCCACATCGTCGTCGCCGCCGAAGACGGCGACCTGCACTGGAACAACCTCGGCCACCGCGAACTGGTGCCGGCGTGGAACGGCACGACGTGGACGTTCACCAACCCGGTGGTGTTCCAATCGGGCAGCGTGCTGTCGAAGTGGACCGGGGCGGCGCTCAGCAACGCGCGCAACGGCGGAGACGACGGCCACTTCCTCGTCGCCGTGAAGGTGACGCCGCTCGGCGGCGGCCTGTACCACTACGAATACGCAGTGCACAACTTCGACAACCACCGCGGCGGCGCCACCCTGCGCATCCCGGTCTGCCCGACCACGCCGGTCACCAACGTCACGTTCCGCGATCCGAACGGCAACCCGCTCGACGACTGGACGATGAGCCGCTCCGGCGCCGAGCTGGTGTTCACGGCGCCGGCCACGAACCCGCTCGACTGGAACAACCTCTTCAACTTCGGTTTCGACTGCGACGTCGCGCCGATCGCCGGCAGCGTCGTGATCGACCAGGCCCGCGTCGGCCCCGGTGCCTTGTCGGTCGCGGTCAACACCCAGGTGCCGGGCGGCCTCGCCCGCGTCACCAACCTCGGCCCCGGCTGCGGCACGCCGGTCCCGGCACTCGCCGCCAACGGCCTGCCGCTGATCCCGAGCTCTGGCTTCGCGTTCACCGTGAACGGCACCGCCAACGCACCGGTGTTCCTGTTCGCGGCGCTGGGCCCGGCCAACCTCCAGGTCGCCCCCGGCTGCTTCCAGTACGTCGACGGCACCTACGTCACGCACGGTGCCTACGTCGCCAACGGCTCGGGCCTGACCACGGCCCCGGTGCCGATTCCGAACACGATCGCACTCGAGGGTGCGGTGCTCGACTGGCAGGCGGCCGAAGCGGTGGTCGGCGGTCCGCTGCTCGGCTTCCTCGCGCTCAGCAACGGCCTCGAGATCCTGGTCGCGACGCGCTGAGCCCGCGCGTCGAGTCGCGGCGCCGGGCCGCGTTCAGGTCCGGCGCGCAGCGGCGAGGCGCTGGACGAATGCGGCGTGCTCTGGCGTGCCGGTGGCGCGATCGACGGTCGCTTGCAAGGCCCCGATGTCGTCGCGCAGCAGTGCGGCGACGTCGAGGCGCAGCCCCGGGAACGTGCGGCTCTGCAGGCAGCCTTCGGCATCGGCTTCCTGGCGCACGTAGCTGCCGCCCTGGAGCACGAACCAGTCGACCTCGCCGTCCTCGACCCGGTGCACGATGTACTCCTGCACGCCGTTGCGCCGGTACACCGCGAGCTTCTGGTGCAGGTCGTAGCTGGTCGAACTCGCGGCAACCTCGATCACCAGTTCGGGTGCGCCTTCGAGGTAGCCGTCCGCGCTGGAGCGGGAACAACCGCCAGCATGTTCCGGGAGCCGCAACAGCAGGTCAGGCTGCGGCTCATTGTCCTGGTCGAGGCGCAACGTGCTGTTGCCGGCGGCACCCAGGCCAGGCGTGCTGGCCCGATAGAAGGCGAGCCAGGCAGCCCAAGCCTGCTCCGGCGCGCCATGTTGGTCGTAGCGGACTGCGGATCCCATGTAGACGACTCCTTCGATGAGTTCGGCCTTCTTCACTTCCGGCATCGCGGCGTAGCGCCGCTCGAACTCGTCGCGGGTCAGCTTGTCGCCGGCGCGCAACACGGGAACACGGGGAGATGGAGATGACGTCATGAGCTTGGCCATGCAAGCAGTGGCATGGCGACCCTCAAAAGCTACCCGAAACACAACCTTGGGACGGATCGGCAGGCTGCTGGCGCATGCGGCCGGGGCCGGTAACCATGCGCCGGTCGGCGTCACCTCCCTTCGCACGCGCCGGCTACGCCAGGTCGCTGTCGCCGAGCGTGTACCACCAGTTCCCAGCAAGGAACTCCGGCGTGATCCGCGCCTGACAGATGTTGTGGACCAGGCGCCGCTGCAGCCAGTTCGCCGATGGCGTGTGCTGGAAGCCGCGCGCGCCGAGCAGGCGCCACTCCGCCGACCACTGCGGGAACACCGCGAGCAGCCGTTCCTTGTTCTCGTCGTGCTGACGGCGAACGGCAGCCGCGAGCAGCGCGTCGGCGGTGGCGGTGTCGCCAGCTGGCACGAGCCAGTCGACGATCGTCGCCGAATCGGGCGCGAGGCCGGAGCCGGGCCTCAGCACCATGAGACCCGCGAGCCTGCCGGCGCGGCGCGCCGTCCACAGTTCGTAGTCGGCAGCCGCCGGGTTCTGCACGTAGCGCCACGACAGCCAGCGCTGGTCGCGCCGCAGCAGGCACTGCTGCTCGCTGCGCACCGCGTCGTAGAGCGCACCAACGTCGGACGGCACCGCGGCGACCTTCGCGACGTCGATGCCCGGCGGCGCCGCCAGCGTGCCAGCCGCGCGGTCGCGGATCAGGTAGTCGACGACCGTCATCTCCACGTACTTCAAGTAGCGTTGGCCGATGCGGAACGCGGCGTCGACCGGGTAGCCGTAGAACAGCGCGTCGCCGATCGCGCGGCTGTGCGCCCAGAACGGCATGCAGGTCTCGACGAACAGGCTCTTCGCCTGCAGCCCCTTGCGGTACGCGGGGTGCGTCATCGAGTCGACGCAGTGGATGAACAACTGCTCGCCCCACGGCGTGTCGTAGAGCATCGGCATGCCCGCGTACTGCGACGCGACGGTGCCGTCGTCGGCGAGCGCCAGCGAGATGCGGTGGCCGGCCGGATTGTCGAGCCAGGCCCAGCGCCACTGTTCGAGCGTGCGGTCGACGAAGCCCGGCCCGCATACTTCGCGGAACACCAGGTTGAAGGTGCGCAGGATCGCCTGTTCGTCGCCCGGCCGGTACGGCCGGATCACCAGCCCCGCCGTCATGCCGGGGTGCTCGCGCCGAGCCGGCGGCAGAAGTCGGTGACCAGCGCGGTGAGCGTTGCAGCGGCGTTGGCCCCGGCGGCAACGACCTCGGCGTGCGCGAGCGGTGTCGGCGAGATCCCGGCGGCGAGGTTGGTGACCAGCGACAACCCGACGACCTCGGCGCCCATCGCGTGCAGCGCGATCGCTTCGTGCACGGTGCTCATGCCGACCGCATCGGCACCGAGCCGCTTCAACATGCGCACTTCCGCCGGCGTCTCGTACGACGGCCCCGGCAGGCCGGCGTAGACCCCGGGCCGCAGCCGGGTGCCGGAGGCCAACAGCAGTTGCCGCAGCCGCGGCGAGTAGACGCGCGACAGGTCGGGGAACCGCGGCCCGAAGGCCGGCTCGTGCGGGCCGGTCAGCGGCGACTGGCCGGTCAGGTTCAGGTGGTCGGTGAGCAGCATCAGGTCGCCCGCCGCCATGTCGTCGGCGATGCCGCCGGCGGCGTTGGTCAGCAGGAACGCTGGCACGCCGCACAATCGCAACGTGCGCGAAGCGCGCACCACGTCGCCCGGCGACCAGCCCTCGTACAGGTGCACGCGCCCAGACAAGCACGCGACCCTGGTACCGGCGACGGTGCCGAGGACGAGTTCGCCGCCGTGGCCTTCGACGTGCGGCACCGGCCAGTCCGGGATCTCGGCGAACGGCACCACCTGCGGCTGCGCCACCTGCTGCGCGAAGCCCTTCAGCCCGCTGCCGAGCACGAGGCCGAGCTTCACCGCACGCAGCGTCGCGTCGCCGAGCCGCGCGCGCAGGAACGCCGCGCCGCGTTCGACCCGCTGCCGTTCGTCGCCGGGGGCGCGCGTCACGAAGCACCGTCGGCGGCGAGCACGCCGGCCACACACGCCGTCATGCAGGTGGCGATGGCGCCGCCGAACATCGCGCGCAGGCCCAGCTTTGCGAGTTCGCCGCGCCGTTCGGGCGCGAGCGCGCCGAGGCCGCCGACCTGGATCGCGACGCTGCCGATGTTGGCGAAGCCGCACAGCGCGAAGCTCGCGATCATCGCCGTGCGCGGGGAGATCGTCTGGGCTTGGATCATCGGCCCGAGTTCGCTGTAGGCGACGAGTTCGGTCATCGCGATCTTGGTGCCGAGCAGTTGCGCCAGCAGCGACACTTCGCCAGCGGGCACCCCCATCACGGCCGCGATCGGCCAGAACACCCAGCCGAGCAGCGCCCTGACCGAGAGGTCCCCCGGCAACCAGCCGAGCATCGCGTCGAGCACCGCCACCAGCCCGAGGAACGCGATCAGCATCGCCGCGACGTTGAGCGCGAGCTTCAGGCCGTCGCCAGCGCCGGCGGCCGCCGCTTCGACGACGTTGCCGTAGGCCTCGGTCTCGATCTTGCTGACCGTTCCCATCGTCTGGCTCCGCTCGGTCTCGGGCCACAGCATCTTGGTGCAGATCAGACCGGCCGGCACCGCCATCACCGAGCCGACCATCAGGTGGCCGGCGGCGACGCCGAACTGCACGTAGAGGGCGAACACCCCGCCGGCGATGGTCGCGAAGCCGCCGACCATGATCGCGTGCAGTTCGCTCAGCGTCATGTTCTTGAGGAACGGCTTGATCAACAGCGGCGCCTCGGTCTGGCCGACGAAGACGTTGGCGCACGCCGACAGCGACTCGCTGCCCGACGTTCCCATCACGCGCACCATCACCTTGGCCATGCCGCGCACGATCAGCTGCATCACGCCGACGTGGTAGAGCACCGCCATGAAGGCGCTGAAGAAGATCAGCGTCGGCAGCACCATGAAGGCGAACACGAAGCCGTTGGCCGGGCCGAACACCGCGCTGACCTTGTCGCCCTGCGCCAAGGCGCCGAACACGAAGCTGGTGCCGCCCTGCGCCAGCTGCAGGAACGCGCTGACGCGCTCGCCGAAGCCCTGCAGCGCGCGGTTGCCGGCGTCCCAGTACAGGAACGTCAGCCCGAGGGCCGCCTGCAGCAAGAGCCCCATGCCGACCAGGCGCCACGAGATCGCGCGCCGGTTCTTCGAGCAGCCAAAGCAGATCGCCAGCATCACGGCGATCCCGCACAGCGAGACGAGGCGCAGCATCGGGGCGGCATGCTACGCAGCGGGCCGCGCGACCGCATCCTCGCGACCGCATCGGCAGGTCGCCGCGGCCACGAGCCGCCTCGATACGGGGCGGCCGGCGGCAGCCACCTTGACCCGTCCGCGCCAGCCGTCGACCATGGCCGGAGTCACGCCCTGCCCTCGCCGCCCTGCCGGAGGTTCCATGCTCTCGGTCCGTTCCGCCCTCGTCCTGTCGTTGCTCGGCGCCGCCGCGCCAGCACTCGCCCAGGGTTGCGCCACTGCCGGCACCTTCTGGAAGCGCGACACGTTGCCGGTGACGCCGAGCGGGCTCACCGCGGTATCGGTGATCCAGGGCATGTGCGAGGGCGAGAGTGCGGGCGTGGTGTTCGAGATGCCCGCGAGCATGTCCGTGCAGCGCATCACCCAGGTGGTCGCACCATGGGGCGCCGCGCTCGGCGTCAACGGCTTCCAGGCGCTGCTCGACGTCGAAGTCTACGACGGCGTGTCGTTCAGCGGCGCCAACGTGAACATGGGCACGCTGGTGTTCAGCCTGTCGCAGGCCGCCACCGCGAACATGCAGGTGCAGAGCCACGGGCTGAACGTGCTCGACACCAGCACCTACAACATCATCGTCGGCGCGGCGCCGCCGACCGCGCCCGGCCCGGTGCGGCGCTTCGCGATCTGCTTCCGCTGCGACTTCAACGGCCACCCGACCGGCTCGTGTGCCGGTGGCTGGCCGGCGAACTTCTTCACCGACAACAGCCAGCAGCCGACCTTCCCGTTCACGTGCAACAACGTGATCACGCCGCAGCGGACCAGCATCATCGAGATCCAGGGTCAGGGTTGGCGCGACGCGGCGCTGGCGTCGGTGACCGGCATCCAGCTGTGCCCGATCTACTACTCCGGCATCTGGTGCATCCGCTGCTGCAGCCAGGACGCGTTCCCAGCCTACTACCAGACCTTCGGTCCCGGCTGCCCGAACACGCTCGGCACCTCGCAGCTGCTGAACGCGGCGCTGCCGCGCATCGGCCAGACGATGATCGTCAACATCACCAACGTGCCGCAACAGCTCGGGCTGATGATCACCGGCGCCAGCAATGCGGTCTCGACGCTCGGCCCGCTGCCGCTCGACCTGACCGCCGTCGGCATGCCGGGGTGTTTCCTGCGCACCAGCCTCGACCTGACCGACGGGCTGTTCACGTTCGGCCCGATCGCGTCGTGGTCGTTGGCGATCCCGAACCAGGGTGGCCTGCTGGGGCTGCGCTTCTACCAACAGGCATTCGTGTTCAACACCGCGCTGAACCCGTTCGGCGGCGCGATGTCGGCCGCCGCCGAGTGGCAGATCGGCAACTGAACGTGGCCGAGCGCGTGCCCGAACCCCCGGCCGGAGCCGCGCGGCGCCAGCTCGGGGACGGCAGCGACGACCTGCTGGTGCGCGAGGAGCCGCTGCTGCTGGTCGTGCACGGCCAGCCGTTGTTGACGATGCGCACGCCCGGCGCCGACGAGGACCTGGCGCTGGGCTTCCTGCTCGGCGAGGGCATCGTCGCCGGAGCCAGCGACGTCGCCGCGATGACGGCGGTCATCGGCGACCCGGACAACCCTACCGCCGACGAACTGCGCGTGACGCTGCGTGCGGTGCCCGACGAGATGGTCAAGAAGCGCCTCGCGCGCACCCACGAGATCCGCAGTTCGTGCGGAGTGTGTGGCCTCGCCGATCCGCACGCAATCCTCGAGGGCACGCCACCGCTGCTGCCCGGCGTGCCGAAGCTGCAGCGGGCGAAGGTCGGCGAGCTGCTGCAGACGCTGGCGCTGACTCAGGGTCTGTTCGCGGTGACCGGCGGCTGCCACGGTGCCGTGATCGCGACCGCCGACGGCCAGGTCCGTGGGGCCGGCGAGGACGTCGGCCGCCACAACGCACTCGACAAGGCGATCGGCCAGGCCGCCCGGTCCGGCGCCGACTTCGCGCAGTGCATCGCGGTGCTGTCGGGGCGCGCCGGCTACGACCTCGTCGTCAAGTGCCTGCGCGTGCGCATTCCAGTCATCGTGTCGGTCTCGGCGCCGAGTGCCTTGGCGTTCGACCTGTGCCAGGCCGCCGGCGCCACGCTGCTGGGCTTCGCGCGCGGCGAGCACTTCGAGCTGTACTGCGGCGGCGAACGGCTCACACCCTGAGGCCTGGCGTCGCGGCCCGGATCGCGCGCCGCGTCGCCTTGACCCTCCCCGCCCACCGCGCCAAGATGGTCGCCCCCATTCTCGGCCGCCCGGCTCGCGTCGCCGCCGGCCCCGCCCGCTCACCGAGCCCGACACACCCATGGAAGTCCTGGTCGCCGACACCGGCCCCTGCAGCCGCACCCTCACCATCACGGTCCCGCCCGCCGCGGTCGACGAACACCTCGATCGCATGTTCGCGTCGGCGCAGCAGCAGATCCAGCTGAAGGGCTTCCGGCCGGGCAAGGTCCCGCGCGCGCTGGTGCAGCAGAAGTTCGGCCCGAGCATCCTGGCCGAGGCCAGGGAGCAGATGGTCAACCGCTTCTTCGGCGAGGCCTGCCGCGAGAAGGACATCAACCCGGTCGGCAAGATCGCGATCGACGACTTCGAGAAGCTCGAGGTCAAGCCGGGCAGCTCGCTGCAGTTCATCGCCAAGATCGACGTGCGGCCGGCGTTCGAGCTGAAGAACGTCAAGGGCATCGAGGTCGCGCGCTACGAGAGCGACGCCACCGACGCCGACGTCGACAACGCGCTGAAGGAGATCGTGCACCAGAAGCGCACGCTGCAGCCGACCAGCGAACCGGCGGCTGACGGCGACTTCGTCAAGGTCGACTACACGTTCGAGGACGGCGCGGGCAAGGTGGTGCTGACCAGGAAGAGCGTGCAGCTCAACACCCGGATCCCGATCCACGGCGTCGACGAGGCGGCGTACACCGCGGCGGTGATCGGTGCCGCGACCGGCAAGGAGCTGACGATGGCGATCACGTTCCCCGCCAACTTCGAGAAGGAGGCAGTGCGCAACCAGGCCGGCACCGTGCGCGCCACCGTGCTCGAGGTGATCCGGGTGACGCCGCCGCCGATCGACGACGAGCTGGCGAAGAGCCTCGAGTTCGAGAACGTCGCGGCGCTGCGCGCGGACCTGCAGGCCCGGATCGGCGCCGAGAAGCAGCGCCTGGGCAAGCAGCGCCAGGAGGAACAGTGCCTGACCGGGCTGCTGGCGATGCACGACGTGCCGCTGCCGCCGTCGCTGGTCGAGGAACAGGCGCAGGCGTCGCTCGGGTCGCTGGCCCACAAGCTGCAGCAGAACGGCGCCGCGGAGGACGAGATCAAGAAGAAGCTGGAAGAATCGCGGGCCGAGGCCCAACAGGACGCCCAGCGCCGGGTCCGCCTGTTCTTCCTGATCGAGGCGGTCGCGCGCCAGCAGAAGCTGTTCGTCACCGAGAACGACATGGAACAGGAGCTGCGGGCGATCGCGGCCGCCAACAGCGGTCCGGACGGCCAGGTCAGTCCGGCGCAGGTCCGTGAGCACCTCGAGCGCGAGAACCGCCTGGGCGAACTGCGCCTGGGCCTGCTCGAACGCAAGGTGCGTGATTTCCTCAGAGAGAACGCGAAGATCGTCGATACGAAGGGCGGTTGATCGAAGTCGCGGCTGCGCCCCGAACGGGCAGGCCGTGGCCCGGTTGACGCCCGACCAGACCAGCAAGCCGTCGCGCCATGACCCAAGCCAACGACTACATCATCCCGTTCGTCATCGAGAAGACCGGCCGCGGCGAGCGCCAGTACGACATCTACAGCCGCCTGCTCGAGGACCGCATCGTGTTCATCGGCTCGCCGATCGACGACGGCGTCGCCAACTCGGTGATCGCGCAGCTCTTGTTCCTGCAGAAGGAGAACAAGAACCAGGACATCAACCTGTTCCTGAACACGCCCGGCGGCAGCGTCACCGCGGGCCTGGCGATCTACGACACGATGCAGTTCGTGCAGTGCCCGGTCGCGACCTACTGCATCGGCCAGGCGGCGTCGATGGGTGCGCTGCTGCTGGCGGCCGGCAGCAAGGGCAAGCGGCACGCGCTGCCGCACTCGCGCATCATGATCCACCAGCCGTGGGGCGGCGTCGGCGGCACCGCGATCGACATCTCGATCCAGGCCGACGAGATCCTGCGGCTGAAGGCGACGCTCGGCGAGATCCTGGGCCGGCACTGCAGCCGGCCGGCCGCCGAGGTCAACCGCGACAGCGACCGCGACTTCTTCATGGGTGCGGCCGAAGCCAAGGCCTACGGGCTGATCGACGAGATCGTGCAGACCAGCAAGTGACCGGCGGGCACGCCACCTGGCCGGAAAGTGCCGGCCGCGAGGGCGCATCCGCCGGCCATCCAAGGTAGACTGCCCGCCGTACCGGATACCGGACCCACGACATGGCCGCCAAGGGCAAGACCGTCGAGCGCTGCACGTTCTGCGAGAAGTCGCGCCACCACGTGCAGTCCCTGATCTCCGGTCCGCCCGGCATCTACATCTGCAACGAGTGCATCGACATCTGCAACACGATCCTCAAGGAGGAGGACCGCAAGCAGAAGGGTGGCGCGCCGCCGACGTTCCTGAAGGACCTGGTGATGAAGGACAAGGTCCCGTCACCGGAGTACATGATGAAGCGGCTGTCCGAGTACGTGATCGGCCAGGAGCGCGCCAAGAAGGTGCTCGCGGTCGCCGTCTACGGCCACTACCGCCGGCTGCACGCGCGCTTCCACAACCCCGAGCTCGAACTCGAGAAGAGCAACATCCTGCTGGTCGGCCCGACCGGCTCGGGCAAGACGCTGCTGGCCAGGACGCTGGCGAAGATCCTCGACGTGCCGTTCGCGATCGCCGATGCGACGACGCTGACCGAAGCCGGCTACGTCGGCGAGGACGTCGAGAACATCCTGCTGCGCCTCTTGCAGAACGCCAACTTCGACGTCGAGCGCGCGCAGCAGGGCATCGTCTACATCGACGAGATCGACAAGATCGGCCGCACCACCGGCAATGTCTCGATCACCCGCGACGTCAGCGGCGAGGGCGTGCAGCAGGCGCTGCTGAAGATCCTGGAAGGCACGGTCGCCAACGTGCCGCCGCAGGGCGGCCGCAAGCACCCCGAGCAGAGCTACATCCAGGTCAACACCGAGCACATCCTGTTCATCTGCGGCGGCACCTTCACCGGCATCGAGCAGTTCATCGCCCGGCGACTGGGCCAGAAGGTGATCGGCTTTGGTGAACACGACGAGCAAGCGCCCGAACTCGACCTGGTGACGACGCAGGCCGAGCGCGACCGGCTGATCCCCCACCTCGACCAGAAGGATCTGATCGACTTCGGCATGATCCCCGAGTTCGTCGGCCGGCTGCCGGTCACGGTGCCGATGCGGTCGCTGACCCGCGACGAGATCCTGTCGGTGATGACGCAGCCGAAGAACGCGCTGCTCAAGCAGTACAAGGCCACATTCGAACTCGACGGCTGCCAGCTCGAGTTCACCGACGAGGCGCTCGGCGTGTTCGCCGACGAGGCGATGAAGCGTGAGACCGGCGTGCGGTCGCTGCGGGCGATGTTCGAGGAGGTGCTGCTCGACCTGCGCTTCGAGATCGGCACCCGCAAGGGCGAACGCATCGTCATCACCGCCGAGTACGTGGTCGAACGGTTGGCGCGCGGCAGCCACCGCGACCGGCGCAAGCGCGACTCGGCCTGAGCGCGGCGATGCGCGCGCTGACGGAGCTCGACGACGCGGACCTCGCCGCCGCAGTCGCAAGGCACGGCGGCCAGCCGTTCCAGGCCCGGCAGGTGCTGCACTGGACGTGGAAGCACGGCGTGCCCGCGTTCGACCGGATGGGCAACGTGCCGGCGCGATTGCGGCAAGCGCTCGCCGGTGAGTTCACGGTGCGCGGTGCTTCGACCGCCAAGGTCGACGACGCCGGCGACGGCACCCGGAAGCTGCTGCTCGCGCTGGCCGACGGCGAGACCGTCGAGTGCGTGATCATCCCGGACGGCGAACGCACGACGCTGTGCATCTCGACCCAGGTCGGCTGCCCGGTCGGCTGCGTGTTCTGTGCTTCGGGCATGTTCGGAGTGCGGCGCAACCTGACCAGTGGCGAGATCGCCGAGCAGGTGCTGGTCGCGCGCGACCACCTCGCTGCGGACCAGCGCCTCACCAACCTCGTGGTGATGGGCATGGGCGAGCCGATGCTCAACCTCGATGCGCTGCTGCCCGCGCTGCGCCGCATCCACGACCCGGACGGCATCGGCATGGGCGCGCGCCGCATCACCGTCAGCACCTCGGGCTATCCACGCCAGATGGAACGCTTCGCGCAGGCCGATCCGTCCTACAACCTGGCGGTGTCGCTGCACGCCGCCGACGACGGGCTGCGGCGCGAACTGGTGCCGACCGCGACGGCCCCGGTGCGGGAGATCGTCGCCGCAGCCCACCGCTACTTCGGCCAGAAGGGCCGCGAGGTGACCTACGAGATCGTGCTGCTCGAGGGCCGCAACGACCGGCCGCAGGACGCGCAGGCACTGGTCGAGACCCTGGGGGCCTTGCCGTGCACGGTGAACCTGATCCCGTGGAACCCGGTCGAGGAACTGGCGCAGCAGGCGGGGCTGCGGCGGCCAGCGCAGCATCGCGTCGACGGCTTCGCCGAGCTGTTGCAGCGCGGCGGCCTGAAGGTCACGGTGCGGCGGCAGCGCGGCGCCGATCGCGCCGCCGCCTGCGGCCAGTTGCGGCTCCGGGCGAACGCCGCGGGGCCGCCGGTCTGAGTCTCAGCGGATCCGGCGCGGCTCGAGCTTGCCCTTCGCTGGTTGCCCGCTGCCGCCGTCGCTGGCGACGTCCTCGGTCTTCGCCGCCTTGGCGGTCTTCTCGGCGCCCTTGCGCACGAACTGGACCTCGACCGTTTCGCCCTTCTTGATCGGCGCCAGCGCCTGCTGCACGTCCTGCGGCGAACCGATGCCGTGCTCGCCGATCCGGGTGACGATGTCGCCTGGTTGCAGCCCGAGTGCCGCGCCGAGCGAATCGGGGGTCACCTCGCGGACCATCAGCCCGACGCCCTCGGCGAGCTGCAGGTACTCACGCACGCCGGCAGCAATCTCCGGTTCGATCGAGATGCCGAGGCGCTTGCCGACCGGAGCCGGAGCGGGCGCTTCGGCGGGCACATCGACCTCGGGCTCATCGCCTGCCCGCGGCTGCTGGTCGGCGCCGTGCGGAGCGGTACGGAACAGCGGCGCGCCGTTCCAGTCGAAGGTGAACCCACGCAGCGGTGTGCTGCCGCGCCAGCCGCCACCCGGGAACAGCCCCATGCCGAGCCCGTTCTGGTGCAGCACGCCGGGGTGGTTCTTCTGGAAGGTCCCCAGGTCGGGCGCCTCATAGGTCTTGGTTTCGACCTTGCCGTCCTCGCCCTTCTCCTTGACCTCGACCTTGACCGCGCCGTCGGGGCCGATCTGCATGGTCATGCCCTGCGAGTGCACGTTGGCCTTGCCCATCTGCTCCTGCAGGTCCTTGAAGAAGCCGTCGCCGAAGAAGCGGGCGCGTGGAATGTCGATGCCGAAGTCGCGTTCGAACTGCTCGAACAGCGAATCGAACTGCTCCCGCATCGCGTCGGCGCCGGGATCGCCGCCGCGCCACCGCCGGAACGGCTGCACCGCCCGCCCAGGCTGCTGCGGTTCCTGCGGCTCCTGCGGCTCCTGAGCCGGCGCCCGGTCGCGCTGCACGAGGCCACCGCCATCGGCGCGTTGCAGCTTCCGCAGCAGGCGGCGGGCGCGCCACTGGACCTCGACGTCGTCCGCGTGCTCGGCGGCCTGCTCGAGCGCCGGCAGCGCGTCCTTGCCGGCAGCCTTCAGCGCTCGTTCCGCCTCGAGCCGCTCGCGGTAGCTGTCGCTGCCCAGGGCCTGGATCAGGGCTTGGACGTCCTTCTTCTTGGCCGGTGGTTTCGCCTCGGCCTTCGATTCGGCCTTCGGCAGCGGTTGGGATTCCGGCTCTTGCGCCGGCATCGCGGCGGCAAGCGCAGCGGCGGCGGTCAACAGCAGCGACGGGATGTTCTTCATGCTTGGGTTCTCCGGCGAGGGGATGGTGCCGGTGGAGCGCAGCGACGAGAAGGCGGCGGAAAGACTCCGATCGGCGGGCGGGCCGGGGCCGCGCACTAACGCGGTTGCCAGCGCGGCAGGACCATGCGGTCGTCGACCAGGGTGCGCAGCGTCGTACGCCCCATCATGCCGGCACCCTGGCCCTCGTCGCCGGGCCGTTCGTCGCCGACCGCCGGCCGCGGCCGTTCGTCGCCGAGCCAGCGCA
>JBASWX010000220.1:0-2633 GCA_049276695.1 Planctomycetota bacterium
GTGCCGCACCACCCGAGCCGGGGAACTTGGCGGCGGCACCCGCGGCGCGGCCGAGCGCGATGAGTTCGCGGTCCGCGGGGGCGATCGGGAACACTTCGCAGCGCAGCTCGAAGTTGCGGTCGACGCAGGCGCGGAACGCAGCGTGGTCGTGCGCGAGCAGGGCCACGCGGCCGGCCTCGGCGTTGGCGGCGAGGTTGTGCATCGTCGCGTGCACCCGCCGGTCGCCGGCCTGGAAGCGCGCCCACACCGGGGCGTGCACGTCGCCGGAGCTCTGGCTGCCCACACCGTGCCAGGCGAGCAGCAGCGGCGGCAGCAGGGCCGGGTCGAGGCGCGTCACCGCGCCGGGTGCGAACGGGTGCGCGAAGTCCATCGCCAGCAGCCCGTCGTGCGCCTGCACCAGCCGATCGAGCGGTCCGGCGCGGATGCCGAGCAGTTCGTTCTCGGTGCGCCACGCGAGCTCGGCGAGGCGCAGCGGCTCCAGCGGCAGCGCGAACCAGCGGCTCCACGCGCGCAGCGCCGCGACCACCATCGCACTCGAACCCGACAGGCCCGCCTGGAACGGGATGTCGGTGGTCGAGCCGAGGGTGAACGGTCGGCGCGCTGGATCGATGCCGTGGGCGCGCAGTTCCGCTGCTGCGAGCTGCCAGGCGGCGCGCAGCAGGTCGTTCGGCAGCGTGTTCACCAGCGTTTCCGCGGTCATCGCCGGCGCGTCGGTCAGGGTCACGGTGGCGGCGAGTTCGGCGACCGCGAAGCCGAGTCCCTTGCCGCCGTAGATGTCCGATGGGTTGCCGAGCAGACCGACCCGGGCCTGGGCGCGTGCTTGCAGCGAGGGCATCGCGCCGAGGATACCGGCGGCGTCCGACCCTACACTGCGCCACCCTCGTGGCCCCCTCGTCCCGATGAACGCGCCGCACCGTCCCGACCTGCGCGGTCTGCCGATGGTCAACCCTCCGGACCCGGAACGGCTGGCGGCAGAGCGGGCGTGGCTCGCCGAGATCGCGCAACGGCCGTGGCTCGCCCGCAAGGTCGCGTTCCTGCGGCGCGGCGGTCCCGGCTACCTGCAGAGCGCACTGACGCTCGGCGGCGGCACCGCGTCGGCGTGCATCCTGTCGGGGGCGGCGTTCCGCTACGAGCTGCTATGGGTGGCGCCGCTCGGCATGCTGCTCGGGGCGATCGTGTTCGCGGCGATCGCGCACCAGACGCTGTCGACCGGCATGCGGCCGTTCACCGCGATGCGCACGTTCGCGGGGCCGTTCATCGCGTGGGGCTGGGCGATCGGCACGGTGCTGGCGTCGTGCGTGTGGCACTTCGCGCAGTATTCGCTGGCGTCGGCGGTGCTGGTCGACCTCGGCGACGTCGCCGGCGTGCAGCTGCCGCGCTTCGCGATGGGCCTGCTGGTGCTCGCGTGGGCGGTGCCGACGGCGTTCAGCTTCGGCTCCGGCGGGACGTGGCAGCGCGCGTTCGATCGGCTGATGCGCTGGCTGGTGTGGGCGATCGTGCTGCTGTTCGCGGTCGTCGCCTTCCGCCTCGGGGCACGCGAACCGGGGGCGATCGCCGCCGGTTTCGTGCCGTCGCTGCCGCCCGACCGCGGCGAAGTGGCGGCGCTGCCGGTCATCATCTCGGGCCTCGCGACCGCCGTCGGCGTCAACATGACGTTCCTCTATCCCTACTCGCTGCTGGCGAAGGGCTGGACGCGCGAACACCGCGAACTGGCGCGCACCGACATCGCGGTCGGCATGGTGCTGCCCTACGTGTTCGTCACCGCGCTGATGATCGTCGTCGCCGCCGGCACGCTCGCCGACGGCTTCACCGGCGTGACGATCTCGCCGGTCGAGGCGGCGAAGTCGCTCGGGGTGCTGCTGGGGCCGGTGTGGGGGCGCGTGCTGTTCGACCTCGGCCTGCTGGCGATGCTGCTGACGACGATCACGCTGCACATGGTCTGCTCGGGTCTCGCGTGCAGCGAGATGTTCGGGCTGCGCGTCGGTTCGGTGGGCTACCGCGCCGCGACGCTGCTGCCCGCCCCCGGCGTGCTCGGCAGCGTGTTCTGGGGCTCGCTGTCGGTGTGGCTGGCGGTGCCGACCAGCGTGATCGCCGGGTTCCTGCTGCCGCTCGCCTACTTCGGCTTCCTGAAGCTGCAGAAGAGCCGCGCCTACCTCGGCGCCGACCGGCCGGCCGGTGTCGCCGGCGCGCTGTGGACGATCGGGCTCGGCATCGCGACGATCGTGCCGGTGGTGTTCCTCGGCGCGTACGTGATCGAGAAGGGTCCGGGTTTCGTCGCCCAGGTGCTGTCGTTGTTCGGAGCTGCGCGATGAGCAGGAATCTCGGCGTCGCCATCGTCGGCACCGGCTTCCTGGCCCGCACCCGGGCGCGGTGTTGGGCACGCGTGCACGGTGCCGACGTGCGCGTCGTCGTCGCCGCACGCGACCGCGCGAAGGCCGACGCGTTCGCCGTGGCAAACGGCTGCGCCGCTGCGATGACGATCGATGCGGCGCTCGCCGATCCGGCGATCCAGCTCGTCGACGTGTGCGTGCCGAACGCCGCGCACCGCGAGCTGGTCGAACGCGCGGCGGCGGCCGGCAAGCACGTGCTGTGCACCAAGCCGCTGGCGGCGTTCTGCGGCCAGGGGCTCGCGG
>JBASWX010000221.1:0-6375 GCA_049276695.1 Planctomycetota bacterium
ACCGCGTACTACGCCGCGATCGCGGCTCGCCTGGGGTCGCCACGCGGCGCGCGCGCCGTGGCGAAGGCGTGCGCCGACAATCCGCTCGCGGTCGTCGTGCCCTGACATCGCGTGGTGCGCCGCGACGGGGCGCTCGCCGGTTACCGGTGGGGTCTCGAACGCAAGCGGGCGTTGCTGGCGCGGGAGAACGGCGCGCAGTCGCGCCAGTAGCGCCAGCCCGAACTGGAACGCCGCCGCGCCGCCGCGATGATCCGCGGCCACCGAGCCCCGCACCGCGTGCAGCCGACCCTCGAACAACGACTGCTGCGTTTCCTCGCCCGCGAGGAACGCGACGAAGCGCGGGCGCAGCGCGAGATGCGGGCGCAGCCGATCGACGCGCGCGTGCTCGAAGGCGAGTGCCTGCAAGGGGCGGTGCTGCTGCGCGAGCACGAGGGCGCGTTCGTGTTCCGCGTGCCCGACAACGGCTCCAAGCTACGGCCCGGCGATCCGCTGGTCGCCAGCGACGGCTTCGATCTCGACGGCGGCGCGCCGCTGGTGTGCGGCGCCTACGACGCGACGCGCGGCGAGCTGCGTTGCGAGGCCGATCCGTTCGCCCGCGACCGCGACGTCGGACTCGAACGTGGCCGCACCTACGTGCTCGACAAGCGGCCGCTCGGCCTGCAGGGTCGGCTGCACGATGCAGTGGTGGGCGCGTTCCGTACGCCGGCGCTGGCCGCGGTGCTGGACGGCGAGCACACTCCGCAGCGCGACCAGGGCCGCCACGCCCGCGCGCTGGCGATGCTCGCCGCCAGCGGCCTCAACCCGGCACAGGTTGCGGCGGGGGCGGCGGCGATCGCGACCGAGAGCCTGGCCCTGGTGCAGGGACCGCCGGGCACCGGCAAGACGCGGTTGCTCGCCGCAGTGATCGCGGCGCTGTGCGCGCGCACCTGCCGCATCGCGCTGTGCGCCTACACCCACCGCGCGGTCGGCAACGCGTTGCTGGCGATCCGGCGCGAAGCCCCGTCGCTGCCGCTGTTCAAGCTGGCGTCGTCGTCGAACGACGACCACGACGAACTGCGGGCCGCCGGCGTGCAGATCGTCGATGCGCGGCGGGCGAAGATCCCCGAGCGCGGCGCCGTCGTCGCCGGTACCTGCTTCCAGCTCGGCAAGCTGCCGGACGACGCGCAGTTCCACTACACGGTGTTCGACGAAGCGGGCCAGCTGCCGATTCCGCACGCGTTGCCCGGCATGCTGCGCGCGCAGCGTTGGCTGTTCTTCGGCGACCACCAGCAGCTGCCGCCGGTGATCGCCGGTGCGCACCTCGACCGCTCGGTCACCGCGTCGATCTTCGAGCACCTGCACCAACGCTTCGGCTCGCACCTGCTCGACACCACCTACCGGATGAACGACGGCGTCTGCCGCTTCGTCAGCGACTCGTTCTACGGCGGCCGCGTGCACGCCGCGCCTGCGGTCGCGGGCCGGCGCATGCCGTTCACGCCGGGCGGCCGGCTCGACGACGTGCTCGATCCGACGCACGGCGTGGTGTGGCTGCGCCTCGACCACCACCAGCCTGGCTCGCGCAGCCAGGAGGAAGCGAACGCGGTCGCCGACGTGGTCGACGACCTGGTGCGGCGGCATGGCGTGCCGCCCGCCGAGATCGCGGTGATCGCGCCGTTCCGCGCGCAGGTGCGCCTGTTGCGCACGGCGATCGAGCACAAGGGCCTGCCGGGCTTCGACGCGTTGGTCATCGACACCGTCGAACGCATCCAGGGGCAGGAACGCGAAGTCGTCGTGGTGTCGCTGACCGCCGGCGATCCCGCCGAGTCGAAGGGGCGCGGCGCCTTCCACCTGTCGCTGCCGCGGCTCAACGTCGCGCTGTCGCGCGCCCGCACCAAGGCGATCCTGGTCGCCAGCGCGCACGCGTTCGCCGCGCTGCCGCACGATGCCGACGGGCTGCGCATGGCATCGCGCTGCAAGGAACTGCGCGACCGGCTGCCCGCCGTCGACCTGTCCCGCGTCTACGTCGCCGGCTCGTGATCGCCGGCCCGCTGCCATGACCGCACCTGCGCCCCGCCCGTTCTCGCTGCCGGCCGAGGTCGCCGGCTGGTACGGCATGCTCGCGATTCTGCTCGCCTACGCGCTGTCCAGCTTCGCGGTGCTGGCGCCGGTCGACCGCCTCTACCAGGCGCTCAACCTGACCGGGGCGCTCGGCGTCGCCTGGGTGTGCTGGCACAAGCGCACCTGGCAGGCCTTCTGGCTCGAGGCGATCTGGGCCGCGATCGCACTGGTGTCGCTGGCGCGCAGCTTCGCCAGCTGACGCGAGGTCCGTGTCCGATCAGAAGGAAGCGGTGCCCGTGCCGCGCCGCCGCAGTTCGAACTGGTCGCGCAGCGGTTCGTCGTCGGCCTCGCGGGGGCGGATGCGCCACACTCCCCGCAGCACGCTACCGGTTGCGTCGAGCGTGCCGCGGTAGTGCACGCGATGGCCGGGGCTCTCGACGGTCATCGACTTGCCGCCGGGTCCCCAAACGCTGGTGCTGCTCTTGCCCTGGTAGCTCTTCACGAACTCGACCAGGCGACCTTCGACCTCGCCCTCGATCGTCGAGTGCTCGGGCAGCGTCGACAGCACGTCGACCTCGGCGGTCCGGCCCTTGCCGCCGCCAGCCGGCTCCTGCTGCATGCGCGCGCGGCTGGCGAGCACGGTGTCGGCGTCGCGCATGCTGCCGACGAACGACTGGCCGCGCTGCACGACCTGCATCGTGATGCCGTGGCGGCCGCCGTTCTGCTGGTAATTTCCGTCCCAGGTGCCGGTGAGGTCGAAGCGGTCCATGGTGGTGACGACAGCTTCGGCGGAACGGCGCAGCGGTCAAGGCCCCGCGCGTGCGGCTCGAGCGGCACCGGCGGCCGCGATCAAGGCAGATCGATCCGCCATATGGCCATGGCTTGCGTCGCCAACCAGGCCTGCCTCGATGAAATGCGAGTGGCGTCCCAGGTTTCGTTCTCCTGAGCCAGCCGGCGCGTGATCTCGAACTCGCTCGACTGCAAGACCGGTCGCTTCTTGACCCAGCCCGCATTGCCGATCGCCGAGTTCTCGCCCGTCTTGGCAAGGGTCATGTTGCCGAGGCGGTAGACCAGTCCTTCGGCCTCCGCCTCCGTGAGGTGCCCCCACTCAGGACCAGGGTTCTGGGGAAGAACGTGTTCGATGTTGAAGCTCTCGCTCTCGATCGCGAGTTCGGAGCGCCCACCGACGTGTCGTTCAATCTTGCAGAGCAGGTAGCGAACCACTCGGGCATTGCGAGCCGGCGTGGTTCGGATCACCTTCTCGGTGAACGCGGCACGGAACGTCTTGTCCGCCGGATAGACCGCACGCAGGCGCTCGAGCACTGCCTTGCGCGAGTCGATCTTCCCCGCGGCGATCCCAAGGGCCACGTCGCTGAAGACCCGCTCCTGCTCGCCGGCACTGAATCCGCAGATGACGCTGGCCCGGAACGCGATCACGACGCAGTCGCGCAGCACGGCCTCGAACACGGCGTCGTCGAAGCGACGGCGAGCCGCGATCAACATCGAGTAGGGTCGCTCGACCTTGAAGAGCTTCAGAGTCCGGGCGTGCTGCCTGGCGGGCTCGGGCCAATTCGACCCCTCGGGCTCGGCCAGCGCGAGGTAGTGGTCCAGGTCCTCCTCCATGTCTCGCAGCAAGGCGAACACCGCCCCACGATCGACCACACGCGAACGGATGGTCTTGAACAGTACCGCCTGCCGCGTGAACTCGCGCCGACTGTTCCAGTGCACCCGCAAGAAGTCGGGGAAGTCCTCGGCGCCGAGCCGACCGACCATCGCTTCCCACCGATCCTCGAGCGCGGACACGTCTTCCTTCGAAGCGCCGTCCCGGGCCAGCAGCGAGAACAGCCAGTTCTTCAGCAGGTCGGTAGCGGACAGGCGCACGCCGCGTGCGTTCAGGGTCTCGAACACCTTGTAGGCGTTCAACTCGTCGGTGACTGTGATGACCGTGAAGAAGAGGTGGTCACTGACCTTCTCGAGGAAGCTGGCGAGGGCCTTGCCTCGATCCGACTCCGCCTCGACGAACTTGCCGACACGCTCGTCGAACCACAGGAAGGCAGACCGCAGCAGCTGCTCCGAGGCGCGAAAACCACGCTGTGGCAGGTTCCCCAGCGACACGAGGTGGTTCTGCCAATAGCCGTTGTTGTTGCGATTGAGCGTCAGCTTGGGACGGGCGACCAAAGTCACGGGATCGAGGTACCCCAGGTAGGTTCCGCGGATCTGGTCACTGCGCTGCCGATTGCTCGCGGCGTCGACTCCACTGTCGACCAACCGCTGCAGCCCCTTCAGGACCGCGAGTACGAGCACGCTCACCGTTGTCAACCGCTGCTGACCATCGATGACGTCGAACACTCTGTCGTCCGACGACTGCAGGACGAGGTAGCCCATGTAGTGCGCCGGCTCCCCTTCGTCCCGCAGGGTGCCGAGCAGGTCTTGCCACAAGTCCTCCCATTCCTCCTCCGCCCAACTGTAGTCCCGCTGGAACTGCGGGACGCGGTAGGTGAGCCCATTGCCGAGCAGCTTGCGGAGTGTGTTGTTCTCGGTCCTGAAGTTGGTCGCAGTCATCGGCGGGCGCGAGCATAGCCAGCCCACAGCGAGGGACACAGCGGCCGTCCGCCGCGCCGGCGCGAACGAGTGAAGCACGTTCCGCGCCGCGCGCTTGCGTCAGGGGTGCGCTGACGGAACTGCGCCGCAAGCCCGACGACGCCGACGTCCGCGCCCGGGTGTGCACCGACCTGGACG
Organism: Planctomycetota bacterium; assembly: GCA_049276695.1. Taxonomy (GTDB): domain Bacteria; phylum Planctomycetota; class UBA1135; order UBA1135; family UBA2386; genus UBA2386. Next base: position 4,777 of record JBASWX010000221.1, read on the forward strand.
CCATCCTGGCGTGGAAGACCCAGGCGCTGAACGATCAGTTCGGAGCAGAGCGCGCGGCAGAGATCCTGAAGCGTCGCTGACCGCCCCGCCGATGATGGTCAGCGCGGGCTCACCGCCTCGACCGACAGCAGCTGCGTGCCGGCGGCGGTGGTGACCGCGAACGGGAACCGCTGGTTGGACGCTGCGGCGCCGAAGCGGCCGCGCTTGTCGAGGGCGACGAAGCAGATGTCGAGCTGGTAGCCCTTGGGATCGTGGCGCGCGATGCGGTGCACGGCCTCCTCGCACGCCTGCTGGGGCGGCAGGCCCTGGCGCATCAGTTCGACGATGAGGAACGTCGCGCACCAGCGCATCACGTTCTCGCCGACGCCGGTGGCGCCAGCGGCGCCGACCTCGTCGTCGACGTAGAGGCCAGCACCGAGGATCGGCGAGTCGCCGACGCGACCCGGCAACTTGCCCCCGGCACCACTGGTCGAGCAGCCCCCGGCCAGGTGCCCGTCGCCGTCGAGCGCCAGCAGCGTGATGGTGTCGTGCCCGCGCCGGTCGGGACTCGGATCGCGTTGGCGTTCCTGCCAGGCCTGCTTCTTCGCCGGCAGGTCGCCGACGTCGACGGACTCGATGCCGTGCTCCAGCGCGAACCAGCGGGCGCCTTCGCCGACCAGCATCACGTGGCGGCTGTGTTCCATGACCGCGCGCGCGGCGCTGATCGGATGCACGATGCCTTCGAGGCCGGCGACACTGCCGGCGCGGTGGCCCAGGCCATCGAGGATGCAGGCGTCGAGCTGCGGGTAGCCGGCGGCATTTCGGCCGCCGCCGAGCCCGACGGAGCCATCGCAGCTCTGGCGCTCGACTTCGCGGATGCCGGTCTCGATCGCGTCCAGGCGACTGCCGCCGCCAACGAGCGTGCGATGGGCAAGTTCGGTGGCGATGGCGCCGAACGGCCAGGTCGCGATCGCGATTGGCGCCGTGGCCGGGGCTGGGGTGAGGTCGCGCGTGCTGGCGCAAGCGGCGAGCGACAGCAGGAACGCCGAGGTGGCGGCGACGAACGAGCGACACGGGACGCGGGACGGCATGCCACTGCGATGCTACGCGGCCCGAGGCCTCGGTGCTGCGACGGGAAACCCGGCGCGCGCGGCCCTGGTGCGAGCGCGGGATCGTCGGCCGATCAGGGCAGCATGCCGAGCGCCAGGTAGCCGCAGTAGAGCAGCACGCCGAGCAGCAGGCCGAGCGCGACGAGGCGCAGGGCGTGGGTGACCTGGCGGTTCACGGGGCACCCAGCAGGCGCGCGAACGCCGCCTCGTCGTGGATCGCGAGGCCCAGCTGCCGCGCCTTGTCGAGCTTGCTGCCGGCGTCCTCGCCGGCGACGACGTCGGTGACCTTCTTGCTGATGCTGCCCGCGGTCTTCGCCCCGAGCGCCTCGACCTTCGCCTTGGCGTCGTCGCGCGACATCGTCGCCAGCCCGCCGGTGAACACGAACACGCGCCCGGCCAAGGGCCCGGCCGGTGCCCGTTCTGCCGGCGCCTGGTCCAGCGGCCGTACGCCGGCGGCGGCGAGGTGGGTCAGCGTCGCCTGGTTCGCGGGTGAGGCGAAGAAGTCGACGAT
>JBASWX010000222.1:0-1501 GCA_049276695.1 Planctomycetota bacterium
GGCGCGCCTGTGCCGAGGCCCACGCGGCGTTGTACCGGCAGGTGGCGGCGTGATCGTCGTGTTCGACGGCGTCTGCCTCGGCGACGGCCCGGTGACCGGCGTCGGCCGCGCCTTCCTCGACGGGCTCGCTGCCTACGCGCGCCTCGGTGTCGCCGAGTGCCTGCTGCTGGTGCCGGCGGGCACTCCCGATCCCGCGATCCCCGGCGTGCCTGCGTTCCAGGCGCCGCGCGGCAAGTACCGGCGCCAGTTCGTGCTGCCAAAGCTGCTGGCGCGGCTGCGCGCCGACGTGCTGCACAGTTCCGTCGCCTCGATCCCCGCCAGCGCCCACTGCCGCACGATCGCAACGCTACACGACCTGCCGTGGCTGCGGCCGGCGAGCAGCGAACCGCCGCGGCGGCTGCGCGCGTTCCTGCTGCGACGCCTGTTGCGGCGCGCGTCGGCGATCCTGGCGCCGTCGTTGATGACCGCGCTCGACGCGCGGCGCTGGCTCGGTGGCGGTGCGCCCGAGGTCTCGGTCGTCCCGCACGGCGCCAACCTCGGTCCCCCACCGACGGAACGCACCACGCGCGAGCGGCGCGGCCCGCTGCTGGTGCTCGGCGACAACCGCTGGCGCAAGAACCGCGAGGCGGTGGTCCGCGCGCACACCCTGGCCCGCCAACGCTGCGCCGATCTGCCGCCGCTGCGCTTCGTCGGCCCGCACGACGACTACGTCAGCGAAGACGAAAAGCGTCGCCTGCTGCGCGAATGCCGCGCCGTCGTGCACTGCTCGCGCTTCGAAGGCTTCGGGCTGCCGGTGCTGGAAGGACTCGCGCACGGCGCGCCGGTGCTGTGTTCCGACCTCGCGCCGCACCGCGAGATCGCCCGCGAGCACGCGTTCTTCGTCGACCCGCATTCTGACGACGACATCGCCGCCGGCCTGCTGGCCATCCACTCGGACGAGCCGCTGCGCTGGCGGCTGGCGAGCGGCGGGCACGCGCGCGCCGCCGAGTTGTCGTGCGCGTCGGTCGCCCGTGCCTGGCACGCGATCCACCGCGGGGAACGGCCGTGACGATGCACGTCACGGTTGCCGGTTGGCTGCTCGGGCCGCCATCGGGCGCGAACCGGCGGCTGCTCGGGCTGCTCGGCGAGCTGGGACCGCTGCTCGGACGCGGCGAGCGAGTCACCGTGCTGCACCGCTGGGACTACGAGCCGCCGTCATTGCCGGGCATCGGCTGGAAGGCACTCTCGATTCCGGCCGGACCGACCTTCGCACGCGTTCGCGGCGAGCGGCACCGGCTGCCATCGGCGCTGCGCGAGCTCGGCGCCACGGTGCACGACCACGGCTTCCTGCCGCTGCCGCGGCTGCACGTGCCGACCTGCCTCGTCGTGCACGACCTGCGCGGGCCCGATGGGCTGGCGCGCTTCCCCCGCTGGATCGCGCGCAGCGTGCTGCGTTCCGCCTGCGCCCGCGCCGCCGTCGTGGTCGCGCCCAGCGAGTGGACCGCAGCGCGGCTGCGGTCGC
>JBASWX010000223.1:0-19641 GCA_049276695.1 Planctomycetota bacterium
ATGACGAAGGACGCGACTGGCACGATCAAGATCGTGCAGGGCGATACCTTCGGCGTGCTGTTCGACGGCATGACCACGATCCACAAGTGGTACACGGCCGACGAACTCGAACTGGTCACCGACGACGGAGATGGAGATGAGTGGTGACGAGGGATCATAGAGGTGAGCGACGAGCCAGACGACCTGACGCAGCGCCCATGCAGCGTGTGTGGAGCGGACTGCCTGGAGCGCGCCTGATCGACTTAGGCTGATGAATCTGTGACCACCACCACGCTCCCGCCCGACTACCGCACGCAGCTGCGCCGCGCCCTTCGCGACCGCGCCGGCAAGTGGATCGCGGCGAACTACCGCCACCAGCTTCTCGTCGCGCGCAGCGTGAAGGGCATGCAGGTCGAGGCGGTCGAAGCGTTCCAGCGCGATGTCGTGGCGCCGGCCGTGCGCGAAGTCGCGGCGAGGCTCGCGACGTTCGACGACCGCGGGCCGGCAGTGACGATCGACCGCTTCCCCGAACTGCGGCAACTCTCGCAGGAAGTCTCGGCGATCGTTGCGCGCGGCGGAGCGACCATCGAGGAACGGGTGACGCGCAAGCTGACCGACCTTGCCGTGCACGAGGCCGAGTGGGTGCGCGACAGCGCGCGCAAGGTGCTGCGCGTCGAGCCGCCGCCGATCGTGCCGACGCGGCTCGCGCAGGAAGCGCTGGCGCGTCCGTTCGAAGGCCAGAAGCTCGGCGAGTGGTTCCGCGACACGTTGACGCAGCCGGCGGCGAAGTCGGCGGTGCAGTGGATCCAGACCGGGCTCAACCGCGGGCTGTCGGTGGACTCCATCGCGAAGGGGCTGCGCGGCACGCCGGGCCAGGACTACCTCGACGGCTGGCTGTCGGGATCGGCGAAGGATCTGCGCGTTCTGGTTCGCACTGCCGGCACACACTTCTCGGCGACGGCGAACACGGAAGCGTTCAAGGCCATCGGCGTCGATCGCTACCGCTGGGTCGCGACGCTCGACTCGCGCAGTTGTCCGGTCTGCGGGGCGAATGACGGGAAGGTGTGGGAACACGGCGACGGCCCGCTCCCGCCTTCGCATCCGAACTGCCGATGCGCCGTGACTCCCGCGTTCGGCGACCCCGAAGGCACGCGCGCATCGAAGGACGGCCAGGTGCCGGCCGACCTGACGTTCGCGGACTGGCTGGAAGGCCGCAGCGCTGCCGAGCAGGACGAGGTGCTCGGCAAGCGCGTCGGCCGCGCCTACCGCGCCGGCCTGCCGCTCGCCAAGACGATCGGCGCCGACATGCAGGTCCTGACGCTCGCCGAACTGCGGCGGCTCGACCGCATCCAGGACGATCCGGAGTAGCATCCATGCATGGCCGACATGCCAGCCCCGGAAGAGAACCTGACCCGCGCGATGACGGCGCGCGCGATGGACTTGGCGAACTACATGCGGATGCACGGCCAGACCATCGCGCTGGCGCACGACACCCACACGGTGCTCGGCCCGGTCACGGTGCTGATCGCGATCGGCGAGGACGCGGAGGCCGCGCGCAAGGTCGGGGCCGAGATGTGCGCGCGCGTGGCGCTGGCGAACGCCGCGTTGAACCGGCAGGCGAAGGCAAACTGATGCGCGACGTGCACGGTCGATGGTCGACTGTCGTGTTCGCGCTGTGGGCGTGACGACGACGAGGGACCCATGGCACTGAAGAAGCGATACGCGAAGCTGGACGAGATCCCGGAGGCGCAGCGCGCGCTCTACCGGAAGGAAGGCACGACGTTCGTGCTGGACCTGGAGCAGGATGACGCCGGCGACGACGGCAGTGGCGACGACGGCGGCCGCAAGCTCGACGAGTTCCGCAAGACAAACCGGAAGCTCGCGGCCGAGCTGAAGGCTCGCGAGGAGCGCATCGCCACGATGGAGAAGCGCCTCGGCGTGATCGGTGACAGCGACGACGCGACCGTGTCGACCGCGCTCAAGCTGCTGTCGCAGGTGCAGAACGAGGCCGACCAGGACCTGATCAATGCCGGCCGGTTCGACGACGTGGTGGCGCGCCGCATGAAGACGCGCGAGGGCGAGTGGTCGAAGAAGCTCGAGGCCGAGCAGGCCGGGCGCAAGAAGGAGCAGGAGGCGCTGGTGAAGGCCCGGGACCGCGCCGCCTCGATGCTGCTCGAGCGGCACCTGCGCGAGAAGATCACCGAGAAGAAGCTGCGGCTGCGCCCGACCGCCGAGGAGGACCTGTTCCTGCGCGCGCACCGCGACTTCCGCATGCCCGAGGACCTGGAGGGCGACCCGATGTCCGCGACGGAGGGCGGGCCCGATGTCGGCACGTGGCTCGACAAGCTCACGACCGACAGGCCGCACCTGTGGGAAGGGGGCGCCGGCGGCGGCACCACCAGCCACGGCGGCAAGATCGAGAATGGCGTGCGCGTGGTGAAGCGGTCCGACATCCCGGACAACGAGTACGCGAACGTGCTGGCCGAGCAGGCCGCGGGTAAGGTCAAGGTGGTGCTGTGAAGATCCTGGTCCTGAAGTTCGAGCCGTCGGCGGCGCGCGGCGAGTTCGTGCTCAAGGCGCCAACTGGCAGCGTGCCGCTCTTCGCTCGCATGTCGCGCATGGGCGAGGGCGAGATCGTGGTGGCGGCTCCTGACGACGCGAAGGATTCCGCGTCCATCCGGTTCCTCTCGCTCTGGGAGGAGCACCTGACGCAAGGCGGCGGGGACGTGGCGAACTGGCGACTGCTCGGGTCCTGGGCGTTCTCGCAGGGACCTGTCCAGCACGTGTTCGCCGAGGTCTTGGGCAAGCGCGCTACCACGCGCCCATCGGTTGACACGCCCGCGCCTGCTCGATAGGGTTCGCGGCAGTCGCGCTCCTTCAGCAACTCGCTGGGGGGTCGGCGCGACCCGCAGCGATCGCCCGCAAGGTCCGGCTCCGCAGAGTCCGGCTGTTCGCGAGAAGCTCGTCGCGGCTCCCCGAGGGAGTCGCGGCACCACCCGTAGGTGGCGGCGGAAGAACCGCAACCTACGTGGAGGACGGCGCAGCTCGCGCCGGGCCAGCCTGTGGCGAACACCTACTCGGACATCATCCCGAAGATTCTCGGGCGATCCCTGACCTACCTGCGAGCCAACTCGCTCGCGCCCCGCATCGTCAATCGCGACTACGACGGCCCGGCCGCCGCGCCCGGCTCGATCATCAACGTGCGGATCCCGCCGACCGTGACCGTCACGGACGTGACGTCGGCCGCGACGCAGCCCGCGAACGTCGACACGACCTGGTCGACCAAGCCGGTCGCCCTGAGCTTCCACCGCGAGGCTCCATTCCACCTCACCGACCTGCAGCGACTCGAGGTCGGGGGCAGCGCCGAGCAGATGGCGGTCGACAGCGCGATCAAGGCGCTGTGCGACAACATCGACCAGAGCATCCTGCTCGCGATGGACGTGGGCGCGTCGATCGCGACCGGCACGGCCGCGACCACGCCGTTCGCCACGCTGGCGCTGTCGCTGGATCCGCTCCAGTACCTCGACACGCACAAGACCCCGATGCCGGACCGACATGTCATGATGAGCCCGCGCGCTCAGATGAACCTGCTGGGCCTCACCGGGTTCACGTCGCGCGACTACATCGGGGACGTGACCGCGATGGTCGACGGCGGGTTCCACGGCAACCAGGTCGCGGGCGCCAAGTGGTGGATGAGCCAGAACGTCCCGACGCACACGGCCGGCACGGGCGCGTCCTACCTGACGAACAGCGCGTCACTGACCGCTGGCGTCACCACGATTCCGGCCGACACGGGCACGGGCACGATCCTGGCGGGCGACGTCGTGGTGTTCGCGGGCGACGCCGTGAACAAGTACGTCGTGGCGACCGCGCTGTCGGGCGGCTCGTTCACGATCGCGGCGCCGGGCCTGAAGGTCGCGATCGCGGACAACGCCGCGATCACGTTGTCCGCGACGCACGTCTCGAACTTCGCGTTCCAGCGCGAGTCGATCGTGTTCGCGTCGCGCCCGTTCCTGCCGTCGGCCGCCGCGGTCGCGACCGACCAGTTCACGGACCCGGTGAGCGGCCTGACTGTGCGCGTCGAGGTCACGCGCCAGAACAAGCAGGACAAGTGGTCCGTCGACGCGAACTGGGGCACGGCCGTGGTCCAGCCGCACGGAATCATCAAGGTCATGGGCTGATCCGTCGTCGGCGGCTGACAGCAGCCGCCAGCCCGCCGTCGTTCGCAGCATGGGGCGCGGCGGCGGGCCTTTCGCAGCGAGGGCGCGAGGGCGCGAAGGCACATGGCACAGCTCGACCTCTTCATCTACGTCGGCGACGAGCAGGTCACGGGCGGCGACACGACGTTTCCGCGCACGGACTACCCGAACCTCGTGCTGCTCGGTCGCGCGATGGGCCACGCGACGCGCATGGAGGAGTTCGGCCGGGCTGAGCCGAGCGACGCGACCGGCATCGCTGGTGGGACGTATGATCCCTACTGGGACGGCACGACGTTCGCCTTCACGTCGACCGGCACGCCGACCGCCACGACGATCGACCGCAGCGGCCAGACGTGGGGCACCAACGAGTTCGCCGGACGCCTCGTCACGATCACGAGTGGCGCGCAGAACGGATTGCAGCGGCGCATAAGCTCGAACACGGCGACGCAGTTGACGTTCGCGACGTTGCCGGGTGCGCCCGAGGTCGGCGCGACGTTCCGGATCGAGGGCGGCTTCGTCAAGTTCTACCACGCGCCGACCGTCAGCCTCGCCGGGACGGTTGCGATGCCGTTCCTCGCCGACCAGACGAAGGCGCTCGGCGACAACTGGTTCGGGCTGCCGCAGGTGACGCCGATGGCGATGCTGATGCGCAAGCTGGTTGCGCAGTATGGCTACACTGGCACCGGATTCCGCGTCATCAAGGATGCGATCCCTGGCACAACGTCGAGTTGGATCAAGGGCAGCGGCAGCGGTGACCACCTCGATGCGCAGATTGCGGCGGCGATCGACGTCGAGGCTGCGGCCGGCAACACGCTGAAGCTCAAGGGGTTCGTTCTGGATGCGGTGACGACCGACCTGTTCGGGATCAACCTCTACTACGAGTCCGACCTACAGCGCACGATCGACTCAATCCGCGACCGCGCCAACGTGCGCAGCATCTTCGACGCGCCGACGACGGCGGTGGCGACTGCGAGCACGACGACCAGCCTGACCGTCAGCACCGCGACCTGGACGACGAACCAGTGGAAGGGCCGCACGGTGCGCATCGACGCGGGCGCAATGAGCGGGCAGCTCCGCCTCGTTGAGTCGAACACGGCGACGGTCATCACGTTTCACAACAACACGCCGGTCGGCAACTACGGACCGCTCGCTTCGGCTCCTGGAAACGTCGCGTTCAGCATCTTGGCGTCGCCGCTGATTCTCATCGCTTCTCCGAAGATGGGCGTCGCGACATCGATCGCCACGACGTTGGCGCCGGCCGCTCGCGTCGCGAACGCGAACACCGTTGCGCGAAACACCGGCGTGCGCATCTTCGATTGGGGAACGTTCGCCGAACTCGCGACCGCGGCGGAGACGGTGCAGCCGTTCAACTCCGTCGCGTCGGACCGTTACTACGACGTTCCGAGTTACATCACGGCAGGCATCGCGCTGCACAACGCGATCAGCTCCTACTACGCGGTGCTGCCGAGCACGGCGCCAGGAGCTGCGATCCCGTGCGTTGTGCTGATCGGGACGTCGCAGATGGTCACATCGACGATGACCGCGCAGGCCATCGCCATGTCAGCGCAGTATTCGCTGCTCGGCGCTGACCCCTCGACGACCACACCCTACGTCTGGATCTGGAACAAGACGGCAGGGGTCGTGCAGCCGATGGACGTCGTGACAAACTGCGCGACGTTCGGCACGGTGCTCGCGAACAACGCGGGCCCGGAGGTGACGCTGGCGCGTGCGCTGGTGCGCGACGAATTCACGAACGGCGTGGTCGTGTTCAAGTTCGCACGGTCCGGTATCGCGCTGACGGCAGAGGCCGGGTCGCCGAACGTGGCCGGCTACTTCGAGCCCGGCGGCTACTGGGAGGAGTTCGCGGTCGAGTTCGCGAAGTTCAAGGTGTCGGTGATGCAGGTGCTCGGCCGTTCGGTCGACGTCATCGCGTTGGTGAACGACCTGAGCGAGAACGACTTGACGCAGCTCACGGCATTCAAGGCGAAGGTGCCGACGCACATCGACCGGGTGCGCACGCTGTGCCAGACGCGCGTCAACGACGACGTTATCCCGGTTTTCTGGATGCAGCCGCCGCCGCCAGCGGTCGACGTCACCGGTGGCAGCACCCTTGGCGATCCGACGCAACGCCGCGACGTGCGCACCTGGATCAAGGACACGCTGCCGACGCTGCGCGATGACATCTACGTCCTGCAGAACGACGGGCCGCGTCGATACGAGTTGCAGCGCACCGACAACGTTCACTACGCGGTCGAGGCCACGCTGAACATCGGCGAGGACTTCGCTGAGCTGATCCTGGAAGCGTTCGAGGACGACGACGAGGGCGAGACGACCGAAGGGCCGTCTGAGACCGCCGCCTTCGTCGTCGAGGACGGTAGCGGTCTCACGTCGGCGAACAGTCTGGTGACGGTGGCGTTCGTCCGGCAGTACCACACGGAGCAAGGGGATCCGAGCGAGATCAAGAACGCGACCGACAAGCAGGTTCGGGACTGGGCACGCCAGGCCACGACCTACTTGGGCAACGTCTACGGTCGCCGGTGGCGTGGCGTGATCGCCAAGACCACGCAGGCGCTCGATTGGCCGCGATACGACGTGGAGGACGCGGACACAGGCGTCGCGTACCTGTCCACGTCGCTGCCGGCCAAGCTGCAGCGGGCGTGCGCGAAGGTGGTGCTGCGGCTGGCGCGAGGCACGGTGCTGCAACCGGACCTGAGTCCTGGTGACGGCGCAGTCTCGGCCAGTTCGTTCACGGTCGGCCCGATCAGCTTCAACGACTCGTTCCAGGGATCGCGAAGCACGCAGCCGAGCTTCCCCGAGATCGAGCGCGAACTGCGCGGGCTGCTGCGCAACGCCATCGGTTCGTCGATGCTGAGGATCGCGCGATGACGCCGGAGCAGGCAGTCGCACGGCTGGTGACGGAAGCCGCGAAGGCGGGGCGTGGCAGCAGCGCGAGCTACGTCGCGGTCGTTGGCACGTCCAACGATGCCGGCGTCGCGACAGAGACGAAGACGACGACGACGGTTCGGCTGTTCGGCCCGCTCGGCGACAGCAAGACGAGCGAGGCGCAGGGCGCAGTCGCCTCGTTCGTATTGCCGGCCGGCGCCGTCACACCGAAGGTAGGGCACCGGATCGTCTTGGAGAGCCGCACGTGGCTGGTGCAATCGGTGCAGCGGCACGCGGTCGGCGGAACCTTGATCGCGTGGGAACTCGGGTGCGCCGAGACGGTGGCAGCGTGACCGACGCCGCCGGCTTCAAGGCGGGGCTCGACGCCTTCCAGCAGGAAGTGAAGGCCAAGGCGCTCGATCTTCAGCGCAGGATGGTCGCCGAGGTATTCGCTGGCGTCGTGCAAGGCACGCCGGTCGACACGGGCCATGCGCGCCAGGGCTGGAAGATCGAGGCCAACGGCGCCGCCGCGACCATCGTGAACATCCAGTTCGGCGACCGCGTGCGCGTGTTGAACGACGTGCCCTACGTCGAGTTCTTGGCGAAGGGCAGCAGCAAGCAGGCGCCGCCCGGCTGGATCCAGGCCGTCGTCGACCGCGTCGTCGCGAAGTATCGAGGTGCCGCGTGACATTCTCGGCGTGCGAGGAGGCGGTGAGCGCGAGGTTCACGACGATGGCGACGGCGAACTCGCTGGCCGTTCTGCGTGACAACGCGCCGGAGCCGGCGGACAAGGCGGCGCGGTGGTCGCGGCTGCGCATCACCGGGACCGCTGTCGAGTTGTTGAGCACGAGCGGAGCGGTGCGCAAGTGGCGTGTGCGCGGGCAGGCGCTGGCCGAACTCTACGTGCCGGCGAAGCAAGGCGCGTCGGTGTTGCGCACGCTGTGCGACGCGATCACCACGACGTTCCGCGGCATCACGCTCGCGTCACCCGACATTCGCTTCGCGCCGCCGACCTTCGGCCAGGTGCAGGATTCGGCGGGGTGGGCCCGTCGAGACGCGACCATCGCATTCATGTTCGACGAGGAGGGCTAGGCCATGTCCGACAGTTCCCGTGTTCGAGTCTCGATCGTGTCGGAATCCAGCTACGGGGTGACGCCCGCGAGCCCCGCGTTTCTGGTGCTGCCGATTACCGGCGTCAGCATGAAGGACCGCGTCGGCTACGTGCAGAGCAACGTCATCAACAGCAGCCGCGACGTCGAGGACATGGCGCGATTGTCGCGCAGTGCCGGCGGCGGCATCCCGATCGAGTTGCGCTACTCGCCGACGACCGAGGGCCTCGGCGTCGCGCTGACCGGCATGCTGTGCAGCACCTGGACGGCGGCCACGACACAGGTGACGAGTGTCACGTCGAGCAGCGGCGTGCTGAGCGCATCCGGCATCGAGACCGGAATCGAGGTCGGCGACATCGTGCGGGTGCGTGACGGCAGCGACGCGCTGCTCGCCTACGCGCGCGTCTCGGCGGTTGGCGCCGGTTCGATCACACTGGAGACCGGCCACGGCGTCGCGGACGGCAGCAGCCGCAAGGTGCTGCGCGGCGCGCGCATGAAGAACGGCACGACGACTCCGAGTTTCAGCGTCGAGGTCGCCTACCTCGACCTGCAGAAGGCCGTGGTCTACACGGGCTGCGTCTTCGCGACGGCCGACATGACCGTCGCGCTTGGCTCGCTTGCGACGATCGTGTTCTCGCTGGAAGGCAAGACCTCGACGCACATCAACAGCAACACGGGCACGCCGGACCAGTTCATCGCGAGCGCGACCTACACGGCCGCGGCGACGCACCCGTCGCTCGACCCGATCGGCGTGACGACGCTGAAGGTCGGGGCCGCGGCCTACGCTGCGTCGTCGGTAGCGGTGAGCTGGGACAACAACGTGCGCGCGCGCGAGCAGCTCGGCACGCTCGGTCCGACGAGCATGGCGCGCGGCCAGTTCGGCGTGAGCGGTCGCGCCAGCGCCTATTTCGAAACCTTCACCGATCACACCACGTTCGTCGGCAACACGGCGACCGACATGTGGTTTGTGATGATCGACGCGAACAACCGCGGCTACAGCGTCAGCTACCCGCAGGCGAAGTTCACGGACATCGACACGCCGGTCAACAGCAACAACGCCGACATCTTCAAGGCGATCGCGTTGGCCGCGACCAAGGACCCGACCGAGTTGTGCAGCATGCGGCTGCAAGTCTGGGCTGGCTGATTCAGGAGAAGGAACCCATGCCACTGTTCGAACTTTCCGCCGGCAAGCTGGACGCGAAGCGCATCACCGAAGGTATCTGGTGGTCGATCCGGCGCGACCCGGTGCTTGGCTTCGATGGCGAGCGGCTCGTGTGCAAACCGACCGAGACGCCGGCTGTGCTCGTGCGTCCGATCGGCGACGGCATCGAGTGGCAGCGCGCGCTGGAGGATGCGCAGCGGCCCTACCGCGTCGAGATCCGCGAGGGCCGACTGTCACCCGAACTGCAGCGCAAGACCGTCGCCGAGGCAATGGCGCGCGTGCTGTGGCGCGACTGCGTGAACCTGACGCAAGGCGGCGCGCCGTTCGTCTGGACCGAGGCCGACGCGGCGAAGCTGCTCGCGGCGCCCGAGTGGTTGCAGTTTCACGAGTTCATTTTCCGCAAGGCGAGCGATCGCGCCGCCCTGCACGCCGAGGAGGAAGCGAAGGCCTCGGGAAACTGACGGCCGCCCTGCTATGTGTGCTCGACCAACAGGAGGGCGGCGAAACCGAGGCGCGGCAACGTCGAGCGCTGGCGGACTGGTTGCGCGCGAACGGGCGCAAGGTTCCGGCCAAGGTGCAGGATCAGACGCGCGCCGAGCCGGCGATCGACGCGGACCTGATGCCGGTGTGGAGCGCGTTCTGGCAGCTCGTCGGGTCGCGACAAGTCGGCATGGCCGCTGGTGCGATTCCGTGGTCGGAGTTGTCGCGGTGGTGCGAGGACCACGAGATCGGCGGCGAGGATCGGCGACGTTGGTGCCGGCTGCTGTCCGCGATGGACTTGGCGTGGCTGTCGCGCGTGAACCGGAGGGCGAAGCGTGACGACACTGGCGCTTGACATCGTCATCGACGCGAGCCGGGCACCGCAGGGCGCTGCGCAGGCCGAGCAGGCGTTGAAGCAAGTGCAGGCTGCGGCAACGCAGACGACCGCGAGCGTGCAAGGCGCCAGCGCGGCGATCGCCGGCACAGGCGTCGGTGGCCGGCCGTCACTCGTCACGAGTGCAGGGCAGCTCAACGGCGCATTCAGCGGGACTCGACAGCTCCTCACGATGACCGCGAGCAGCCTCGGTCAGTTCGGCGGCGCCGCCGGTGTTGCGGCGCAAGGACTGGGGCTGGTTGCATCGGCGTGGAAGGCTGGCCCGTTCGGGATCATCGCGAGCGTCATCGCCGGAGCGGCCGGAGCCTTCGCCTACTTCAGTAGCCAATCGAAGGAAGCGACCGAGAGCGTGAAGCGGCAAGCGACCGCACTCGACGGACTGCTCGGCAAGCTGAACGAGGTGCGCGTTCGTGCCGGCTACGGGGAGGCGGCCCCTGGGGCGTCGATCGGCGGCACGGTCGACGCGCTGACCGCGCTGCGGCTGTCAAGCAATCGCGACCTGTCGGTCAACGACGTTGCCGGGCTCTACGGACTGTCCGAGCAAGATGCGCGCTACGCACTCGGCCGCAGCGGCATGGGCGAGTCGGCGCTGGAGTTGGCGCGCCCGCGTGCCGGCAACCAATACGACCAGTTCTTTCGTCGATTCGAGGTCAACCGCGTCAGTCGCGAGCAGGCAATCTCGGCTGGCGAGTTGTTGCTGCGAGACCGACAGCGTGCCGAGGCACAGGCGCGCGCAGGCGCGGAAAGCACTGGCCTCTACCAGTTCGGCGCCCCCAACTACAGCGGGCTGCCGGCGAGCATGCGTCCCGGCGCCACGATCGGCTCGCCGACGCGCGACTACGTCTCGCAATCCGTCGCCGATCAGCAGCGCGTCGCGATTGAGAACGCGCAAGCCGCGCAGCGCGCGATGGCCGAGTTGGTCGCGACTGGCGAGCGATTCGGGGCATCCCTCGGCGATGCCTTCGGTGCGGCGCTGCAAGGCGCGGGCAGCCTGCGCCAGATCCTGGTGCAGATCGCTTCGGACTGGGCGCGGTCGGCGCTGTCGCAGGCGTTCGCGAGGATCGGCGGGCAGATCGCCGGCAGCGTGTTCGGGCAGACCAAGACGCAGGCGGCGAACGATGCACCTGGGGTGACCAACGCGGGCGGAGGGCTCGCCTGATGGCCTTCCACGACGCAGAACTGCCGAGCGCTGTGCAATACGGCAGCGTGTTCGGCGCCGGCTTCTCGACGCTGATCCACGAGACCGCGACGGGCCACGAGTTCCGCACGGCGCGGCAGTCGCGACCGCGGCATCGCTTTTCGCTGATGAAGGAGCTGCAGAGCAGCGCCGAGGCGCGCGCGCTCAAGGCGTTCGCGATCCAGCGGCGCGGCTCGCAGCACTCTTGGAAGCTCAAGGACTGGTCGGACTTCACGACCGCGGCCGATGGCGAGTCGGCGCCGACCGCGAGCGACGCGGTGCTCGGCACCGGCACGGGCAGCTACGCCGGTCCCTACCAGTTGCTGAAGACCTACGGTGCGGGGCAGCCAGGCGAGCACAACCGCGTCCTGACGCTGCCGGTCACCGGCACGATCGTCGCGGCCGTCAACGGCACGCCGACCACCGCGTTCACGACGAACAGCCTCGGGCAGTTGACGTTCACGACGCCGCCGCCGAACGGCCAGGTCGTGACCGCCGGCTGCGAGTTCCGTGTTCCGGTGCGGTTCGAACGCAGCATCGACGAGTGGGCGAAGCTGCGCGCCGACGCATACGGCGTGTGGGCGATGGCGGAAGTGGCATGCGTCGAGGTGCTCGACGAAGTGGAGTATCCCGAGCGCTGGCCGCACGGCGGCGCGAAGTCGTGGGGCACGGTCGCCGCCGACGTCAGGATCGTCCTGAACGACGGGCACCTCCACTACTTCACGGAGGTCTCGGCCAGCGGCGTGTCGGCGTTCCTGCCAGTCATGACGCAGATCCCGTCGGGCAAGGACGTCTTCACCATCGCGACCGGGCTGACGACGTTCGCGCTGGCCGTGCGCGACGACGCCGGAGGGCTGGTCGTGTCGATGTACAACAGCGAGCGCAGGCGGATCGGTCTCGTCCGCTCGGGCTCGACAGCTTTCTGGACGGTGTGCTGATGGTCTCGTCCGGCCACAACGCGCTGCTCGAGTACTTCGGCGGGTCGTTCGTCAACACGAACCTCGCGGCCGACTTCGCGTTGCGCCTGCCCTACTCGACGAACTGCTGCCGGCACTACGTCCTGGGCGCTGGCGTGACCTTCAACGTTGTGCTGCCGAACACCAACAAGGTCTACACGCCAGTCGGCTCGGTCTACACGATCGTCATCGGCTTCCTGTCCAGCCCGCTGAACCTGCGCGACCACCTCGGCAACCTCGTCCGCACGATGCCGGGCGACACTGGCTGGGACGTCTACTGGACAGGCTCGGCGTGGGCGACGTTCGCGACACTGACGCCGATCCTGTCGGCGCCGCTGTCGGCGACGCGCGTGCCGGTCTACATTCCGCTCCGCAACTCGGTGAGCGGTGGTGTAGAGCTCGCGACGTGGTACGGATACAACAGCACGACTCCCGCGGCGGTGACGTGCGAGGTCTTCCCAGGCGTTGCCATCGGGTCGAGCAGCGCGGGCGTCGCGGCGCTGCGGAGCGGGACGTGGCCGGCGGGGACGACGATCGTCTTGATGGTCGGCGCAGGAGCATTCGTCTCCGGGCGCGGCGGCAACGGCGGGCGCGGACAGGACGCGGTCGGAGCGTCGCCGCTGTCGCACCTCCCTCCGACCGCAGGTTTCGCGGGCGGAGCAGCCATCGACTTCACGGTCAACCACTCGATCGTGAACTGGGGAACGATCCAGGGAGGCGGCGGAGGCGGCGGAGGCGGCAGCCGAGGCTTTTCGGCCTCGCCGTTCCCAGGTGGGGGCGGGGGCGGCGGAGCCGGTCACGATGTGAGCGCCGGAGGGAGCGGCGGGCTCTTCTCGGGTGGCCTCGCCGGAGCTCCCGGCTTCTCTGGGACGCTTCAGCTCGGCGGCTCGGGTGGGACCGGTATCGGCGCGGGAGTGCTCTTCAGCGGCTCGGGCGGTAGCGGCGGTTCGCCTGGACAGGCCGGGTCGTCGGGCGGTCTCGGCTTCCCACCGAGCAGCACGAGCGGAGCGGGAGGCGCAGCCGGAGTTGCGACGCGGCGACCTTCCGCCGTCACGCAGACCGTCATCCGGGCCGGAACCGTGCTGGGGTCGCACGTCACCTACTGACATGATGACTCGCCCGACAATCAGCTTCGACGTTCGTGTCAGGTGGCACGTTCGACCTTTGCTGTGGTGTGGCTTCGTGCTGGTGAAGCTCGGCGTGGCGCTGGTTCACCTTGCGGCGCGTTGGCCTGTCTCTGTTCGTGGGAGTCGGCAGTGACGACGCGACCAGGCGCCGGGATCCAGGACGAGCTGCGGCTGACGCGCGGCAAGCGGCTGGCGCAGTGCCTCGAAATCGAGATCGTCCACAACGCCTGGATCATCTACCTGCGCGCGACCGACCACGACCGACCGCTGACCGACCTGGAGGGCCGCGTGTTCCTGCCGGTCGGTGCGGGCGACATGTCGGCGGACCGGCGTGAGGCGTCGCTGCGGCCCGGCAGCCAGGAGATCCGCGGCATCATCGACGGAACGGTCATCACCGAGACGATGGTCAGCAGGCGGCACTTGGTCGGCTGTCGGGTCAAGCAGTGGCTCGTCGACTGGTCGCGGCCATGGATCGTCTACGGCGAGCACTGGCGCTGGATCCGCGACATCACGGCGCAGGGCTCGACCTGGACCGCGACGCTGGAGGGCAGGACGGAGGCGCTGCAGCGGTCGGTCGGCGGGCGCTACGGCGGGCGCTGGACCGTGACCTGCCCCTACGAGCTGGGTTCGTCGTTCGTGGCGCCGGCGAGCGGCCAGACTGGCGGGTGTCAGGTCTCGCTGCCGTTCGATGGGAGCAAGCGTCAGGCCGGCTTCCGCGTCGACACGATCACCGACCGGACCAAGTTCCGCATCACGTCGGCCAGCATCCCGGTGCTCGCCGACGATTGGCTGCGGCACGGCTCGATCGTGTGGCTGTGGCGCGCGCCGGATGTTACCGGGGTCAACACCGGCACCACGACGGCGACGACGCTTGCGGACACGACCAAGACTTGGACGGTCGACGAGCACACGGGCAAGTGGGTCCGGATCCTTCTGGGCGCGGGCGCCGCGGTGTCGGGCGAGGCATACCAACAGATCGCGTCGAACACGGTCGACACCCTGACGTTCCCGGCCAAGGCCGCGATGTCTGGTTGGATCGGCCACAACTACGACATCTGCCGGCAGCTTGAAACCAACAGCTTGGCGCGCTCGCACGTCATGGGCTACACGGCCTCGACGCGCGAGGTGCAGCTACTGATCCCGGTGCCCGCGGACATCGTTGCCGGCGACTCGGGCTACTGGACGGTCGGCTGTGACGGGTTGCTGTCGACGTGCCGCGACAAGTTCGCGAACCAGCTCCGGTTCGGCGGCGATCCGTTCGCACCGTCGACGACCGCGATCATCGAACCGATCGGGGAGCGGTGATGAACGGTCCGATCATCCATGCCCTCGGCGAGGTTGTGCGCGAGCCGGTCATCACGCGCGCGCAGTTCGTCGCGGCGGTCGAGTCGCTGCTCGGCACGCCGGTTCGGCATAAGGGTCGCGTCGCGGGTCGCGGCGTCGACTGCGTTGGCGTGCCACTGGTCGCGCTCGCGCTGCTCGGCATCGTCGTGCCGGAGCCCGAGAGCTACAGCCGGTTGCCGGGCGAGGATCAACTGGCCGCGGGCCTTGCTCGCTACTGCGACCCGATCGGCCTCGACGTGGCGCAACCCGGCGACCTGCTACAGGTGTTCGTTGGCTCGCAGGCGCGGCACGTTCACGTCGTGACCGGGAAGAACGAGTGCGGGCAGTTGCTGACGGTGCATGCATGGGGCCGAGGCGATCGCGTGCAGCGCGCGATCCCGGAGCGCATTCGCGCGGCGTGGCGCGTCAGGGGGCTCGCGTGAGCAGCGGCGGCGGACAACGGGACAACGCGGTAGCGGTCCATCAGATCGGCTCGGCGGTCGGCACGATCGCGCTGTCCAGCATCCCCTACGTCGGATGGCTGGCTGCCGCTGGCTACGCATACCTCGACGCAACGGTCCTGACGCCGAAGTTGCAGCGGTGGGCGAACAAGGGCCGCAATAAGGCGCAGACCGACCGACTGCTCGACGTGCCGACCGGCACCAATGAAGCCGGCGGCCCGCGCATCTACGCGCTCGGTGGTCGTGTGCGTGTGCCAACGCATGTGCTGTGGCAGGACAAGAAGGTGCGCGAGCAGGGTATTGGTGGGTCGCGCAAAGGAGGGACGGGCGTCAATCTTCGCCGGACATACTTCGATTGCATGATTGCGGTGAACGACCGCTACACCTACGGCCTCAGCCAACTCATCGGGAACGGCGCGCTGCTGCTTTTCCAGACACGCAACCTCGTCGACGTCGTGACGAGCGACATGCTCGTCACGGAGACCGGAGGATTCCTTTATCTCACGATGGCGAGTCCATACTCGACCAACTTCAACGAGAAGTTCAGAACTGGGGATGTCGTCAAGCTGTCTGGTTTCGTCGTCAGCAGCGGCAACAACATCAACGACAACTACTGGAAGGTTGTCACGGCGTTGCCGACTTCCGGCTCGTTCTTGAGCGAGTTGAAGTTGTCGCCATACTGGGGTCAGACGACTGCGGGAATCGTCGCGACCGCTGGCACTCCATGGTCGCCAGCCACGGTCACGAGAATCGACGACGTAATGTTTGCCAGAACAGGGACGGCTACCTCGTTCTCGCCAAATGGGCCTGCTCTGATCGACTTCCAGAGCGACTCGCATCTGACGGCGGACCTGTGCTGGAAGATTCTCGGAAGCGGCGCCATCAGTTCTATCACGATCACTGGAATCACCAATTCGAGCGTGCTTGCGATCTGCGCTCCGAATGGCATTGCCAACAGACAGGCGTCGACGATCGGCAGCAATATCGTCAGAGTCTCCGTCGGCTACACTGGCGCGGACGCTATCGTCGGCCCAACAGACCTCGCGCCAGGCGGGCCTCCGGTCACGATCAGCATGACGAATCCGACATTTGCCGGATCGTTGTTCCCGCCGACGTTCGTTCCGGCCGACGCCTTCTACCACGGCACCGAGGACGCGATCGAGAACCCCTACCTCATCACGGTCAAGGGCACTGGCAACGTCCCGACATACCGCGGCACGGCATACCAGGCGCTCGACGACTTCTACGTCTCGGACTTCGGAGACCAGCTTCCGTGGGCGTTGGAGGCGCTGATCCAGCCCGACTTCCAGTTGTCGTGGCCGCAGGCGCTGGCCGAGATCCTACAGCGCGGCGACGTGCCGGCGAGCGTGATCGACACGACCGGCGTGCCCAACAAGCCATTCCTCGGCGCCTACCTGCGCGGTCCGGCGCCGACCGACACTCAACTGCAGCCGTTCCTGTTGGCGGGACATATCATCGGGCAGGAGCGCAAGGGCGAGATCGCGTTGTTCACTGTCGACACGGCCGACATCGTGGACGTGCGCAACACTGCGGGCGTCAGCGACCTCGGCTGCGGACCCGAGGGCAGCGCGTCGGTCGACCAGGACTACACCTACGAGGACGAGCAGGACGCGAGCCTGCCGACGTTCGTCGGGGTGCGGCACCAGGATCCCGACAATGGCTACGCCGACGGCTACCAGTCGTTCGGCCTGCGCACCCCGGCCACCGCCGAGAACGGCATGGACCTGGACCTGACGAACGTCGTGCTGACCCGGAAGCAGGCGCGCGAGTTGGCGCAGACCGTGCTGCGGCGCGCGCACATCAATCGGCGGCGCTACACGGTCGCGCTGCCACCGAACTACTGCGACCTGCTGGAGAACGACCTGATCCGGTTCACAGATCGACAGGGCCAGACGGTCGTCGCGCGCATCATCCAGCGCGACATCGGTGCTGACTTCGCGGTGCGGGTCACGTGCATCGCCGAGATGATCGGGGCCGGCGTCGCGGGCGGCGGCGTCGAGCCGGGTCCTGGCCAGCCGCCGACCGTCCCGACGATGGGTGCGGTGACGGCCGTGGCGATCGACTGCCCGGCGCTCACGACGGCCGAGTCGCAGGTGCCGGCGGTGAAGATCGCGGCTTGCACGTTCCCGGGTGCGAACTGGGGCGGGTGCTCGCTGTGGGAGTCGATCGATGGCACGACCTGGACGAACCGCGGCACGGTGCCGACGCAGGCCGGCATCGGCAGCATCGTGACGGCCGCGATGGCGGCAGGAACGGCAGCCGAGTCCTACGGTTCGACGCTCGTCACGACCAGCGTGACGGCGGTCGACGTCGAGTTCCTGTCGGAAGGACCGTTCGGCATCGAGGACGCGACGCTCGTCGAGGCATCGGCCGGCAAGAACTGGTGCGCGATCATCGACCCGACAGGCGCGGTCGAGATTGCGGCCTTCCGCGACGCGACGTTCGTCTCGGGCACGACCTGGACTCTGACCAACTGGCTGCGCGGACTGCGCGGCACCTCGCCGAGCGCGCACGTCGTTGGCTGCCGCGTCGTGCTGCTGTCGCCGGTCTACGGCAGCGGCGTCGAGCACCTCGAGTATGCGGGGCTGATCCAGCCGCAGGCCATCGCATACAAGCTCGTGCCGGCCGGCCAGACGCTCGACACGACGCAGCCGATCCAGATCGTGGCGGGGTGGCGCAACGCCTGCCCGCTGCCGGTGCGTAGCGTGACGAAGGCCATCGGGGCCTCGCCGTTCGACGCACGCTTCACGGTCGCGGCGCATTGGTGCAAGCAGGTTCTGCCGCTCGGCACGCAGCCGCCGCATCCGATGGACGATCCGCCCGAGGGCTACCGGCTCACGATCTACGACCCGACGGGAGCGAGCGCGCGACGGATCAAGACGATCGCGGCCGCGGTTACCACCGGCGCGACGCGGTTGCGAGACAGATGGTTCAACTACCCGGCGAGCGAGCAGACGGCCGACGGCTACACGCCGGCCGCCGCCGAGACCTTCTGGATCGACGTGCAGCAGATTGGGCCGTTCGGTCTTTCCCCTTCCATCAAGCAGGAGTTGTGAGCCATGAGCTATTGCTACACCGTCGGACTGAACAACACGGCGATCGGCGCCGCGACCACGCTGGTTGCGATCCGGCCTGGGGCTGCGTTCGGCTGCAAGATCCGGCGCATCCAGGTCACGCAGGGCAGCAGCGCGACGAGCGCCGCGTGCCGCATCCAGTGGGGCCGCAAGGCGGCGGTGCTGCCGAGCGCCCTGACCGCTGTGACCCCAACGAAGGTCGACGAGAAGGACGCGGCATCGCTGTTCACCGGCGGCACGTCGGCTGCGGCTGGCACCTGCGGCGTCAACTCGACGACGATGGGTGGCGGCACGCTGACGCTGCTCGGCGAGGCAGGGTTCAACAACCTCAATGGCTTCGAGGTCGTGTTCGGTCCTGGCGAGGAACCAACCTTCCGAGCTGGTAGCGCCGACTGCTTCGTCCTGGTGGCGCCGGCTTCGATGACTGGCAACTACGACTGGTATGTGACGTTCGAGGAGATCTGATCGGGTGACGGACGAGTTCTACACCGACTCGACGCCGGTTGCGCAGCAGGTTGCGCATCGCGACGCGGCGATCCAGGCACAGACACGCCGAGCAATCGACTCTGCGTTGCGGTTCCGTCGTCGGCCGCTGGCCCCAATCGTTCTTGGGGCGTCTGGCCCGGTTGTCGATGCCCCTGTGTCGCCCGTCGTCATGTATCGCGGCGACTTGCCAGATGCGATCACGGTCAAGGGCACGGACATCGCGAGCGCCGCCACGACGAACATCGCGGCTGCGACCGGCTGGTTCGTTCACGTCACCGGCACGACCACGATCACGGCGCTCGGAACAGCGACTGCCGGCACGCCGCGCGTCGTGCGGTTCGCCGGCGCGCTGACGCTGACACACAACGCGACGAGCCTGATTCTGCCAGGATCCACCAACATCGTAACGGCAGCGAACGACGTCGCGGTGTTCATCAGCGAGGGCAGCGGCAACTGGCGACTCGTCGGCTACTCAAGGCTTCGTGCGTCGTTCATCCCGGCAGGAACCATCGGAACAGTCTCGCTCGGCGGAGATATCGGAGATGCCGGAAGATCTCTTCTCACGCTCACACCAGACGTCGGCGACATCATCTACTACGACGGGGCGAGCTGGGGGATCCTTGTCGCCGGATCCGAGGGACAGGTCCTGACTATGGTCAGCGGGGTTCCCAAGTGGAGCACGCCATGAGCACCACCACCACCATTCTTGCCGCCAGCGGCATCCTTGGCGCCGGCACTGCCGTCATCACGCAGAGCGAGTCGCTGACCAGCGGCCAAACCTGGACGCTAGTCGGGATCCTCGGTGCGGTG
>JBASWX010000224.1:0-4243 GCA_049276695.1 Planctomycetota bacterium
GGTCGGCACCACCGGCACCGGCGCTGCTTCCGGCTCGGCGACGTCGATCCGCCGGATCGGCCTGGGCCGCGGCGGCGGCGCCGGTCGCGGCAATTCGGACGCAGCTTCGCTGCTCACCGTCTCCTCCGGCTCCGGATCGCCACCCAGGATGCGCCGCATCTCGCGCGCGATCTCCTCGGCAGTGCGGACTTCGCGCGGCGAGCCCGCCCGGTCCGGGAGCGCAGGTGCTTCGCGCCGCTCGGCGGTGCGCTGCGCCCGTTCGGCCCGCTCGCGCGCGGTCTTCGCCGCCTTCGCGATGTTGCCGATCATGCCGACGATCCACACGCCGACCACCAGCAGGACGATCGGGTTGTCGAGCAGGAACTGGATCAACCGGGTCACGGCTCAGCCCTGCCCCGGCATCTTCTTCTTCTGGCTCTCGGCCGACTGTTGCGTCTCCTCGCCGGCGGCGATCTGCGTGCGCATCCGGGTGTCGGCCTCGAGGTTCTTGATGCGCTGGTAGTCGAGGATGCCGAGGTGGCCGGAACGGAACGCATCGGCCATCGCCTGCGGCACCTCGGCTTCGGCCAGCACCAGCTTGGCGCGGTTGGCGGCGATCTCGGCGATGTTCTCCTGTTCGGCGGCGACCGCCATCGCGCGCCGGCTCTCGGCGGCGGCCTGCGCGACGCGCTTGTCGGCTTCGGCCTGGTCGGCCTGCAGCCGCGCGCCGATGTTGTCGCCGATGTCGACGTCGGCGATGTCGATCGACAGGATCTCGAACGCGGTGCCGGCATCGAGGCCCTTGCCGAGCACGCCCTTGCTGATGCGGTCGGGGTTCTCGAGCACGTCCTTGTGCGAGTCGGCGGAGCCGATCGTCGACACGATGCCCTCACCGACGCGCGCGATGATCGTCTCCTCGGTGGCGCCGCCGACCAGCCGCTTGATGTTGGTGCGCACGGTGACGCGGGCGCGCGCCAGCACGCCGATGCCGTTCTTCGCCATCGCCGCGACCTTGCCCTCCGGCGGGCAGTCGATGACCTTCGGCGTCACCGACGTCTGCACCGCGTCGAGCACGTCGCGGCCGGCGAGGTCGATCGCCGCTGCCTGCCGGAAGTCGAGGCCGAGGTTGGCGCGGTCGGCGGCGATCAGCGCCTGCACCACGTTCAGCACCTTGCCGCCGGCGAGGTAGTGCGCCTGCAGGTCGCGCACGCTGATCGGCAGACCGGCCTGCGTCGCCGAGATCGCGGCACGCACGATCACGGTCGGGTTGACCTTGCGCAGCGACATGCCGACGAGGGCGAACAGGCCGATGTCGGTGCCCGAGAACTTGCACTGGATCCACAAGTTCAGGAACTTGAGCATCACCAGCATCAGGACGACGAGCAGGATGCCCAACGCGATCAGCAGCCAGGCCAGGAAGTCGAGGTCGGCGCGCAGCAGCATGGGTCGGTTCTCTCCGGGTCAGGGTTTCAGAAGGGGAAGCAGGCGGTCGTGCACGTCCCCGCTCAGCGGCGGGCGACCACGACGCGGTTGCCGGTGACCTCGACCACGACGATCGGGCAGTCCTGGTCGAGCATCTCGCCGCGGGTCACGACGTCGACGCGTTTGCCGTCGATGCGGGCGAAGCCGGCGGGCCGCAGCGGCGAGACCGCGATGCCGGTCTTGTGCGCCAGCGCCTGCAGCGAGCCGTCGGCGGCGGCCGCCGAGGTCGGCGTCACCGGGCCGTCGAGCATCAGCGCCTTGCCGAACGGGGTCTTCGGCAGCAGGCGGAACGACAGCGCCAGCACGATCGGCGACGCGATCGCTTCGCTGACGATCATCGTGACGCCGAATGCGATCGACTGCTGGAACGCGAAGAAGATCGCGCTCAGCAGCGCCAGCCCGGCCAGCGCCGCGATCGCGCCGAACGACACGAAGATCACCTCGGCGACCAGCAGCGCCAGCCCGACGACGCACAGCAGCAGCACGAAGCCGACGCTGCCGCGTTCGCCCTTGCGCGCGTCGGCGCCCGCCGCCGCGGCGACCACGACGCGCGTGCCCTGCACGTAGAGCACCCGGATCGCCGCCCCGGCCTCGAGGAATTCACCCTCGGTGACGACGTCGACGCGCTGCCCGTCGATCTCCATCGCCCCGGTCGGCCGCAGCACGGTCGCCGCGCGGCCGACGCGCCCGACCAGCGCTGCCGCGCCGGCGTCGACCAGGCCGAGCCCGCTGCCGGAAGCGCCCGCCGCGGCGGGCAACGGCCCCGGCGGGGCCAGGAACATCCGGTTGAACCACGGCAGCTTCGGCAGCAGGCGCCAGGTCAGCGCTCCGAGCACGCTGACCGCGACGAACAGCAGCAGCAGGTTCGCCAGGTTCCGCAGCAGGATGCCCTGTTCGATCGCGTTGCTCGGCAGCACGAACGACTGCCGGCTCAACACCAGCGCCAGCACGAGGCACAGGAAGCCGACGCCGCCGAACACCACGCTGCCCGGCAGCAGGAAGATCTCGACCGCGATCGCCGCGAGGCCGAGGAAGAACACGAGGATCTCGGTGACCTCGGCGAGCCCGACCAGGTAGCTGTAGAACAGCGACAGGCCGAGGAACGCGACGCCGAGCAGGCCGGGCAGCCCGACGCCGGGCGTCTTGACCTCGACCAGCAGCAGCAGGAAGCCGGCGACCAGCAGGAACGGCTGCAGCAGTTCGAGCCAGGCGACCATGTGCTCGGCCCAGTTGACCTGCAGTTCGCCGATCGTGGTCCGGTCGATCGCGAGCACGTCGGCGAGCTGATCGGGGCCCTGCAGCGTGCCGTTCGACAGCCCGAACTCCTCGGCTTCGGCCGCACTGAGGATCAACGGCCGCGTCAACGGCCGGTCGCCGATCACCTTGGCGCCGCCGGCGATCAACGTCGCCATCTCCGCCTGCTCCAGCACCTGCTGCCGCTCGACGCCGCCCTGCCGCACCGTCGCGACGACCAGCTGCGTGCGCGGGTCGACCATCGCCAGCGCCAGCTTCTCGGCCTCGGGCCGCAGCTTCGGATCGCGCGCCGCGAGCCGCGCCGCCATCGCCTCGCGCCCCGCCGCCAGCCGTTCCGCCATCGCCGCGTCGGGCGAGCCCGACAGCAGTTCGGTCCACTCCTGGTCCGGCTTCTCGACCTCACCCCACTCGGCCCCCGGCAGGCAGAACACCTTGTCGGCGCACAGCGCCAGCGCCGCAGCGCCCTGGGTCACGCGGCCACGCAGCACCGCGACCGTCTTCACCTTCGAGCCCTGCACGTGGTCGAGCAGGCTCTGCAGGTCGGCCGCGTCCTCGCCCTGGCTGCCAGCGTTGTCGATCCGGAACACCACCCACGAGCAGCCGCGGCTGTCGGCCTCGCGCAGGGTCCGGTGGCTGCGCGCCAGCTCCTGCGTGCCGAGCTTCCCGGCCAGCGTGACGACCAGCACCTGCGGTGCCTCGGCGGGCCGCGCGTCCTGCTGGCTGGCGGCGAGGTCGACGCGGGTCAGCGGGCCACCGCACGCGAGCAACCCCGCGAGACCGATCCCGAACCAGAACTGGCGCACCGGCGTGCTCAACACGGGCAATGGTTTAGCAGAGCCGGGCCGGCGAGGACACCGGATCTGGTCGACGGAGCCGACGTTCCTCGCCGTGCGCCCCGCGGCGCCTCCTCACCGGCATGCTTCCAGGCACAGCAGCGCCATCGCGGTCCCGTACGCCCGCCCCAGTTCGTGGCTGTCGACGAAGCAGCCGTCGAACTCGGGCAGCTCGAGCACCAGCGCCCGCTGCGCCGCCAGCAGTTCCTGCCGCTTGCCCGCATCCTCCAGCTGCCGGATCGCTTCGCAGCGCGCCAGCAGGTCGAACCAGAAGAAGAAACCGCCGTAACCGAGCCGGTCGGCGTGATCGTCGTACTTGCGCACCGCGGCCAGCAGGCCGTGGTGACGGTGGCCGGCTTCCACCGCGGCCAGCAGCTTGCCCTGGTCGGAGCCGCCGAACAGGAACAGGCCAAGCTCGCACAGCGGCATGCGCCCCGCCGCCGCCTCGACGGTCGCGCGCGGCTTGCCGTTCGCCGTGTGGCCATAACTGAAGGCGCCCTCCGCGGTGCGGTTCATCGCCAGCGCCTTCAGGCCGCGGTCGATGTTGTCCTGCGGCACCTCGACGCCGGCCGCGCGCGCGCCGTGCAGCGCCTGCAGCGCGGTCGCGATCGCGAACGGGTTGCCGTACTCGTGGAACCACACGCCGGTCTCCGGCTGCAGCGCCAGCAGGGCGCCGACGCCGCGCGTCCACGCCG
>JBASWX010000225.1:0-6341 GCA_049276695.1 Planctomycetota bacterium
GCGCGGCGGCCTGCTGGCCACGTTAGTCGCGACCCGCGTCGCGCGCGCGACTGGCTATGCACTGCACGGCACCGACGGCGGCATGCGCATCGCCGGCGACCGGCTGTGGCTGATCGGCCGGCAGGCCTTCCACGGCAGCGTGTTCGCCTACGACACGCCCGGCCACGAGCAGGTGCTGTCGCGCACCGAACTGGCGCCGGCGATCGCCGCGTGCGCGCCTGCGCACGAGCCGCTCGGCCAGTTCGCGCGCTGGCTCGAGGAGACCGACGACTTCCCGTGCCCGGCCGAACAGGCGATCGAAGACCTGCGCGTCGTCGATGCGCTGTTGCGCGCCGCGGCGAGCGGTCGCACCGAGTCAGTCTGAGCTGCCATCCGACCGACGATCGCCGGCTGAATCACCAGACCTTGGCCAGGTCGATCGAGACGCCGCGCACGATGTGCAACCGGACGCGGTCCTTGCAGACGACGGCTCGTCCGTACCTGCCGTCGCGCAGCACGAACTGCTTCACCATCTTCTTCTTGGTATCGACGATCCAGAACTCACGCACGCCTGCCCGCTGGTACCGCGCCTTTTTCAGGCGCCGGTCGCGTCGACTGGTCGACGGCGAGAGGATCTCGACGACGAGATCCGGCGCGCCAGTGATCTTCTTGTCGCCAATCACGGCCAGGTTGCTGCGCATGACCACGACGAGATCCGGCTGCACGACAGTACCCCTGCCAAGGTGCACATCGAGCGGGGCGGCAAGAACGCGGCCCAAGCCCTGCGCCCGGACCCTGTTCCCGATCGCAATGGTCAGGCCAGCCGACGCCTCCTGATGACCCACGCTAGGCGCCGGGGTCACGTAGTGCCTCCCGTCGATGATCTCGTGACGCTGGCGATCCTCGGGGATCCTGCAGTAGTCCGCGTAGGTCCAGACCCGATGGCGGGAACGGCTCCGCACGGCGGTCACGGTTGTCGCGGTCGGCATCACCCATTCCAGCATACGCGTCTCCTTCGCACGGTCGACGGCCCCAATGGCCGAGCCGCCGTGCAATGGCACAGTGCCCCGGACAGCCGGCTTGGTTACAGGCCGGGCCACAATCCTCGGTTCCCTTCGATCCCCCGATCGGCGCGGCTGGTTCCGACTGCAGCGGCCGGTCAGATGCGCTTCTCGTAGATCGGGCCCTTCTCGAAGTACTCGTTCTCGCTGCCGACGGTGTCCATGTCGTACTTGCGGCCTTCGAGGATCATGCGGCTGGCGATGATGCCCATCTCGAGGCTGTGGTCCTGGTTGGTGTAGCGGAAGCGCCCAGGCCGCCCGACGTAGATCAGGTTCTGCAGCCGGTCGAGCCACTGCGTGATCACCGACAGGTGCGTCTTGTACTCGGTGTCGTAGACCGGGTAGACGTGCGGCCGCTTCCACAGGTAGGCGTTGCGCACCTCGCGCCGGGTGAAGAAGCCCCACTTCTCGAACCACGGCATCACCAGGTCGAGCACCTGGTCCTTGTCCATCTTCCAGATCGCGTCGGACTCGAAAGCGAAGAACTCGACGAAGAACGAGGTCTTGCCCGCCGGGCACATGTCGGCGCTGAAGTTCTTCATCTCGCTGGTGCGACCGAACGGGATGTCCTGGCTCGGGAAGTAGATCCAGTTGTCCTTGGTGACGCGTTCCTTGTCCAAGGTCAGGAACAGGTAGACCTGCGCGCGCCAGCGCAGCTTGCCGGCCGCGGCGCGCACCGCGTCGGGCGGCGGCGGGTCGAGCAGTTCGAGGAAGCGCGTGATCGGCACCGACTCGACGACGTGGCCCGGCGTCACGGTCACGACGCCGTCGGGCGTGCGCACGTCGACCGCGGTGATGCGGCTGCCGTCGTGCCGCACCTTCACCGGCTCGCTGCCGGTCGCGATCGTGGTGCCGGTCTCGCGCAGGTGGCGGGCGATCTCTTCGTAGATGCGGCCGGTGCCGAACTGCGGGTAGTAGAACTCGTCGACCAGCGACTTCGGACCCTTCTTGCCGCCGAGCCCGACGGCGTTCTTGAACACGCTCCACAGGTTGAGCCCGCTGATGCGCTGCTTGGCCCAGTCGGCGTGGATGTCGGAGCACGGGATGCCCCAGATCTTCTCCGAGTAGTTGATCATCGAGAACTCGGCGAGCGAGCGCCCGAAGTTCGCGACCACGTAGTCCTCGAAGGTGCGCAGCGGCTTGCGGAACAGCCCGTAACGCAGCCGCGCCAGCACGTAGTCGATGCCGATGCGCGCGCTGCGCAGCAGGCCGAGGTTCTTCACCACCTGCTTGAAGTTCACCGGGTAGTCGAAGTACTTGCCGTCGACGAACTGCCGCGTCAGTCGCGGCACCCTGCGCCACTCTTCGTGCAGCAGGTCCTCGATGAAGTCGTAGAGGTACTTGTTCTTGCTGAAGAAGCGGTGCGGCCCGATGTCGGTCAGGAACACGTGCTCGCCTTCGCGGATCGTCAGCGTCTTGGCGAGGCCACCGACCTGCTCGTCGCGTTCGACGATCGTCGACGGCCGGCCGCGGCGCGACAGTTCCATCGCGCACGCGAGCCCGGCCGGGCCAGCGCCCAGGATCAGGATCGCGGGGTCGGGAACGAGACGGGGGTTCGGCATGGGGAGAGAGGCGGCCCGCGCACCGGGCCGGTTCACGGCCGGGAACCGGCCGGGTTTCATCGGTCGCCGTCGGGCCGACTTGGAGTGC
Organism: Planctomycetota bacterium; assembly: GCA_049276695.1. Taxonomy (GTDB): domain Bacteria; phylum Planctomycetota; class UBA1135; order UBA1135; family UBA2386; genus UBA2386. The sequence continues at coordinate 2,691 of JBASWX010000225.1, forward strand.
AAGCGGAGCCGGCGGGCGCGCACGATGGCATGGGGATCACGGCCCGGCGCGCTGGGTCCACTCCTCGAGGCTGTAGAGCACGTTCTGCGGGATCGGCACGCGGGCGCGGTCGGTCAGCTCCTGGACCATCTGCACCGCGGACAACCCGTCGGCGAGGCCGTGCGCGACGCTGTGCTGGTCGATCCGGAACTGGTGCACGTGGTCGCTCTTGGTGCGCACGCAGAAGCGGTCGAACAGGTGCACGGCCTCGTGCACGTCGTCGCCGGGAAACAGCAACACCTCGAAGTCGGGCTGCACGATCACCGACGAACGGGTGCCGCCGACCTTGCCGGCCGGTTCGGCTTCGAGCAGTTCGGCGCCGAGCCGCGACAGCCGCAGTGCCGTGGCGCGCCCGTGGTGCGTGCCGACGTCGACCAGCCCGAGCGGGAACAGCCGCCGTTTGATCCACAGCAGCAGGTTCCAGCACAGTTGCTGCAGCGACTCGCCCGGCGTGTAGGCGCCGCCCTGGAAGCGGGCACTGAAGTACTCCTCCGTCGGCCGCATCTCGAGTCCGGCGAGGTAGGCGTTGCGGGCCAGGAACGGCAGCACCGCGACGTCCTGCCACTGCAGCGGCTGCCCGCGCCGCAGCAGGCGCAGCAGCACGCGCCGCATGCGCACGTGGTGGAACGGCTCGCCGGGCAGCGTGCGGTCCTCGACGAAGTGCGCGAGCAGCATCTTGACCTGGTCGGTCAATGGTGCGCGCTCGAACTCGCCGCCGGCCGCGGTCGGCCGCAGCGCCCGTTCGCCGCGGCGATCGATCAGCCGCCGCTGCCGGCAGAACCGGTAGATCGCCAGCAGCGCGTCGTCCGGCGGCAGCAGGCCGCCGGGCACCGGCAGCAGCGTCGCCGCAATGCGCTTGGCCGAGGCCTTGAACAGCTCGCCGTCCGACGTGAACAGCACCTTGCTCTGCTGCAGCTCCCGCAGGAAGCGGCCGACGTTGGTCGCGAAGTCGCCGCCGCACGACAGCGTCTCGGCGACGACCGGCGGTTGCTGCTCGCCGCGGTGCTGGATCGCCCACAGCGCGACCTCGTGGAACACCACCAGCGCTCCGGACGCCGGTTGGATGCCCAGGCGCGACAGCTCGAGCGACGCCGCGGTGCCCAGCATCGCCTCCTCGAGGCACTTGCCGGCCAGCGCCAGGTCGGGGCAGGCGTCGGCGTTCTCGAGCTCGCGCCGCAGCTCCTGCCAGTCGGCGATGCCGCCGTGCCGCTGCAGCGCGACGTCGACCAGTTCGCGCACCGGTCCCGGCAGCTTCTTGAGCCGTTGCGCCACCGCCCCGTCCATCGTGTACAGCTTGTAGATCTTGCGGGCGTGGTCGCTGGCCCGCGCCTGCTCGGCGCGGGCGTCGCCGTTGCGGGCGGGGCTGCGCTGGCCGTTGCCGTTGGCGCCGCCGTGCCCCGTACGATCGCGGAAGAACCGCGCCTCGAGGAAGCCCTGCAGCGTCAGCACGTCCTGCAGTTGCCGCTGGCGTCGCTGCCGCCACGCCTGCACGCATTCGACCAGCTCGCCCGGCACCGCCCAGCTCGGGCTGTCGCCGTTCGCCCAGCGCCGGTCGCGGACGTGCCACACGAACGCTTCGCGCTGCAGCGCAGCCAACGCCGCCTCGAGCTCGAACCGGCTCTTGAAGTGGCGGCCGCACTCGGTGAACAGCGCCTGCACGGTGCGCACCGCCCCGCCGTCGGTGAAGAAGAACTCGAGCAGGTCCTGCAGCTTGCGCGGCAGTCCGGACAACCGCGCCAACACGCGCTGCTCGTCCTCCATCGCGGCGATCGCGGCGGCCAGCCCCGGCTTGCCGTCGGCATCGGCCGGCGTCCGGCACCAGCGGTACACGCAGTCGCGCAGCGGGCCGTCGCCCGCACCGTGCAGCAGCGTGCGCAGGCTCAGCCGCGTCACGCGCGCACCTCCCGCCGGGCCCTGCTGCTGGCCAGCAGTTCCCCGGCGCCGACGATCTCGTAGGCGTAACCCTGTTCGGTCAGGAACAGCTGGCGCTTCTTCGCGAACTGCTGCTCGCGGCTGTCGGCGGACACCAGCGTGTAGAAGCTGGCCGGCCCGCCGTCGGCCTTCGGCCGCAGCACGCGGCCGAGGCGCTGCGCCTCCTCCTGCCGGCTGCCGAACGTGCCCGACACCTGGATCGCGACGTTGGCGTCGGGCAGGTCGATCGCGAAGTTGCCGACCTTGCTGACGCACAGCCGGGGCAGCTCGCCGCGCCGGAACGCGCCGTACAGCCGTTCGCGTTCGGCGGTCGGCGTCTGCCCGGTGATCAACGGCAGCTCGAACACCCGGGCCAGGTGCTGCAGTTGTTCGAGGTACTGGCCGATCACCAGCACCCGGTCGCTGGCGTGGTGCGCGAGCAGCATGCCGACGACGTCGTCCTTGCGCTCGTTGTCGGCGGCGATGCGGATCTGCGCGCGGGCCCCCGCCCGCTGATAACGCTGCGCCCGTTCCGGTCCGAACGGCACACGGACCTCGCAGCAGTGCGCCGGCGCCAGGAAGCCCTGCCGCTCGAGCTGCTTCCACGGCAGCTCGTAACGTTTGGGCCCGATCAGCGAGAACACCTCGTCGGCGCGCCCGTCCTCGCGCACCAGCGTCGCGGTCAGCCCGAGCCGGCGCCGCGCCTGGATGCCGGCGGTCGCGCGGAACACCGGGGCCGGCAGCAGGTGCACCTCGTCGTAGACGATGAGCCCGAAGCCGCCCTTGTCGAACAGGTCCAGGTGCGTGAACGGATCGAGCTTGCCCTTCCGGTGCGTGAGGATCTGGTAGGTGGCGACGGTGACCGGCCGGATCTGCTTGTGCTCGCCGGTGTACTCGCCGACCTGGTCCTGCTGCAGGTCGCTCTTGTCGAGCAGTTCGCGGCACCACTGCCGCACCGCGACGGTGTTGGTGGTCAGCACCAGCGTGTTGGTCTGCAGCAGGTGCATCGCCGCGATGCCGACCACGGTCTTGCCGGCCCCGCACGGCAGCACCACGACGCCGCAGCCGCCCGCTTCGCTGCCGCCGGCGTGGAACGCACTCGCCGCCGCCCGCTGGTAGTCGCGCAGCCGGAAGCCGCTCAACCCGGCTCCTGCTTCGCGCAACGCGAACCGCAGCGCGTCGCCCTGGCGGTAACCGGCGCGGTCGTCGACCGGGTAGCCGAGCTTGACCAGCACCTGCTTGCACTGCCCACGCTGCACCGCATCGATCGTCAAGGCGCCGTCGTCGCCGGCCACCACCAGCTCCGCCAGCAGCGGGTGCTCGGCGAGCCCGGCGAGCACTTCGGCGTCGGCGCACTGCAGGCGCAGCCGGCCACCGGGCCCCGGCAGCAGCCGCAGCAGGCCGAAGCGGTGGAACCACTCGCGGATCTGGCTCAACACCGGGGGCGCGATCGGGAAACGCGAGTGCTGCTGGAGCCAGGCGACCACGTCGTCGGCGCGCTCGCCGAGCGCCGCCGCGTTCCAGATGCTGACCGGCGTGATCTTGTAGAAGTGCACGTACTCGGGCGACTTCTCGAGTTCGGCGAAGCGGGCGAGGCGGTCGCGCGCGGCTTCGTAGTCCGGGTGCTGCGTCTCGAGCAGCACCGTGCGGTCCGCCTGCACGATCAGCGCCGGTTCGGTCACGGCACGACCTCCCCGGCGC
>JBASWX010000226.1:0-1614 GCA_049276695.1 Planctomycetota bacterium
GCGCCGGCCCCCAGGAAGCGGCGGCGATCGCAGGCGCGCGGCGGCGCGACGGCTGGCGACGCCGGGCCGGCGGTGGAACGCAGGAGTCGGGCGAGGTGCTGGAGCAGCGGGGTGCGAGGCATGGTGCGAGGAGAGCATACCTCGTCGCTGCCGCGGCCCGCGCGGCGCGGCAGCCGACCTACTGCACGATCGCCGAGCGGGGAAGGCGCAGCGAAGCCGCTCAAGGCACCCGGAACTGCAGTCCGTTCGACCACGACAGCAAGCCGGGCACGGGTTCGAGGCAGGCGTGCTGCGCGAAGAACGTCTGGCCGGCGAACGCCGGTAGCAACGCCAGCGGGAATGCCAGCGGTGCTGGCGCACCCGGGCCCGCGGTGCCGGCGATCGTCACGTCGAGGCTGGCGTTGGCGTAGCAACTGGCGGTGCCGAGCAGCGGGTCGAGCAGGAACGGCAGCGGCACGCCGAGATGGTTGCTGCGGGACAGGCCCAGGATCAGGATGCCGGGGGCGTTGGCCGCGTGGTTGACTGACGTCGTGATCGCGGTCGCCCCGACCTGGAAGGGTCCGGTCGCGGCCAACGCGCTCGGCCCGAACAGCGCGTTGCAGGCCGCACCGTAGGGCAGCGCGTAGCCGCCGGCGCCGGCGACCGCCAGCCCGTTCAGTGGGCCGCCGTTGCTGCCGAGGAACACCGGCGTGCCGCCCGTGCGCGGCACGCGGTACGTCTGGCCGGTGCCGCCGCCGGTCACGAAGTCGCCGTTCTGGTCGACACACAGGCCGTTGGGGCCCGGCACGCTGCCGGGCGGCGCGACATCGGTCACGGTGCCGCTGCCGTCGACGCGGATCACGCGGTTCACGGTCAACACGGTGGCGATGATGTCGCCGGTGACCGGATCGAAGGCGAGGCCGGAGACGACGCCACCGAGTCCGGTCGTCACCGGCACGCCGGTGCTGCTGCCCGCGGTCAACCGGTGGATGCCGCCGTTGTCGCCGGCGATCACGTTGCCGGTCGGCGGATGGAAGGCCAGCGACGCCAGCTCGCTGCCCCACGGTTGCGGCCCGCTCGACAGGTCGACGACGCCGCCGGTGGCCGGATCGAGGCGGCGGATCTGGTCGATGCTCGAGTCGACGAACACCACCTGCCCGGCGTCGTCCCACGCCATGCTGACGGCGGTGCCGACGTTCGCCGTCAGCAACGCATAGATCGACGTGCCGGGACCAGTGATCGTCGCGCGACCGACGAAGCCGGCGCCGCCGATCAGGAACGCGTTCGCACTCTGGCGATCGAACAGGACGTCCTGCGACAGCCCGGAGCCCTGGAAGCCGGGCGTCACGTAGTTGGTGACGCTGCCGCCGGGGGCGAGGACCCGGAAGGTGGTGGTCGAGAAGCCGCTGATCGCGATGTCGCCGGTGGCAACCTGGGCGGTGGCGGCGGCGGCGAACGCGAGGACGAGCGCGATGGGGGCGGGGAACGACACGGCGGGCGAAGGGGTGCGCATCCGGGCGGGGTCGAGGGCTCCGCATGATAGTGCGGCGCAGCGCCGGGTGCTCACCGCGGCCGCGGTCGCGCGCCCCGGCACCTCACCGGCCGAGCTGCTCCATCGCGCTGCGCACGGCCGCA
>JBASWX010000227.1:0-1876 GCA_049276695.1 Planctomycetota bacterium
TCGTTTGCGAACGCGAGCTGGTCGACGACCTTCGCATCGACCGGCAGCGCGCCGAGCAACTTCATCCCGGTGTCGAACAGCAGCACCTGGCGCAGGCCCGGCAGCGCCAACAGCGCAGCGCCCGGACTGCGTGCCAGCGACTTCAGCGCGCCCGGCCGCGCCGGCCACGCCGGTTCGATGGGTGGCAGTTCGTGCGGCACCGGCGCCAACACGGCCGGGCCTTCGCTCTCGCCTGCAGCGCTCGCAGCGGCGAGCCGGCCGGCGACGAACGCGCGCGCCGCTGCCTGCGTCTCCGCCGCACCCTGCTCGATCCACGTGCGCAGCAACGCGACCTGCTCGGCCTTCAGCGGCTCTTCGCCGCGCGGCATGAACGGTCGTTCCTGTTGTGCGACCAGCAGCCACAGCCGGCTCTGGTCCGGCTCGCCGGGTACCAGCGTGCGGCCGGAGCCGCCGCCGGCGCGTACAGCCGCGAACGTCGTCACGTCGAGGCCGCCCTTCTTGTCGCTCGGCTCGTGGCACGCCGAGCAGCGATCCTGCAGCAGCGGTTCGACCGCGGTCCAGTCGACGAGCGTGGTGGGCCCGCTCGCGGCGGTCGCGGGCGTGCTGCCGGGTGGGGCAGCCGCGGGTGCCGGCTCGTCCTTGGCAGCTTCGACCTTCGGCGCCTCCGGCTTCGCAACCTCCGGTTTCGGGACGACTGCCCTCGCCGGTTCCTTCTGCGGCCCGTCGCCGGTTCCACCTGGCGTGGTCAACTCGCGCAACGCCTGCTGCAGTTGCCGCAGCCGCGCGATGTCGTCGCGCAACCGCTTGCTCTCGGCTTCCGCTGCCGCGGCCTGTTCGACCGGCTTGCCGGCCTGTGCGCGCAACTCGGCGGCCTTCTGGTCGGCTGCCTTCGCCGCCTGCTCGAGCGCTTCGGCGCGCGCGTTCCATGCCGCGGGCGACGCCTTCTTCAGCTCCTCGAGCAGTTGCTGCAGTCGCGCCACGTCAGCGGCCGGATCCTGGGCGCCGGCGGCGCCGAGCAGCGACAGGGCCACGAGAACGAACGACGAGCGGCGCATGGTCGGCGGCGCAAGGATAGCGGAAGGCGGCACGCGTTGGCGCGGAACGGACCTGTGGTACGCAGTCTCGTTCCTGGCCGTCCGATTCAAGCAGTCGGCCCGAGGCGTTCGAAGAGCCGGCGCATCGCACGGCCCCGAGCCGTGCCTTCCCGGTCCAGGAGAATCGTGGCCCACCGTCATCCACTGCAGCGGCTGTTGTTCGTGCTGCCCATGCTCGCCGGCGCCTGCGCTTCGGCCGGGTGGGAGGGGGCGCGGGCCCGCGTCGACGACCTCGCGGCGCGCGTCGAGTACGTGTACCAGAAGGCCGAAGTCACGCGCGCGCGCACGGCGGAGGCGTTGGCGCACCTGCGCACGCTGACCGCGGCCGAACGTGGCCAGGACGCGCTCGCGGTGTTCGCGCACCTCGTGAAGTCGATCGATGCGGCCGAACAGCAGACGCTCGGCTTGCGCAACGCGGTCACCTCGATGCAGGACGCGGCGGCGGCGATGTTCGTGGAGTGGGAGCGGGACGCGATGGCCATCGTCGGCGACGATCTGCGCGAGCGTGCACTGGCGCGGCTGTTGCGCGCCAAGGAACGCAGCGCGGCGATCGTCGCCGCCGCCGACGCGGCGGATGTCGCGCTCGGCACCTTCCACCGCGCGTTGCGCGACTACACGCTGTTCCTTGGCCACGACCTGAACCAGGAGTCGCTGGGCGAGGCCCGCGCCGGGGTCGCCAACGTCGCCGGTGCCGAGAAGGAAGCGGCCACGCAGCTCGACGGCTGCATGCAGGCGGCGCGCGCGTACGCCAGTGCCGTGGCCATGCCGACCGGCGGGCAGAC
>JBASWX010000228.1:0-3534 GCA_049276695.1 Planctomycetota bacterium
GGGTCATGGTTCGTACGCAGCGGACCCGGCCATGCCGCGGGCGGCACCGCTGCACGGCCGGGGTGCTGGCGCAGCGATCGCGTCACGCGAGCGCAGCCCCCGCCGCACCGCAGCCTGGTTGCCGACCACGCCGCGGCCTGGACCTATCCTGATGGCGTGCTCCGCCCCTTGCGCAACCTCGCAGTTCCGGCCGCGGCCGCCGTTGCCATCGCCGGCGCGGCGCTCGCCCAGCAGCCCATCGATCCCTCGTGCTGCGAGTTGCCCGCGGTGCTGCTGCCGCCGCTGGGCGCGGACGCCACCGACAAGGAGACGTGGCTGCGGCGCATCCACGACGAAGCCGGCACGCACGCCGAGAACCTGTTCCTGTCGACGCGCCACGTCGACGAGCTGCGCCGCCAACTGGCAGCGCTCAGCGACAGCGCCCCGGTGCTGCAGCGCTGCGAGCGCCGCTGGAACCTCGCGATCGGGCTGCTGCGCCTCGGCCGCATCGACGACACGATCCGGCTGCTCGACGAGTGCGTCGCGATCTGCGAGCAGCACCCGGAGCAGTGCCGCGCGTTCCTGCCGCTCGCCCTGTTCCGGCTCGCGGTCGCGCACTTCCGTGACGCCGAGAAGAAGAACTGCATCGCCAACCACAACGCCGACAGCTGCATCCTGCCGCTGTCGCCGCGTGCCGTGCACACGACCAAGGAACCAGCGGCAGCCGCGCGTGGGGTGCTCGAACGCCTGCTGGCGCTGCCGGGGCACGGCCTGAAGCTCGATGCGGTGTGGCTGCTGAACCTCGCACACATGGCGCTCGGCACCTGGCCCGACGCCGTGCCGGCGCAGTACCGGATCCCGGCGGAACGATTCGGCACCGAGGCGGCGATCGGTCGCTTCGTCGACGTCGGCCGCGAACTGGGCCTCGCGCGGCACGGCCACGCCGGCAGCGTCGTGCTCGACGACTTCACCGGCGACGGCCGGCTCGACGTGCTGACCTGCAAGATCGACACCGGGCAGGCGCTGCGGCTGTGCCGCAATGACGGCGATGGGCGCTTCACCGACATCAGCGAAGAGGCGGGCCTCGGCCGCCAGCTCGGCGGCGTCAACGTCGTGCAGGCCGACATCGACAACGACGGGCTGCTCGACCTGCTGGTGCTGCGCGGCGGCGGCTTCGAGGCGCAGGCCGAGATGCCGAACTCGCTGTTGCGGCAGGATCGGCCCCGGCACTTCGTCGACGTGACCAAGGCAGCCGGCATCGAGGTCGCCGCGCCGACGCGAACGGCGGCGTTCGCCGACATCGACCGCGACGGCGACCTCGACCTGTTCGTCGGCTACGACAGCGAGCAGTTCTTCGCCGGCAGCGAGACCGGCCCGGCAGCGCGGCCGAAGTTCCCGAGCCGGCTGTGGCGCAACGACGGCAACGGCACGTTCACCGACGTCACCGAGGCCGCCGGGATCAACAACCAGCACCACTGCGCCGGGGCGGTGTTCGGCGACGTCGACGGCGACGGCTACCCGGACCTGTTCCTGAGCAACTTCATGGCGCGCAACCGGCTGTACATGAACCGGGGCGACGGCACCTTCGTCAACGACCTCAACGCGCGCGGCGTCGGCGGCTGGCGCGAGACCGGCCCGGCCGCGTTCTTCGACCAGGACAACGACGGCGACCTCGACCTCTTCCTGACCGCGTGCCGGCACATCCTGCAGGTCAGCTCGGTCGCCGCGTGGTACCTCGAGGGCCGCCTCGAGGGCTTCAAGCAGGAGCTGTTCGACAACGACGGCCAGGGCCGCTTCCAGATCGTCACCGCCGCGCGCGGCCTGCAGCGCACGCTGACCGCGACCAGCCTGGCGCTCGGCGACGTCGACAACGACGGCACCGTCGACCTGTACATCGGCACCGGCACCATGGGCATCGGCGGCGACGACTTCGCGGCGCTGTTCCCTGACGTGCTGCTGCTGAACGGCGAGCGCTTCCGCGACGTCACCGTCAACGCCGGGGTCGGCCACCTGCAGAAGTGCAACGGCGTCGCGATGGGCGATCTCGACGACGACGGCGACCTCGACCTGGTGCTGTCGGTCGGCGGCTTCTGGCAGGACGACACCTTCCGCGACGTGGTGTTCCGCAACCCGGGCAACCAGAACCACTGGCTGTCGGTCGAACTGCAGGGCGTGCGCGACAACCGCTTCGGCGTCGGCTCGCGCATCCGCGTGCGCGTCGCCGGTGTCGGCGGCGAACGCGACCTGTTCCAGTGGATCGGCATGGGCGCGTCGTTCGGCTGCAACCCGCTGCGCGCGCACTTCGGCCTCGGCCAGGCCGAGCGCGTGCTGTTCGTCGAGGTCCGGTGGCAGGCGAGCGGCGACACGCAGCGCGTCGAGGGCGTGCCGCTGGATGCGGCGATCCGACTGGTGCAGGGCCAGGCCGGCTGCGAGCGCCGGCAACGTCGACCGGGCCGACTCGGCGGCTGAACGCCGCCCGCGCTGCGGCCACCTCGCGGGTCGCTACTCCGGGAGGCCGAGGAACAGGAACGGCGCCCAGTGGAACGGGTCCGGGTACTTCGCCCGCAGCGCCTTCCTCGCGGCGGTGAACGCACCGAGCGGATCGGTGCCGCCGGCTGCCAGCCGCTGGTAGAAGGCCACCATCAGTTCGCGCGTGCTGGCGTCGTCGACTGCCCACAGCGAGCTGATCACGGCCCGCACCCCGGCGAACAGGAAGCCGAGCGGCAGCGCCTGCGGCGCTTCGTCGCGCAGCGTCGGGCCGACGTTGGTGCGGCACGCGGACAACACCACGAGCCGGCACGCGGCAAGGCGCCCGCGCCACGCGCCGAACAGGTCGGTCAGCTTCAGCAGTCCGTCGTCGCCGGGCGCCACCTGCGTCGGCGCGGCGAGCACCAGCATGCTGAGGCTCTGGCCAGCGTACTCCTCGGCGACGCCGTGGCAGGCGAAGTGCAGGTAGCGGGCCGTCGCCGCGCGTGCGAACACTGCCGGCTCCGTGGCCGCGTCCCCGAGCAGCAGTTCGGCCGGACGTTCCTTGCCGCGGAACGCGGCGACGATCGCCTCGGCCTCGGCGCGCGCGCCCTGCAACCGCGGTAGCCGGGACAACCGCTCGAGGTCGTCGTGGCGCTGGAAATCGCCGGGCCCGCGGTTCACCGCCGGAGTCGCCAGCACGGACGGCTTGCGCCCAGGTTCCTGGGATGCCGCGGTGGTCGCGCCGTCCAGGCCCGGATCGCCGATCGCGAGCACGTCGAGGCGGGCCGGCGTGTTCCCGGCAGGGCGCCGGCGCAGCCAGTGCAGCGCGCTCCCGGACGGCACGTAGGCGACCTCGGGACCTTCGTCGAGCCAGTACACCGGCACGCCCTCCCGCGTCCCGATGACCAGCAGTTCGAATGGCACGCGGTGCAGGTCGCGGTGCCCGGCGACGAACACGCGCCGCTGCGTGCGCAGCCGCTGCCAGACCGCGGCCGGAATCAGCGCCTCGAACAACTCGCGGCTGGCGGCGCCGAGGTCCGGCAGCTTCGCGCCGGCGGCGTCGGGTTCGCGGCCGCGCGCCAGCAG
>JBASWX010000229.1:0-3477 GCA_049276695.1 Planctomycetota bacterium
ACGACCAGCGTGCGCCACGGCGGTGCGTGGGGCCGGGTCGGCACCGGACCGTCGCCGCGTTCGCGTCCACGTTCGGCGGCGGCGCGCGCGGCGGTCTCGTCCTGGCCCTGCAGCACGCAGAGCCGGCTGCTGTCGAGGCCCGAACGCACCAGCGGTTCCGCCGCCGCGAAGTCGGCGACGACGACCAGCGGTTCGAGCTCCGCACGCGGCCGCGGCTCGGTCGGAACGACCGGGGCGACGACGGGTTCGCGGGCAGGTTGGGTCACGGGGGCTCTGGTCGCGGCGGCAGCACTGTAGCGCGCGATCGAAGGCCGACGAAGTGCGGCTCCGGGAACGGCGCGCGGTCCCGTTCAGCCCAGCTCGACCAGCCGGTCAGCGAGGCTCCTGCCGAGGTCCGGATCGTGCGTCACCATCGCCAACGTGAAGCCGCGGGCACGCAGGTCGGCGATCACCGCGACGACGCCTTTGGTGCTGTCAGGATCGAGTGCCGAAGTCGGTTCGTCGAGCAGCAGGACTTCCGGCTCGGTCGCCAGCGCGCGCGCGATCGCGACCCGCTGCGATTCGCCGCCGGACAGCCGCGCCGGGAAGCGCTCGGCGGCGCCGGCCATGCCGACCAGTTCGAGCAGTTCGCGCGCCTTCGCCTCGGCCAAAGCACGCGGCACGCCCCGCACGCGGATCGGCGCCAGCGTCACGTTGGCGAGCACCGACAAGTGCGGGAACAGCTGGTAACCCTGGAACACCATGCCGGTGCGCCGCCGCAGCGCCGTCGCGCGCCGCTGCCATTCGCCCACGGGCAGCCCGGCCGGGATCTCGAGGCCGTCGAGCGACACGACGCCGGTGTCGTGCCGTTCGAGCTGGTTGCACAGCCGCAGCAAGGTGCTCTTGCCCGAACCGCTCCGGCCCATGATCACGGTCGTTCTGCCCGGCTCGAGGTCGAGGTCGAAGCCGGCGAACAGCGCGCGTTCGCCCCACCGCTTGCCGACGCCGCGCAGCGAGATCATGCGCGGTCCTTGTCGAGGTGGCGCTCGAACCGGCGCGCCGCGAACGCCAGCGGCAGGCTCATCGCCAGATACAGCCCCGACGTGATGAAGCCGAGCACGATGAAGCGGCCCGACGCGGCGGCCAACATGTTGTACTGCTTGGTCAGCTCGACGACGGTGATCACCATCACGATCGAACTGTCCTTGAACAGCGCGATGAAGTCGTTGGTCGATGGCGCCAGCGACAACCGCAGGGCCTGCGGCACGATCACATGGCGCAGTGCCTGCGCGGTCGTCAGTCCGAGCGCCGACGCGGCTTCGCGCTGGCCGCGCGGGATCGCGAGCAGCGCCCCGCGGTAGATCTCCGCCTCGTATGCGGCGTAATTGAGCGCCAGCCCCAGGATACCGACGCCAATCGCATCCCCGAACACCCAGCAGAACGGCGCCTGCTCGCGCAACCACTCGATCGAGCCGAGCCCGTAGTAGAGCAGCAGCAGCTGCACCAGGATCGGCGTACCGCGCAGCGTCTCGACGTACGCGAGAGCGAGCCAACGCACCGGTGCCGGCCCGTGCAACCGCAGCAGCGCGATCGCCAGCCCGAGCACGATCGCCAGCGCGAACGACGCCACGGAGATCGCGAACGTCTGCAGCGCGCCCTCGCCGAGCAGCCGCATCGCGTGGCCCCAGCGGATCTCGCCAGCACCCGCGGCGGCGGCGCCATCGCGGACCCGGCGCACGACCTCGGGATCGGCGAGCCGTTCCTCGGCCGGCACCCAGAGGTTCCACTGGCGGTAGATGCGTTCGAGGGTGCCATTCGCGACCAACGTGCCGAGTGCGCCGTCGACCGCCGCCCGCAGATCGGCGGCGTCCCGGCGCACGCCGATCACGTAGAAGTCTTCCCCGAACGGCTCGCCGACGTCGACGAGACGCGGGTACTGCGGCCGCAGCCCGCGGGCGATCGGCAGGTCGGCGAGGGCAGCCGCGGTGCGGCCGTTCATCACGTCCTCGTAGGCGGTCGTGCTGCTCTCGTAGATGACGACCTCGATCTCCGGCCGCGCCAGCAGCAGCTTGTGGCTCTGCGACTCGCCGAGCGCACCGACACGCTTGCCAGCGAGGTCGTCGAGCGTGCGCACGCCGGTCGTGCCCGGCGCGACCGACAGTTGCTGCTGGAACACGTAGTACGGCCGCGTGAACAGCACCTGGGCGCGCCGCGCGTCGGTCGGCTCCAGGCCGTTCATTGCAAGGTCGATGTCGCCGCGCTCGAGGCCGGGCACGAGCTTGTCGAACGGCGTCTGCACCCGGCGGAACTCGACGGCGAGCAGCAGCCCCAGCTCACGCGCGAGATCGACTTCGAAGCCGACTTCGCCGCGTTCGGGCCGCGCCGGATCGACGAACACGAACGGCGCGCCGCCCTCGGCATCGGCGCCCCAGCGCACCACCCCGGCGTCGCGGTAGCGCTGCGGCAGCGCGACCTGGGCAGTCGCGGTCGCGACCACCAGCAGGCAAGCGAGCAGGCGCAGCATGCGCGGGATTCCTAGCCGATGCGCGTGCCGCTGGCGAGTCCGAGTTGCGTCGAGTCTCGCGGCTTCGCGCATGGGGACAGCGTTGCCGTGGCGCAGGCCCGACGTCCGGCCCCGATTGACAATGCAGACGTTCCATGCATGCTCGTCTGCATGAGAACGACGCTCAACATCGACGACGAACTGATCGCGGCAGCGATGCACGCAGCCGGCGTCGACTCGAAGACGCGCGTGATCGAGATGGCGTTGGAATTGATGGTGCGCCAGGCAGCGAGGGAACGCATCGCCGCCTTGCACGGAGCCGTACCGAAGGCCAAGGCCCCTGGCCGCCGCCGCATCGGCAAGCGTTCGGCGTGAAGCTCGTCGACACTTCGGTCTGGATCGACTTCCTGCGCGGTCGGCCCGGAGTCGTCGGCCTCGGCGAGTCGGTGCGTGAGGGCTCGGTGCTCATGCACCCGTGGGTGCTCGGCGAGATCGCGCTCGGAAACCTCGGGACCAGGCGTCACTCCATCCTCGAGGATCTCTCGCTGCTGCCGATGGCGCCGATCGTGCAACCAACGGAACTGTTGTCGTTCATCGACCATCATTCCCTGGGCGGCACCGGCCTGGGGCTCGTCGACATCGCGGTCATGGCGTCGGCGAACCTGGCCGGTGCCGACCTTGTCACTGGCGATCGGCGTCTTGCCACGGCCTGGGAGCGCATGCAGCAAGGGCGCAGCAGTCGTTGACCGTCCGCGGTCGGCGTCGTTTGCGTCGCTCAGGGTCGGCCGCAGAGGCGCAAGTCGGGGAAGCAGACGCGGCCGCCGGCGACGAACAGCGCGACGCGCACGCTCGCTGCCGGTGTTGCCGCCTGCACCGCGAACGTGCCGTGGCCGGCGTCGGCGAGGCGGCCGCCGTCGTCGCGGGCGAGCACCTGCCAGCCGAGCAGCGTGGTCTCGCGCCGGACGACGAAGCACGGCGGTCGGTCGCGCGACCAG
>JBASWX010000230.1:0-23796 GCA_049276695.1 Planctomycetota bacterium
CGCTCTGCCCGCTCGCCGGCGATGGCTTCGCGGCGGCGGCGCCGGTGCTGCGCCTGCTGCTGGTGGCCGGCTGCCTGCAGCACTTCGGCTGGCAGTGCAGCCACGCGCTGCTGGCGCAGCGGGCCGATCGTGCCTACGCGCACGGCCTGCTGTGGCCGGCGTTGCTGCACGCGGCGCTGCTGTCCGGGCTGCTGCTCGTGCCCGTCACCCCGGAACAGGGCGCGCTGCTCGCGGCCGGCGTGGCGGCGCTCGCCCACGGGCTGTACTTCGCGGCGGGCTGGCGCTGCACCAGGCCCGCGGCGGCGCGGCTGCTGCTCGGGACGTTGCTCGTCGCGCTCGCGACCGGGTTGGCGGCGTGGTTGGCTGGTCCCTGGTTCAGCGGAACGACCGCGCTGCTGACACAGCTCGTTGCGGGTGGCGCTGCGTTCGCGGCCGGCCTGTGGTGGTGCGAACTGCGTGGCCGCTGGCGGCGCGTCGGCGACGGCCTCGTCGCGGCGAGCGGCTTCCGCGCCTGACCAGGAGACGACGCTCAACCATCGCGCGGCAATCGCCGATAGGACCGGCGATGCGGACCAAGTACCCGTTGCGCCTGGCGACGCGCGCGAAGCTGCTGTTGCGCGGACTGCGGTATGCGCCGTTGCTGCCGTTCGCGTCGATCGACGGCTGGCTGACGGTCGACGAAGCGATCGCGCTGTACGAAGCGGCGCGCGGCCTGCCGCACGAACGCCCGCTCGCGGTCGAGATCGGCAGCTGGCAGGGCAAGAGCAGCATCTGCCTGGCGCACGGCCTGCGCGGCAAGCAGGCGGGCCGCCTGTGCTGCATCGATCCGTTCGACGCGTCGGGCGACGCCGCCAGCAGCGCGACGTACGGCGCGCGCGCGGCAGGGTTGGACGGTGGGTTGCGGGCGACCTTCGAGCAGAACCTGCGCGACGCGGGCGTGCACGAGGTGATCGACGTGCGGGTCGGCACCAGCCACCAGCACGCGGCGACGTTCGCCGGTCCGATCGACCTGCTGTTCGTGGACGGCGACCACGCCTACCCGGCGGTGAAGCAGGACTTCCTCGACTGGGCCGGCAAGATCCGGCCGGGCGGGTGGCTGTTGATGCACGACGTCGTGCACCAGGAGCACGACGGCCCGCGCCGGGTCGTCGACGAGCTGGTGCGCAGCGATCCGCGTTGGGTCGATCAGCGCTGCGTCGACAGCCTGTTCGTCGCCCGCCGGCTGATGGCGTGACGGCAGAACAGCCGCAGCCGGCGATCGAGCAGCAGCGTCAGCAACATGCCGGCGCGCGCCCAGCGGCCCGGTGAACCGCCGGCGGCGAGGAAGCGCCGCGCCAGGCGCAGGCGCCAGCCCGGGTACAGGTCCGGATGCCTGGTGACGATCTCCGCGTGCAGCCGCAGCGCCTTGCCGTCGGCACTCGCCAGCATCGTCGGACCGTGCTTGCGGTAGCGGAACAGCGGTGCGTCGACGTGCACGAAGCGGGCGCCACGTTCCAGCGCACCGAGCCAGAAGTCCCAGTCCTCGTAGCCCGGCCCGAGCGGCCGGTAGCCACCGATCCGGTCGAACAGCTCGCGACGGAACAGGCTGGCGTAGACGAGGCAGTTGTTGGCACACAGGCGTGCCCGCGTGACGGGACGCGTACGCAGCGGCCGGACTTCGTCGCCGAAGGTGACGCCTCCCGGCGTCGCGACGTCGCCGGCGCCGGCGAGCAGGGCTGCGAGCAGTCGTTCGACCGCGTCCGGGGCCAGCGCATCATCAGCGTCGAGCGGCAACACGAACGGACTCGTGGAGGCAGCCACGCCGGCGTTGCGCGCCGCGAACAGCCCCTGATTGCACTGGCGCACCAAGGTGATGCGGCGTGCGGGATGCTGCGCGATCAGGCGTTCGGCGACGGCCGCGGTGTCGTCGGGGCTGCCGTCGTCGACGATCACGATGTGCAGCTCGGGCCAGGTCTGGTTCACCGCGCTGGCCACCGCGTCGGGCAGCAGGTGCGCCTGGCGGAAGCACGGGATCACGATCGCGACCTCGTTGCCCGTTCGCGGGCGGCGCGAGTCCTTCGGCGCCGCGGCGCTGCGGTTGGCGATCGAGGCCGACGTCACGCACCATTCATCGGCGCCTGGCCGGCTGCAGCCTGAGCCCGATGGCGCGCTGCCGCCCTTGCCAACGGCGTTGCGTGGTTCCGATCGCAGGCACGGCGTAACGTTCGCGCCGTGCCGGCGACGCCGATCCTGTTCTGCAGCCACGTCGTGGAGACCGGCGGCGCCGAAGTCGTGTTGCTCGACCTGCTGCGCGAACTCGACCGCGGGCGCTGGTCGCCGCACTTCGCCGCCCCGGGCGAGGGCCCACTCGTCACGGCGGTGCGCGAACTCGGGGTGCCGGTGCACGACCTGGCGATCGGTGGCGCCGAGCCGTGGGCCAAGGCAGCGAGCGTGCCGGGCGCGGCGTTCCGGCTGCGGGCCCTTGCCTCGCGAATCGGTGCGCAGTTGGTGGTTGCGACCTCGATGATCGCCGGCTACGCCGCGGTGCTGGCGCAGCACCGCGGACTGGCGGCGCTGTGGCACCTGCACATCGTGACCCGCTCGCGGATCGCCCGCTTCTTCGCGAAGCGGGCGCGCTTCGTGGTCGCGCCGTCGCGCGTCGGGCTGCTGCACGTCGGGCTCGCCGATGCGCCCGCAAACCGCGCCGAGGTGATCCGGAACGGCGTCGCCGAGCGCTTCTTCGCTGCGGCGCCGGGCGAGCTGCGGACCCGGCTCGGTGTACCGGCTTCCGCCCCGCTGCTCGGCATCGTCGGCCGGCTCGATCCCGACAAGGGCCACGACCTCCTGCTGGCGGCGGTCGCGGCGCTGAGCAACCACCCGCCACCGCACCTGGTGGTCGCCGGGGGCGAACTGTTCGCAGCGAGCCAGCCGCGGCTGCGCGGCTACGCGCAGCACCTGCAGGAACGCATCACTGCGCTGGGTCTGCGGGACCGCGTGCACGCGCTCGGCTTCGTCGCCGACACCGCGCCACTGCTGGCCGCACTCGACGCCGTCGTGGTGCCGAGCCGCGCTCCGGAGTCGGCGCCGCGCACGATCGCCGAGGCGCAGGCGGCCGGATGCCCGGTGATCGCGAGTGCGATCGGCGGCGTGCCGGAGCTGGTCGCCGATGGCGAGACGGGCCTGCTCGTGCCGCCCGACGACGCCGGCGCGCTGGCGCGAGCGCTGGTGCGCATCACAACCGACCGCGAGTTGCGGCAACGGCTCGCGGCGGGCGGGCGCACGTTCGCACTGCAGCACCACCGGCTCGCGGAGTTCACGCGACGGTTCGGCGACGCGATGGAGCGGGCGCTGGCGACGACCGCGTGAGCGCGGTCGTCGATCCGCTCACCCTTGCGCGGCTTGCGCCATCGCGCTCTTCAGCACGCTCTTGGCGACGGCCTTGGTGCGCGGCTTGCGCTGGCCGAGCAGTTCGCGCGACAGCGTCTCTTCGAGTTCGCGGTCGCGGTGGCGGGCGCCGTTTTGCAGGCCCGCTTCCAGCTCACGCGCCGCAGCGGCGTTCGGGCAGGTCATGCGTTGGGCCTGGGCGCTGGCGTCGTAGAAGCGCGCACCCGGCTGCACCGCCGCGAGCCGCACGCCATCGTGCGTGGTCACCATCGAGCCCTCCGGCACCTCGAGCCAGTTGCCGCGCGCGACCACGTTGTCGCGCTCGTTCCAGCGATCGCGGCTGGCGGGGTCGATCGGCCGCTCGTCGTCGAGCAGGTAGCTCGGCGTCACGTCGTAGTGCTTGCACAAGGCCAGCAGCATCTGCAGGGTCGGCAGCGACCGGCCCTGTTCGAGGTGCGACATCGTGGCAGGACGGACGCCCAGGATCTTCGCGGTGACACCCTGGGCTTCACGCTTGAGCCGGGTACGGAGATAGAACAGCTTGAGGTGCAGGCGCCGCATGGAACGGGAATGGAGGGAGAGGGAGGCGATCGCCGCGTACCGTGCATCGGCATGACGATGACGATCTGCGAAAGACTAGCACTACGGACGGATGGTGGACCGGAGCGAGTGTCTGGCGATCTCGGGTTGAGGCGGGCGGGGGCGAGGCCGACCGTGGCATTGGACGAGCGGACTCGCCATTCTGTTCACTGCTTTGCACGTCCGGCGAACCGAACGCAAACGCATGCCCACTAGATGGAGCGGCCCGGAAGTAACCCTCGCCCCCACCCCTTGTCGCACGGATGGGGCATCTGCCGCAGCGTTCGGGGTGCGCGTCGCGGCGGAACGCCGCGCCGACCAGTGGCAGCTCGTGCGAACGGGCCAGCAGCTCGAGCTGGTCCCGCCGCAGGCATCGGGGTTGGCGGCGATCGGGATCGACCTGGCCAGCGGCCCCATGGCAAGGCGCCTTCGTTCGACGAAGCGCGACGAACCGCTGCCGCGCGCGTGCGGCCTGCACCGGCGAACGACGCCGCTTCGGGTCGTCGACGCGACGGCGGGCTTGTGCCGCGATGCCATGATTCTGGCGAGCCTGGCATGCGAGGTGGTGGCGATCGAACGGGTGCCAGCGCTGGCCTTCCTGGCGCACGCCGCGGTAGCCGGATCATGGCTCGACGCGAGGCTGCGGGTCCGATGCGGCGACGCAGCGGAATACCTGTCCACGCTCGCTGAAGCCGAGCGGCCCGACGTGGTCTGCCTGGACCCCATGTTCGAGGACCACGGCAAGGCCCAGGTGAAGAAGGACATGCAGGTCTGCCGCGCCTTGGCGGGCCCGCCCGAGGATGTCGCCGCATTGTTCGCGGCAGCGCAGGCGATGGCGCGCGAACGCGTCGTCGTGAAACGCAGCCCGGGGTCGGCGCCACTCGTCGACGGGGTGTCGTTCGCTGTGCCCGGTGAGCGCGTCCGTTTTGACGTCTACTTGACCAACCCGGCGCGCGACGCGCCTACAGCGCAGTAGCCGAGCGCGGTGAACGGAGCCACGGTCTCGGCCCGTGCGACCGGGTGCGGCACCAAGGCTGCGACCGCGGCCACTTCGTGCGGGCGCAGACCGCTCAGCACCAGCAGCGCGCGCCCGGTCCAGCAGCGCAGCAGCGCCGGCATCGCCGCGGACAGTTCGGCGGCGGTCATGTTGGCGACGAGGCCGTCGCAGGCCAGCAGCGTCTCCGGGCCGCCCAGATGGACCTCGGCAGCAGGCAGCAGTTCGCGCGCCGCGGCGACGCACGCCGGATCGACGTCGCAGGCGGCGACGCGCGCACAACCGCGCACCTGCGCGTAGCGGGCGAGGATCCCGGAACCGGTGCCGGCGTCGCCGAAACTCGCCGGCGCATCCCACAGCGCGTGCAGACAACGCAGCGCCGCCTGCGTGCTCGCGTGCTCGCCGCTGCCGAACGCGCCGCCGCGCGGCACCACCAGCTCGACGCCGCGGAAGCCAGCGGGCCGCGCCACCCACGGCGGCCGCACCAACAGGTCGCGCAGCACCAGGATCGGCGCATCGTGTTCGAGTCCGGTGAGCGCCACCGCGTCCGGGTCGACCGGCACTTCGCGGACGGCCAGCTCCGTCGGCAGCGCTGCGGGCAACACCGGCAAGGGACCGGAGAGCCACACCGTGAGCGCGCCGTCGCCGTCGCCTTCGAGCACGCCCTGCACGTCGGCGTGCACGAACAGCCAGTCGAGCGCTGCGGCTGCACCGGGTCCGCGCAGTTCGAACACGCGCACCGGCGGGGCCGCCACGTCAGGGGCGCCCGGCCGCCAGCTGCAGCGCGCGGTCGAGGATCGCGTCGGGCTCGCTCATGCGGCCGATCGCGTCGTAACCCTCGGCGAGGTGGCCGGTGACCGGGCCCTGGAAGTGCCAACCGCGGGCGCGCAGCGCCGCGGCGTTGGCCTGCACGGCAGGCGACGTCCACATCGCGTCGTTCATCGCCGGACAGATCAGGATCGGGCACCGACAGGTCGTCGCCAGCAGCAGCACCGGATCGTCGGCGGCTCCGGCCGCTAGCTTTGCCAGCAGGTCGGCGGTCGCCGGCGCGATCACGTAGACCGCGGCCGTCTTGGCCGCTTCGAGGTGCGGCAGCGAGCCGTCGACGTCGACCTGCGTCGACGACAGGATCGCCTTGGTGCCGGTGAGCCCCTCGAACGTCAACGGCCCAACGAACCCGGCGGCGTGCCTGGTCATCGCGACCCGCACCGAAGCGCTGCGCTGAACCAGCCGGCTCGCCAGGAACGCGACCTTGTAGGCGGCGATGCCGCCGCCGACGCCGAGCAGCACGTGCGTCACGGCCACAGGATCTCCTGGACCCTGCGGATGGTCGCGTCGAGGTCGACGTTCTCGACGATCACGTCGTACAGCGGCGCGCCGGCGACCGTCTCGCGCGCCGCGGTGATCTCGTCGACCGCGATGCGCACGCGCTGCTCGATCTCGGCGGCGTCGTTGCTGCCGCGTTTCTGCAGCCGCGACCGCAGTTCGTCGATGCTCGGCGGCGCGATGAACAGGTAGACGCCCGGCACGCCGCGTTCCCGCAGCTGCCGCGTGCCCTTGACCTCGATCTCGAGCAGGAACGTCTTGCCGCGGGCCAGCGCCGCATCCATCGGCCAGCGCGGGGTGCCGTACATGTTGCCGGCGTAGGTCGCCCACTCGAGGAACTGGTTCTCGGCGAGCCGCCGCTGGAAGTCGTCGCGCGACAGGAAGTGGTAGTCGGTGCCGTCGCGCTCGCCGGGCCGCATCGCGCGCGTCGTCGCGCTGACCGAGAACTCGACGTCGGGGTGCTGCTTCAGGGCGCGGCACACCGAGGTCTTGCCGGTGCCCGACGGCCCCGAGATGACGACCAACCTGCCGCGCCCGGTGTTCATTCGAGGTTCTGCGCCTGCTCCTTGATGCGCTCGAGGCCGGCCTTCATCTCGACGACGAGCTGCGCGATCGTCGCGTCGGGCGACTTGGCGCCCAGCGTGTTGGTCTCGCGCAGCAGTTCCTGGAGCAGGAACTCGAGCCGACGACCGACTTCGCCGCCCGCCGCCAGCGTGTGGCGCAGCGCCCGACAGTGTTCGGCAAGGCGCTGCAGTTCCTCGGCGACATCGACGCGATCGGCGAACGCCGCGACTTCGCGCACGACGTCGGCGGCCGGCGGCGCCGCCGGCAAGTGCATCGCCACGAACTCGCGGATGCGCGCCAGCAACCGTTCGCGATAGTCGGCGACGACCACGGGCGCGCGCGCCGCAACCTGGTCGCGACGGCCCTCGAAGGCGGTGAGCTCGGCGAGGATCGCCGCGACGGTGCCAGCACCATCGGTGCGACGGTGTTCGGCGAGGTCGGCGAATGCGCGCTCACACACCGCCAGCAGGCCCGGCGGCAACGGTCGCGACGTCAGCGCCTCGGTGCGCCCGGCCGCCATCGCGACCTGCAGCACGTCGTGCAGCGTCGGGGGACCCAGTTGCAGCTCGCCGGCAGCCGCCCGCAGCGCCTGCGCGAGGCTGCGCAGTGCCTCGCGGTCGGGCAGCACCGGGCCCGGCTGCGTGCGCTCGACGACGACCAGCACCGAGCCGCGCTTCACCGCCGCCCGCGCCATCGCTTCGATCGCCGCCTCGAACGGCTGCGCCGGGCCCGGCAGCCGGAGCTTGGCCTGGAAGCCGCGGCCGTTCACCGTGCGCACCTCGAACCGCACGTCGCCGAGTTCGCTGGGCCCGGCAGCGAAGCCGGCTCCGGTCATGCTGTGCGTGCGGCCTGCCATGGCAGCGCAGAGAGGGCGGGTGCTCGGCACCCGCGGCTGGCTACCAGGTCGCGCTGATCAGGATCGCCGAGCCGCAGAAGATCGCGGCCAGCGTGAAGGTGAAGCGGTTGATGCCGCCGCTCTTGACGCCGAAGGTCTCGGCGCCCATGCCGCCGAAGGCCTCGGCGAGCCCGCCGCCCTTCGCCTCCTGCAGCAGCACGACGACGGTCATCAGCACCGCCGACAGGAAGAACAGCAGCCAACCGACGTAGTGGAGGACGTTCATGCGAGGGGCTTGTCGTATTCGATGATCGGAAGGAACGTGTCGGCTTGCAGCGAAGCTCCGCCGACGAGCAGGCCATCGACCTGGTCGATCGCCATCAACTCGCGGCAGTTGTCGGGCTTGACGCTGCCGCCGTAGAGGATGCGGATCAGGTTGGCGGCGCTTTCGCCCAGGCGCTGCACCAGCCACTTGCGGATCGTGCGGTGCGCGTTGGCGACCTGCTCGGCGGTCGCGGTCTCGCCGGTGCCGATCGCCCACACCGGCTCGTACGCGATGGTCAGCCGGTGCGAGTCCTCGGTGCGGACCTTCTCGAAGCCGGCCTCGAGCTGGCGCTTGCACACGCGCTCGGTCTTGCCGGCCTTGCGTTCGTCCAGCGTCTCGCCGATGCAGTACATCGGCAGCAGGTCGCAGTCGAGCGCGGCGCGCACCTTGCGGCCCATCCAGTCGTCGGGCTCGTGGAACACGTGCCGCCGTTCGGAATGGCCGATCAGCACGCGGTCGGCGCCGACCTCGCGCAGCATGCGCGGCGCCAGTTCGCCGGTGAACGCGCCGTTCGACTCGTACCAGATGTTCTGGCCGCCGACACCGAGCGGCGAACCCTGCGCGACCGCGGTGACGTCGGCGAGATAGATCGCCGGCACGAAGAACGCGACCTCGCGGTCGTTGCCATCGCCGAGCCTGCCCTTCACCGTCTTGATCAGGTCGAGCGACCGCGCCCGGTCGAGGTTCATCTTCCAGTTGCCGGCGAGGTACGGCTTGCGGGTGCGGGTTGTCACGGGGCGATCACCTCGTCGTCGAGCCTGCCGATCGTCGTGCTGGCGCGGCGCGAACCGGAGCCCGGCGCTTCGCCGTTGGCCTGGCCGGTCGCCGGCGAACGCGTCCATCGCCGGCCGAGGTGCAGCGCGAGGCGGCGCAGGTCCGCCATCAGCGCCGCGAACTCGGCGGGCCGCAGCGCTTGCCTGCCGTCGCACAGCGCCTGCTCGGGCGCGCCGTGCACCTCGATCAACAGGCCGTCGGCGCCGGCCGCCAGCGCCGCCTTCGCCATCGGGCCGACCAGGCTGGCGTCGCCGGTGCCGTGACTCGGGTCGACGATCACCGGCAACCCGGTGCGGGCCCGCAGCACCGGCACCGCCGCGAGGTCGAGCACGTAGCGGGTCGAACCGTCGAACCCGCGCACGCCGCGCTCGCACAGCACGACGTTGTCGTTGCCGCCCTGCAGCACGTAGTCGGCGGCGGCCAGCCACTCGTCGATCGTCGCTGCCGCACCGCGCTTCAGCAGCACCGGCTTGCGTTGCCGGCCGACTTCGCGCAGCAGCGGGAAGTTCTGCATATTGCGCGAGCCGATCTGCAGGATCGCCGCATGCGCCCCGACCAGGTCGACGTCGCGCGGATCGATCACCTCGGTGACCACCGGCAGGCCGGTGCGCAGGCTCGCTTCGCGCAGCAGCTGCAGGCCCGCCTCGCCGAGGCCCTGGAACGACTTCGGGGAGGTGCGCGGCTTGAACGCGCCGCCGCGCAGCACCGCCGCCCCGGCCAGAGCCACCGCGTCGGCGACGACGCCCAGCTGGTCCTTGCTCTCGACCGCGCAGGGCCCGGCCATGACGACGAAATGGTCGCCGCCGATCAGCAGGCCGTCTGCCAGTTGGATCGTCTTGCGCAAGGGGTCGGGGCGGTGGGTCGGGGCGGTCGCCGCCGGGAAGGGCGAAGGACGATAGGGTGCCGCTGCAGGTCGGTCAAATGTCGCGATGGGCAGACCGCCGGGCACCGGACACCCCGGCCCGGCGCGCTGGCCCGCGCCCATTCACATCCCGGCCATGAGACCGAGGGTCGCGAACGCCGTCGACGACGTGATCATGTAGGACGCGCCGAGGAAGTCGCAGTAGGAGCCATCGGCGCGCTGCGTCGCGAGCAGCTTCTGGCGCAGCTTCGTCCGGAACGGCTCGCGCTCGGCGACCGGCAGCAGCTCGATCGCCAGCGCGCAGTAGTAGTGGCCGAAGTAGAAGAAGTAGCCCGCGTTCAGGTAGTAGGCCTCGTGCGGGATCGGCCGCATCCGGGCCACCGCGAGGAAGCGATGGTGTTCGAAGAACAGCTCGATGCCGCGCCTGATCACGTCGTCGGTGATGCCGGGCTCGCCGCACTTGCGCAGCGCCCAGTTGCCGACCTGGATGCGGCCCAGGCTGCCCTTCACGTTGTTGATGTGCTCACCGCCCGAGATGCGCGGCACCGGGCTCAGGTCGTACTCGTAGGCGCCGTTCGGCAGCCGGCAGCGCCGCACGTAGCTGGCGGCACGGTCGCGCGTCGCCGTGTCGTCGAGCCAGCCGAACTGCGCGGCGAGGCCGAGTGCCGGCAGCACGCTCGCGGTCGAGAAGCTGGTCCCCCACTTCGGCCGGCGCGTGAACGGCGGATCGTCGTAGTAGCCGAAGCCGCCGTTCGGCTCCTGGTTCTTCGCCAGCCAGCCGGCGAACTCCCGGCCGCGGTTGGCGACCGGCCCGCGCCAGCGGTCGGTCTGGAAGCGCGGGTCCTGCGCGATCGTCGTCGTCGCCACCGCGCCGTACAGCCAGCCCCACACCGCGTCGTTGTCCCACGAACTGCCGCGCATCGTCATCCGGCAGTTGCACAGCCAGGTCACGGCGCGATCGAGCGCAACGCGCCGTTCCGGCGTCTCCTTGGCCCCGAGCAGCGCCATGGTCGCCAGTCCGTGCGCGGCGACGTTCCACGCGTATTGGGTCTCGATCGCGAACACCATCTCCATCGTGGTGTCGCACGACTTGGTGCCCCAGCTGCCATCGGGGTGCTGCGTGCGCACCAGGAAGTCGAGCGCCTTGTCGATGCCGGCCTGTGCGGCAGCACGCGTGCCGAGGTCGGGAGCCGCGGCCGCCGCCACCGGGACCGGGGCCGTCGTCGCGGTCGACGGCGCCGGCTGCTCCTGCGCGAACAGCGCGCCGGCGCCGCTCGCCGCCAGCAGCAACGCGGCACCCTTCACGACTTGTCCTCGGCCAGCGACTTCTCCAGGTCGGCGATCTCCTCCTGCAGATCGGCCAGCCGGAACTGCGCCTTCTTGATCGCCTGCGCGAACTCGATCTTCGCCTTCTCGGCTTCCGTCTCCGCCTTGCGCCGTTCCAGCTCGGCGTCGGTCACCTTCTGCCTCAGCTCGCGCTCGCGGTCCGGCAGCGTGACGCCGAGGAACTGCGCGTTCTCCCGGCGCGCGATCGCCAGCGAGCGCTCCGCCATCTCGAGGCTGCGGCGGCCGCGCTTCAGCACCAGCTCCTTGGTCTTGGCCGCGAACTCGTCGGCCTGGTACATCGCCTCCAACTCGCCGAGTTCGTCCTTCTGGTGCTCGGCGTAGTAGGTGCTCTGGTCGAGATTGATCTTCTTCTCCTCGACCTCGCGCGGCTTGACCTCGTCGAGGAACAGCTTCAGCGTCTTCTGCGCCTGCTCCAGCTCCGTCGCGGTCTTCTTCAGCGCCGCATCGACGCCCCACTGCCGCACCGTGCGATCCATCTCGGCGATCCGGTTCTCGACCTGCGCCGACTCCAGTTCGCGCTGCTTGTTGCGCAGTTCCTTCTGCTGCTGCTTCCTCTTCTCCGCCTTCTGCTTCGCCTCGTCCGCCTTGGGGTCGGGCTTCTTGTCGGCCCCGGCACCCGCCGCGGCAACCGGCTCGGCCGGCTTGTCGGGGGCCACCGGTGCCGGCGGCGTGCCGGCGCAAGCGGCGAACAGGAAGACGAGCGACGATCCGAGCAGGCTCTGCGACTTCATGCCGCAGGTATACCAACTCGATCGGCCAGTGCGCGACGGTTGGCAAAGTCACCGCGACGACTTCGGCGGTGCATGGCGGGCCCACTCGTCGCCGGGCATGATGGGCGCGGAGAGCCACCAGCTCCATGTCCCCCGTCGGCCCTGAACAGCTCGCGCGACAGACGATCGATGCCAACCTTCGCGCCGCGGGCTGGGTCGTGCAGGACCGGACCGACGCCAACCTGCAGGCCGGCCGCGGCGTCGCGGTCCGTGAGGTCAAGCTGGAGAAGGGGCACGGCTTCGCCGACTACCTGCTGTTCGTCGACGGCCGAGCGATCGGCGTGATCGAAGCCAAGAAGGGCGGCGAGCCGCTGCGCGCGCACGAACGGCAGGCGGAGCGCTACTCGGCGGGCCTGCCGGCAACGCTGGCCGCGCCCGTCAAGCCACTGCCGTTCCTCTACCTCAGCAACGGCACCGAGACGCTCTTCGCCAACGGGCTCGACCCGGACACCCGGACGCGCGAGGTGTTCGCTGTCCACCAGCCCGAGACGATGGCGGAGTGGCTGGCGGCGGACACCCTGAACCAGTGGGTGCAGACGACCGGCGCGCACACGACGGCCGACGACAGCAAGCCCGCGACGCTGCGATCCCGGCTGCGCGCGATGCCGGAGCTGCACCGCGGTTCGCTGTATGCGAACCAGGTGCGCGCGATCACCAACCTCGAACGCTCGTTCCGCGACAACCGGCCGCGCGCGCTGGTGCAGATGGCGACCGGCTCGGGCAAGACGATCACCGCGGTCTCCGCGATCTATCGGCTCATCAAGTTCGGCGGTGCGCGGCGCGTGCTGTTCCTCGTCGACCGCACCAACCTCGGCGAGCAGGCGGAGAAGGAGTTCCAGGGATTCCGTTCGCCGGACGACAACCGCAAGTTCACCGAGCTCTACAACGTGCAGCGCCTGACCGCACAGACCGTGGGTGCCTCGACCAAGGTCGTCATCACGACGATCCAGCGGCTGTACTCGATGCTGCGCGGCGAGCCCGAGTTCGACGCCGCGAACGAGGAAGGCTCGCCGTTCGCCGGTACCGCGGCCCCCACCCAGGCACTTCCCGTCGAGTACAACCACACGCTCCCACCCGAGTTCTTCGACGTGATCGTCGTCGACGAATGCCACCGCTCGATCTACTCGCTGTGGCGGCAGGTGCTCGAGTACTTCGACGCGTTCCTGGTCGGGCTCACAGCGACACCGGCTGCGCACACCTACGGTTTCTTCAAGCAGAACCTGGTGATGGAGTACGGCCACGAGGAAGCAGTCGCCGACGGCGTCAACGTCGACTTCGAGGTCTACCGGATCCGCACGAAGATCAGCGAGCAGGGCGGCACGATCGAAGCGACCGGCGAACCGGTCGTCGGCAAGCGCGACCGCCGGACGCGCCGGCTCCGCTGGGAGTCGGCCGACGAAGCCGTCATCTACTCCGCGTCC
The DNA here is from genome assembly GCA_049276695.1 of Planctomycetota bacterium. GTDB lineage: Bacteria > Planctomycetota > UBA1135 > UBA1135 > UBA2386 > UBA2386. Next base: position 13,161 of record JBASWX010000230.1, read on the forward strand.
GAACTCGACCGCGCCGTTGTCGCGCGCGACCAGATCCGCACCGTCGTGCGCACGTTTCGCGACCGGCTGTTCACCGAGATCTTCCCCGGTCGCCGGGAGGTGCCGAAGACTCTCGTGTTCTGCAAGGACGACAACCACGCCGAGGACGTCGTCGACGTGCTGCGCGAGGAGTTCGGCAAGGGCAACGAGTTCTGCCAGAAGATCACCTACAAGGTCCGCGACAAGAAGCCGGCCGACCTGATCCAGGAGTTCCGCAACAGCTACCACCCTCGCATCGCAGTGACGGTCGACCTGGTCGCGACCGGGACCGACATCAAGCCGGTCGAGGTCGTCGTGTTCCTGCGCACGGTGAAGAGCCGGGTGCTGTTCGAGCAGATGAAGGGCCGCGGGGTGCGGGTCATCGATCCGAACGACCTGCGCGCCGTGACGCCGGACGCGAAGGCGAAGACCCACTTCGTGATCGTCGACTGCGTCGGGGTGACGGAGCAGGAAGGGCTCGCCGACACGCAGCCGCTGGAGCGCTGCAAGACAGTGCCGCTGCAGTCGCTCTTGGAGCAGGTCGCGTTCGGGAGCACGGACGCGGAAGTAATGTCGTCGGTGGCAAGCCGGCTGGCGCGACTGGAACGGGAGTGCGACGACGTGCAGCGCTGCAAGCTGCTGGCGAAGTCCGGCGGAGTGCCGTTGTCGGCGATCAGCCACGGCATCATCGAAGCACTGGATCCGGACGCGCAGGAGGCGGAAGCGCGGCGGCGGTTCGGGCTCGCGGCGACCGAGGCGCAGTTGCGCGACGCGCGCGAGACGCTGCTGAAGGCCGCCGTCGGTCCGATCGCGAAGCTGCCCGAGTTCCGGCGCGCGTTGATCGACGCACGGCGCGAGTTCGAGCAGATCATCGACGAGGTGAGCCAGGACGAGCTGCTCGGCGCCGGGATGTCCGCGGACGCGAAGGCGAAGGCCAAGGCGCTCGTGCGTTCGTTCGAGCAGTTCCTGGTCGAGAAGAAGGACGAGGTCGCGGCGCTGCAGGTCTTCTACTCGGTGCCGTACCAGCGGCGGTTGAAGTACGACGACATCAAGGCGCTCGCGGACACGATCAAGGCGCCGCCGCTGTCGTGCACGCCGGAACGGCTGTGGCGTGCGTATGAGGTGCTGGAGAAGGGGCGTGTGCGCGGAGCGTCGGCCGGGCGAGTGCTGACGGACCTGGTGTCGCTGGTGCGGTTCGCGCTGCACCGGGACGACGAGTTGGTGCCGTTCCCGGAGCAGGTGCAGGCGCGGTTCGCGGCGTGGATCGCGGCGCAGAGTGCGCGGTTCACCGCGGAGCAGGTGCGGTGGCTCGAGATGATCCGGGATCAGGTGGCGTCGAGCGTGGAGATCACCGTCGACGACTTCGACGACGTCCCGTTCGCTCAGGAAGGTGGGCTCGGTCGCGCGCAGCAGGTGTTCGGCGGCAAGCTCGGCGACGTGCTGCGCGAAGTGAACGAGGTGCTGGCCGCGTGACGACGTGGACCATGAGCCCACTGAGTGCACTGACGTCCAAGGTCGGCAGTGGCGCGACGCCTCGCGGCGGGAAGGAGGCGTACCATGCGAGCGGTGTCCCGTTGATCCGTTCCCAGAACGTGCGGTTCGAGGGGTTTGACCGCGACGGGCTGGCGTTCCTCGACGACCGGCAGGCCAGCGACCTCGATGGAGTAGCAGTTCAAGCCCAGGACGTGCTGCTGAACATCACGGGGGCTTCGATCGGGCGGGTGACCGTCGCCCCAAACGACCTGGCGGGCGCGCGCGTCAACCAACACGTGTGCATCGTGCGCCCTCTGCCGATGCTCGCTCCGCGGTTTCTCGCGCACTACTTGGCGAGCCCTCGCCTCCAGTCATTCATCATGTCGGAGCAGTCGGGGGTTACCCGTCAGGCACTGACGAAGGCGAAGGTCCTCGACCTCGCCGTGCCTGTGCCACCGGTTGACCTTCAGCACCGCATTGTCGCCGCGATCGAGTCCCACTTCTCCCGCCTCGACGCCACAACCGCGACCCTCGAACGCGTGCAGCGCAACCTCGAGCGCTACCGCGCCTCCGTGCTCAAGGCCGCGGTCGAGGGCCGCCTCGTCCCGACCGAAGCCGAACTCGCGAAGAAGGAAGGCCGCAGCTACGAACCCGCCTCCGCGCTGCTGAAGCGCATCCTCGCCGAACGCCGCCGACGCTGGGAGGAAGCCGAACTTGCGAAGCTCAAGGCGAAGGGCAAGCCGCCAACCGACGACCGCTGGAGGTCGCGCTACAAGGAACCCGCCGCGCCGAACACGGCCGACCTGCCCGAGCTGCCCGAAGGCTGGTATTGGGCATGCGCGTCTTCGCTGTTCTGGGATGGGGGCTATGGCACCTCGGGAAAGTGCACGCTCGAGGGCAAGGGCCCTGCCGTTCTGAGAATCCCCAACGTGCAGGATCAACGGGTCGACCTCATGGACCTGAAGTTCGCGGTCGATCCGGACGCGCTGGCCGACGACGGTGTGGTTGAACCGGGCGACTTCCTGTTCATCCGGACGAATGGAAGCGTGAACCTGATCGGGCGCGGCGCAGTAGTCGTCGACAATCCACGCCGCGAGTGTCACTTCGCCTCGTACCTCATTCGCCTGCGGCTCGTTCGAGTCGAGCCGCTGTGGCGGTGGTTCGCGTTCGCGTGGCACACCTCGATCGTGCGCGACCAACTCGTTCGCGACGCTGCATCGAGCGCCGGGCAGCACAACATCAGCTTGTCTGCCGTCAGCTCGTACGCGATCCCGCTACCTCCGGGGAACGAACAGCACCGGATACTCGACGAAGTGGCTCGCCTGGATGGAGGAGTCGCAATCGCAACGCGTGAGGCACAGCACGCTCAGGATCGAATTGCCCGCCTCCGACAGTCCATCCTCAAGTGGGCCTTCGAAGGCCGCCTCGTCGCCGAACGATGAATCCCATCCTGGCCGACCTCGACGCCCCACTGGTGTTCCGCACGGCGGAACAGGACGTGTATTGCTCCACTCTGGAGAGCGGTTCGCTCTGGCTGCGCTCCGACGAGCACTACCAGCGGATCGAAGATCAGGTTCGGGTCGATCCGCGTGAGGGAGCCAACGAGGCGCGCGGTGGGATGCCGATGTTCTTCCCTGCGATGTTCGGCGGCATCGCCACGGCCATCGCCGGGCCTGGCTCGATCGGCCAGCGGATCGTTCCGCACTACCTCGCCTGCTTCCACTCTACCTCGCCTGCTTCCACTCCACCAGCATCGCCGAAGAGCAGCGCCGGCAGTTCGGTGGCCACACACTCGGTGTCAGGAACTTCGCGAAGCTCGCCGCGGAGGTGTTGCACCAATGCTCGCGGCTGATGCCGGTCATCGGCTACCGGTTTGGTCAGGTGACCTACCAGCACGCGGCGCTGGCGAGGATGGTCCACCCCGTCGGCGCGCCTGCGATCACGATCAACGGCAACCCCTCGACGCACATCAGTCTCATCAACACCGACATCCTGCGGAAGCGACCAGTCCATCCGTTCATCGACCAGGACGAGTGGCGCATCGCGATCTACACCGACGGCTACGCCAACCAGGATCCGTCGCTGCCGCTGCGCATCCAGGTCGACCCCGGCCACTTCTACCCGTACCTGACCCCGGAGAGCGTCTGGCCGGCATGAGGCCCGGGGCTACGCCAGTTGGAAGTGGCAGTCGACCTCGATCAGGCAGCCCTTTGACCCTGGCCGGAACGAATCCGTCTGGCGTCCCTCAATGGCGCTTTGCTGCCGCTCGACGAGCGTTACTTTCCGCCGCGACGCGATCGCCGCGCCTTGCAGCCCGTCGGCCAATTGATCCGGACTCAACGACTTCCCCCCGAGACGGATCACGACGTTGGCGTTGCTGGCGCACACACTGCCAAGCATCCGCCACATGTCGGCGATCATCTTCCAGTAACGCGAGCGGTTCTCGTGGCGATCGTCGGTCGAGACCCGGTTGTACGTCGGGTAGGGCGGCCCGCCGAGGAACCAGAGCCGCAGCCACTGGTCCTCTTCGAACCTCGTCACGCTGAAGTACGGCGGCGAGGTGATCACGCACCGGACCTTGCCAGGGAACATGTCGGTTCGCCGGGGCAGGTCGCGCATGTCGCCGAGCAGCGTGGTCGCTTGCCCATCGGGCGGCTCACTCTCGAAGCGGAACTCGACCGCGTCGCGCAGGGCATCGAACACGTCCTTCTCGGGAGCCTTGCTGCGGTGCATCTTCCAGTACTTGACCGAGTACGCGGGCTTCGTGCTGATCGTCCGCGGCATCTGGTTGCTGAGGTACGTCGACGACTTCTCGCTCTCGCCGTGCAGGATCCCTAGCAGCAGAGCAGCCAGCGCGCAGTCGGTGTCCGTCTGCTGCCAGGCGAGACGCCGCCGCAGGAAGAGCAGTTGGCGGAGCGTCTCGCGGCGGTAGGCCATGCCGAAGAAGTCGCCCGGAGCGTCTGCGAAACTGCTGGATCGCCAGCGACGGTAGCCCCGCTCGAGGATCGTGATGCGTCGACGCAGCACGCCGGCAGAGGGCGTGCTCGTCTTCGCGCGCGTGACCACGTAGGCGACCGGGTTGACGTCGTTGCCCACGGCCTTCCTGCCCATCAGCAGCGACTGGAACGGCGCCGTGCCGCGGCCGCAGAAGGGATCGAGCACGACGTCGCCCTTCTTGGTGAGGCGATCGACCCAGTGCTCGACGAACTGCTCCGGGAACATCGCGAAGTACGGGCAGATCGAGTGGAACCGATGTCTCACGCTCCGATCTCCTTCTTGAGCACGTAGCGCGACCAGGTACTGCATTCAGTTCGAAGGCTGGCGTCGACGTCCTTGGTGAGCAACGCGATGCGGCAGCGATCGAACAGGATGCCGCCGTCGCAGGAGCAGTCGCGCCAACAGCTGCGTTCCACTCTCCACGGCACGAAGAAGAGGCGCGTCGGTGGGACCGCAAAGCGCTCGGCCATGAACTTGTCCATGAAACTCTGCGGTTGGAGTTCACCGGCCTTCGCCTGCCACTCATTCCAACCAGTGGCGCACTGCCCGAACCCGAGCAGGATGCCTTGCCGTCCGTCGGGAAACGGGCGCCAGCAGATCACGTCGAGTTTGCCGTCCTTGACGCCCGGCCGAGGGGCATCGCGAGCCGCGCCTTCGCCTACTCGCCGACACACTTCGTGCAGTGCAGCATGGAAGCTCGTTGGTAGGCCCCTTCGAGGATGCCCGAATCGCACGGCCTGGCCACCAAGGGCAGCACCACCGAAGTACCCAGCTGCTGCATGGGCGCACAGCTCCTCGAAGGTCCGCTCAGGGAAGGAGTGCTTCGGCCCCGCATCCTTGCCGTACTTGGCGAGGAGCAGCAGGAACAGGTAGATCGAGTCCTGGGGAACAGCATTGGCTTGGAGGGCGCGATCCAGCAGAGAGAACGGGTAGGCCGCACGGTCCGAACCGCACGCAATCCACCGGTCGTCGAGTTCGGCGAAGGCCTCCTCGGCCTGTACTCGATGAGCCTCGACCATCAGGTCCGCTGGCCCGGCGGACTCGTCATCGTCAAGTTCATCCTCGCCCGAGACTGAAGTGCCAGAGCGCTTGAGGTCCTGGACCAGATCCTGGATGGAGGTGTTGCGGTCCCCGGCCTTGATGGCGCAGAGCTCCATGTAGTCAGCCAGTGCGCAGGTTCCCTCCCCCGCGGATGGTGCGGCGAGCGAGGAGTTCATCTCGTCGTGCTGGGCATCCTAGTACTCGTCCTTGGAGGACCGCTTCGCCTTCGTTCGCTTCAACTCCTCGACCAGCTTCTCCGCAAGCTGCAGGATCTCCCCGCCGGTGTCGCGCAGGTCCTTCTCCCCGGCATAGCCAGTCAAGACGGTACCGAGGGCCTTCTGGAGGCTCTGCTTCGCGGCCTGCAGGGCCTCGCGGAACAACCGCTCGTCTCCTCTCGAAAGATCAACGGCTACTTCCAGGGGAAGGCCGCGGGTGAGGGCAACGATGCCCTGTTTCGTCTGCAAGACCTCGTCGAGCCGACGCAGATCAGGGTTCTGCGAGCGAACGATCGGCCGAATCGACTTGGACTTGCTGCCGTAGAGCCAGACCAGAAGCTGGCCGAGGTTCTCCACCTTGTCGACAGGGACTGGATCCTCCTTCGGCGGCTTCTTGTCGTCGATGCCGAGGAACTTCTGGATCCCGGCGTAACCAAGTCCGGTGTAGAGGTGCGAGTACGAGAAGTGAGCCTTGTGCCGATCGTCGCTCGTGAAGACCTTCGCCTTCGCCGCCTGTTCCAGAACCATGCGTGCGCGGTAGAGGCGTTCGACGGTCTGATGCTGGTCGCCAATCGTGCGGGCGATCTCCTTCAGCGGTACACCGAGTTCGTTGCGGACCCAGGCGATGTACTCGGACTTGCTGTTCGGCTCCCATGCCTGGGGACCATTCACGTGCCGGAACGCCAGGTACTGCCACAGGCTGTCGCGATCACGGACGATGACCGGGAGGGTGCGAAGCTCGGCCAGCTTGGTCGCCGTGATCGAAGGCAGGTCGGTGGCCCCGACCTGCTTGCGCAGGCGCGCGTCGAGGAGCAGCTTGACGGCCGCGAGACGACGGTTGCCCTCGATGACGACGAGCTTGCCGCCCTCGCGAGTGGCGAAGAGAGGCTCGTATGGGAAGAAGCCGTTCTGGGCGATCGACAGCGCGATCTCGTCGACAGCGAAGTCGCGCCACAGGACCTGCAGAATCTTGTCCTGGTCCTCCGGCGTATCGGTCAAGGCGATGCGCGGGTTCTTGTGATCGAACCAAAGTTCGCCGACGTCACGCAGTTCGGGCTCGGGGAGTGCCGTCTCTCGGCTCTTCAGCTTGGTCGGCATGGAGTGCGTCCGGCTGGTCACCGAAGGCGCCCGAGGATACCGATGGGCCGCCGAGCTTCCACGATGCTTCCGCTTGTTGCGGATCGACCGCTTGGCGACCGGGATCGCTCGCGGGCGCTGCGCGTATCCGACCACGTTTCCGTCGACGGCCGGCTGTTCCGCCCCAGTCAGCGTTCTGACGTCCCGCAGAACCGCGGACTTCCAGTACGCGAAGCGGTCCTGACCGTGAAGCCGACCTCGACGCGCACGACGGGCGACGATCTACGCCACCTCCCGGTCCAACACCTTGGAAGACCCCGAGCGACAGAACCGCAAGCAGGCCGAGTTCCTGGTGCACCGCGAGGTGCCGATCGCCGTGTTCGACCGGATCGGCGTGAGCACGCCGCGAGCTGCGCAGCGAGTCGAGGGCCTGCTGGCGCTGCATCCCGGGAGACATCCTCCGGATGTCGTCGTACAGCTCGCGTGGTATTACTGAGGCCGCTCGTGATCACCCTCGCCCACGGCAACCTGCTCGACGCGGACGTCGAAGCGCTCGTCAACACCGTCAACTGCGTCGGCGTGATGGGCAAAGGCATCGCCCTGCAGTTCAAGAAGGCCTTCCCCGACAACTTCAAGGCCTACGAACGCGCGTGCAAGCGAAGGGAGGTGCGGCTCGGGAGCATGTTCGTCTTCGCGACAGGCGCACTGCGCAACCCGCGGTTCCTCGTCAACTTCCCGACCAAGCAGGACTGGCGCAGCAAGTCGGGGCTCGAGGACATTCGTGCGGGCCTGACCGCACTCGTCGCCGAGATCCGCGCGCGTGGCATCCGTTCGGTTGCGGTGCCGCCCCTCGGTTGCGGCCATGGCGGGCTGCAGTGGGAAGACGTGCGACCGGTGATCGAGGACGCTCTGGCCGAGCTACCGGACGTCGACGTTCGCCTCTACGCACCGGGAGCGACTCCCGCACCGGCGGAACAGCGCGTCGGCACCAAGGCGCCCAACATGACGCCGGGACGCGCGGCGATCGTGCAGCTCATGGTTCGCTACGCAGCGTTCGACTACCGCGCGACCCAACTCGAGATTCAGAAGCTCGCCTACTTCCTGCAGGAAGCGGGCGAACCGCTGCGCCTCACCTTCAAGGCCCATCACTACGGGCCGTACGCGGATGTGCTGCACAAGGTGCTGGAGACGATGGAGGGGCACTTCACGCGCGGCTTCCAAGGCGATCGCAGCCCCGACACCGAGATCGAAGTGCTCGCGGCCGGGAAGCAGCTGGCGGACGAGCATCTGGCTGCCAATCCACACACCGGCGAGCGACTCGAACGCGTCGCGCGGTTGATCGAAGGCTTCGAGACACCGTACGGGCTAGAGCTGCTGGCGACGGTGCACTGGCTCGTCACGCACCAGCCCGAGGGCCAGCGTGATCTCGGCGGCGTGCTCGCTGGGCTGCAGGGATGGAGCCGCCGCAAGGGAGACCTCTTCACCGAGCACCACGTACGGGTTGCTCTCGAGCGGCTGACGAGCGAAGGCTGGATCTCGGGCGGCGACAGCGAGCGCGCATGACCGACGCCAGCAACCGCCTCGTCCAGAAGCTCTGGAGCTACTGCCAGGTCCTGCGCGACGACGGCCTCAGCTACCAGGACTACCTCGAGCAACTCACGTTCCTGCTGTTCCTGAAGATGGCCGACGAGCGCGAGCAGCTCACCGGCGAGAAGCAGGCGATCCCGAGGGGCCACCGCTGGACCGACCTCGCGAACCCGCAGATGGAGGGCAGCAAGCTCGAGCAGCACTACCGCGAGACGCTGCGCGTGCTCGGCCAGGAGGGCGGCATGCTCGGCCTGATCTTCCGCAAGGCGCAGAACAAGGTGCAGGACCCGGCGAAGCTGCGCCAGCTCATCGTCGAGCTGATCGGCAAGGAGGACTGGCTCAACCTCGCCGCCGACGTGAAGGGCGACGCCTACGAAGGCCTGCTGGAACGCAACGCACAGGACGTGAAGGGCGGTGCTGGGCAGTACTTCACGCCGCGCCCGCTGATCGACGCGATCGTCGCGTGCATCGTGCCGAAGCCGGGCGAGGTGATCGTCGACCCTGCGTGCGGCACCGGGGGCTTCCTGCTGGCAGCACACGACTTCCTCGCCCGCGCCGGCAAACTCGACCGCGACCAGAAGAAGCACCTGCGTTACCACGCGCTGCGCGGCGTAGAACTGGTCGACGGCGTGAGCCGGCTTTGCGCGATGAACCTGTTGCTGCACGGCGTCGGCCCGACCGACGACGACCACGACCCGCCGCTGGTCACCGAGGACGCGTTGCGCAACGAGCCGAAGGAGCACGCCGACGTCGTGCTGACGAACCCGCCGTTCGGCAAGAAGTCGAGCATCACCGTCGTCAACGAGGAGGGCGACACCGACAAGGAGACGCTGACCTATAACCGGCCCGACTTCTGGACCACGACCTCGAACAAGCAGCTCAACTTCGTGCAGCACGTGAAGTCGCTGCTGAAGATCCACGGCCGCGCGGCGGTCGTGGTGCCCGACAACGTGCTGTTCGAGGGCGGGGCCGGCGAAGTCGTGCGCAAGAAGCTGCTGCACGAGTGCGACGTGCACACGCTGCTGCGGCTGCCGACAGGAATCTTCTACGCGCAGGGCGTGAAGGCGAACGTGCTGTTCTTCGACCGCAAGCCAGGCAGCGAGAAGCCGTGGACGAGGACCGTGTGGGTCTACGATCTGCGCACCAACGTGCACTTCACCCTGAAGACGAAGCGCATGACGCGCAGCGACCTCGACGAGTTCGTCGCCTGCTACGCGCCGGAGAACCGCGGCAAGCGCAAGGCGACCTGGTCGGAGAAGACACCCGAGGGGCGTTGGCGGCCGTACGGGCTCGACGAGATCCTTGCGCGCGACAAGACGAGCCTCGACCTGTTCTGGCTGCGCGACGAGAGTCTCGAGGACTCGGCGAACCTGCCCGACCCGCACGTGCTCGCCGAGGAGATCGCCGACGACCTGCGCTCGGCGCTGGAGCAGATCGAGAGCGTGCTGGGCGATCTGCAGGCTCGCGCCGCGGCGAACGGACGGGACCGCGAGTGAACTGGACATGCGCGCACTCACCCAGGCCCTGGTGATCGCGTTCCTCGTCGCCGCGCTACCGGCGCAGGCATCGACGCCCGCAGCGAAGCCGAAGCCCGCACCAGCCACCACCAAGAGCCGGCTCGGCGAACTCTGCCCGCCGGGTCGCTGGTACGTGACCGGTGGCAACGCCGCGCGCAACGCTGCGACCGCGAACCCGCCGCTGTTGCGCCGCCCTGGCCTCGCGTGGCGCATCCCGCTGCCGGGCACCCTGTGCGGCGAGCCGCTGGTCTGGGGCGAACACGTCGTCGTCGCGTTCCGCACCGCCCCGAACCGCGTGTCGATCGAAGTGCGGCGGCTGCAGGACGGCAGCCGCTTCGGCCGCCGCCCCGACCTGATCTCCACCACCGACCCGAGCCCGTGCCTGTGGGGCAACGAAGTCGTGTGGCGCATCGGCGAGTCGCTGGAACTGCTGCGCATCGGCAAGCAGAGCCTCGACTTCGTGACCCGGCTGGCGGCGAAGTCGGTGGAGTCGCCGGTGCGGCTGGGCACCACCACGTTCGCGATCGTCGACGGGCGGCTGACGGCGCTGCGCACCGCCGACTTCCGGGTGCTGTGGAAGAGCCCGCAGACGACGTTCGCCGGCCAGCTCGCGGTCGGCGACAAGACCGCCTACGGCATGCTGAGCGTGGGCGGCGGCCGCTGGGCCGTCGCCGCGTTCGACCGCGTCACCGGGGAGGCGCGCGGCACCTG
>JBASWX010000231.1:0-3593 GCA_049276695.1 Planctomycetota bacterium
CCCGCGCAGCGCGGCCAGCACGCGCGGGTGGACCCGGTGGCGCTCGGCCCAGTGCAGCCACTGCAGCAGGTCGGCGGCGACGTCGAGGTGCAGGAAGCGGTCGCGCATCGCGCGGTCGAACGGGTGGCCGTCGTAGTCGGGCCCGGGCGGATTCATGCAGGCGACGATCGACCAGCCGGGCGGCAGCTCGTACTCGCCGAGGCGGCGCGAGGTCAGGAACTCGTAGAACGGCGCCATCACGTGCGGTGCCGAGCGCGCGGCCTCCTCGATCAGCAGGATGCCGGCACCCTCGATGGGCAGCAGCGCCGGCCGCTTGTAGCGCGTCACGCCGTCCTCGATCGCGGGCAGGCCGAGCAGTTCGCCCGGACTCTCGAACAGCGCGAGGTTGAGCACCACGAGGCGCAGGCCGGCGGCCGCGGCGTGGTCGCGCACGAACTGCGACTTGCCGATGCCGGAGTCGCCGCTCAGCAGCAGCGGGATCCCGGCGGCCCGCGCGAGCCGGAGCACGGGAACCAGGGAATCGCCGAGGGCGAACGTCTTGAGCGGGCGCTTGGTCTCGTCGGTCATCGGGGGCCTCGTCGGATTGCTCGCGGCAGGCGGGCGAGTGTGCCGCTTGTAGGGCGGCCGCAGTCGTGCGTGGTGCGGCCGGCGCGTCGTGGCAGAGTTCTCCGAACGCGATGCGGTTATTCAGTCAGTTCGACTGACGACGTCTTGCACATGCGCGCGCGGCGCTTGGGCGGCGCGGCTTGGCGGCCCGGCGCTTTGCGCCATGATGCTCGCCGCCCCGCGGAGGCAACGATGGCACCCAAGGTCAAACTCACCGACGTCAAGGTCAAGCAGGTCGCGTTGCTGACGAGCCTGGGGCGCAGCCAGAAGGAGATCAAGTCGCTGCTCGGGCTCAGCCAGGCGTCGATCAGCCGCGGCATGCGGCGCGCGCGGCAGCAGGGGTACCTGCTCGACCAGCCGATCTGCACCTTGCCGCCCGACGAGATCGCGGGCCTCGAGCAGGAGGTCTACAGCCCCGAGTTGCTGGTGGCGCTGCAGCGGCTGCAGCCCGCGGCCGGAGCGCACCTGCGGCACGTGCGCATCTTCCATGTCGGCCGCGGTCGCACCGGGGGCCCGGGCGCGCTCGAGCGCTACCGCGACCGCTTCGGGCAACTGGTGGCCCAGCACTTGCTCGAGCAGGTGTTCCCGCACGTGCGCTCCATGGGCGTGACCTGGGGCGGCACCCTGCTGTCGGTGGTGCGCGGCTTCGCGGCCTGCCGCGCGCAGCAGCCGCGGCCGCGCTCGCCGATCGAGTTCTTCCCGGTCTGCGGCTCGCCGCCCGATGCGATCGAGGCGGCGCTGCGCTCGTCGTCCAACCTGGTGGCGCTGCTCGACGAGCAGCTCAACGACGCCACCACCAATCCGAACAACTTCACCGGCGTCTGTGCTTCGTTCTCGTCGCGGCTGAGCAAGGCCGACATCCGCGCGGTGAAGAAGTACTTCCGGCTGCTGCGCGGCTACGGGCGCGTGTTCGGCCTCGGCAACGAGCCGGGCCGCATCGACACGATGGACGCGGTGATCACCAGCATCGGCAACACCAACGCGGCCGAGAATCCGTGGCTCGGCGGCGCCGCCGACGCGGCCGGCGTCGACCCGGCGCTGCTCGCCGCCCAGGTCGTCGGCAACCTCGGCGGCCTGTTCCTGCCGCGGCCGGGACTCGACGCGGCGAAGACCCGGCTGGTGGAACGCGTCAACGCGGGCTGGACCGGCATCGGCTTCCCGCAGTTCTTCGCCTGCAGCGCGCGCGCCAGCAAGCGCGAGCGCGGCGGCACGATCCTGGTCGCCTACGGCCGGCGCAGCGACGTCACGCTCGAGTGCGTGCGGCGCGGGCTGGTGTCCGAGCTGCTGATCGACAGCGAACTGGCCACCGGGTTGCTCGATGCGCTCGGGTTGCGGCGGCCGGTGCCGCTGTGAGTCGAGCCGCCGGCCGGGACGCGACGCGGCCGCGCTGACCGGATAGGAAGTGGCGCCGTGACCCTTCCCGCCGCTGACCGCACCGCCGCGATCACCGCTGCCCTGCAGCGCTGGTTCGGCTTCGCCGAGCTGCGCCCGCTGCAGCGCGAGGCGATCGACGCCGCCCTCGATGGTCGCGATGCGCTGGTGGTGCTGCCGACCGGCGGCGGCAAGTCGCTGTGTTACCAGCTGCCGGCGCTGCTCACCGACCGGCTGGTCGTCGTGGTGTCGCCACTGATCGCGCTGATGCAGGACCAGGTCGATGGCCTGCGCCTGCTCGGGGTGCCGGCAGCCGCAGTGCACGGCAACCTCACTGCGGCGAGCCGGGCCGATGCCCGCGCGATGGCCGCCGATGGTTCGCTGCGGTTGTTGTTCGTGGCGCCCGAACGGCTGTTCCAGGATGGCTTCCTCGGCTGGCTGCGCACGCGCGGCGTCGGCGCATTCGCGATCGACGAGGCGCACTGCATCAGCCAATGGGGGCACGATTTCCGGCCCGAGTACCGGCGGCTCGCCGAGCTGCGCCAGCACTTCCCCGACGTGCCGTTCCAGGCGTTCACCGCGACGGCGACGCCGCGGGTTCGGCAGGACATCGTGCAGCAGCTGCGCTTGCGCGACGCCCTCGAACTGGTCGGCACGTTCGATCGGCCCGAGCTGACCTACCGGGTGCTGCCGCGCCAGGACCTGGAGGCCCAGGTCGCGCAGGCGATCGCGCGCCATCCCGACGCGGCGTCGATCGTCTACTGCATCACCCGCAAGGAGACCGAGGAACTGGCGGCCGAACTGCAGGAGCGCGGCATCGCCGCGCGCGCCTACCACGCCGGCCTGCCGGCGGGCGAACGCACTTCGGTCTCCGCCGACTTCCGCGCCGAACGGCTGCACGTGGTGGTGGCGACGGTCGCGTTCGGCATGGGCATCGATCGCAGCGACGTGCGGCTGGTGGTGCACGCCGGGATGCCGAAGAGCCTCGAGGCCTACCAGCAGGAGACCGGCCGCGCCGGCCGCGACGGCCTGCCCGCCGAGTGCCTGCTCCTGTACTCGGCGGCCGACGGTGCGCGCTGGCGTTCGCTGATGCAGCGCAGCTCGGCCGAGGCGAACGGCGATCCGCAAGCGCTCGACGCGCAGTTGCAGCTGCTGCAGCAGATGCAGCGTTTCGCCGGCCGCGCACGCTGCCGGCACCGCGCGATCAGCGAGTACTTCGGCCAGCGCTACGACGAGCCGAACTGCGGCGCCTGCGACGTCTGCCTCGACGAGCTCGAAGAGGTGCCCGACGGCCACCTGCTGGCGCAGAAGATCCTGTCGGCAGTGGTGCGCACCGGGCAGCGCTTCGGCGGCAACCACGTGATCGACGTGCTGCGCGGCAAGGCCAACGAGCGGGTGGTCGCGCGCGGCCACGACCAGTTGCCGACGTTCGGCGTCTGCCGCGACGTGAAGGCGGCGCGGCTGGGCAACTACATCGACCAGCTGATCGACGCCGAGCTGCTGGTGCGCAGCGACGGCGAGTACCCGGTGCTGTCACTGGGCAAGGACGCGCTGCCGGTGCTGCACGGCGAGCAGCAGGCGGTGCTGCGGGTGCCGAAGTCGGCGCTGGCCATGCG
>JBASWX010000232.1:0-6233 GCA_049276695.1 Planctomycetota bacterium
GCGTCGTGCGGTTCGAGCGGCGGTTTCGCCAGCCGCCGCGCCGCGGCGATGTGCTTGTCGAGGCTCATGCCGTCGACCCGTTCCATCGCGAAGAACAGCACGCCGGCCGCCTCGCCGTAGTCGTAGATCGGCACGATGTGCCGGTGGTGCAGCGCCGCCGTCGCGCGCGCCTCGGCGCGGAAACGCTTGCGCATCGTCGGGTCGGCGGACCAGTTCGACGCCAGCACCTTCAGGGCGACCTCGCGTTCGAGTTCCTCCTGCCAACCGAGGTAGACGGTGCCCATGCCGCCGCGGCCGAGCACGCCCTTGACCTGGTAGGGACCGATGCGCGACGGCACGTCGCGCGGCGTGCCGACGACGTCCTGCACGAAGTCCAATGCGTTCAGCCGCGCCAGCAGGTCGGTCGCCGCGGCGCTGGTCTGCTGCTGCAGTTCGGCGCGCAGGTCGGCGCCCGACGTCGAGCCGCGCAGCACGTCGGCCATGCGCAGGTCGGCGGCGTCGGGAGCATCGCCACCAGCGCCGTGGTCGTCTTGACGGACGGGCTCGCTCACAGCTTCAGTTCTTCGGCGAGGCGCTTCAGCGCCCGGCTCAGCAGCAGGTGCACGGCATTCTCGGTGCGGCTCATGCGTTCGGCCACCTCGCGCGCCGACAGGCCCTCGATCTTCATGCCGAGGATCACTTCGCGGTGGTCGTCCGACAGCTTCTCCATCGCCTGCTCGAGCAGTTCGAGCCGGTCCTTGCGGTCGGCGTGGGTGACCGGCCCCGAGCGGCGGTCGGCCAGCGGCAGGTCGGTCTTGATGGCGTGTTCGCGCCGCGGGTCGCGCGCCGCGACGCCGAGCTGGTCGCGCAGGATGCGGGCGACCTTGCGGCGCGCCAGCGTGACCAGCCACGCACCGGCATTGCCTTCGTCGGACAGCGTCTTCCACGAGTTGACCGCCTCGATCGCCACTTCCTGCAGCACGTCCTCGGGATCCATGCGCACGCGCAGGTTGGGCCCCATGCGCAGGTAGATCACCGACAGCAGTCGTTCGCGGTGCTGCTCGAAGGCGAGTTCGGGGGAGAGGGACATGCGGGGACGAACGCTACGCGGGCCGGGCACGAGGATTCCGTCGCCCGAGCGCCGGGAAGTTACGCGAAGTGGCGCACCGCTGCGAGACGCCTCGGGCGCTCCGGCCCGGAACCGGGTGGCGTCAGCCGTCGCCGGCCAGTTCCGGCGGCAGCCGCCGCAGCCGGCCATCGCGGCCCACGCACGCCAGCCGCGTGCTGCCAGTCGCACAGATGGCCCCGTCCGACTCGCGCCGGCACTCGTAGTCCAGCACCACCGCGACCTTGGTCGCCTCGCGGATGCGCAGCCGGATCCCGACCACCTCGTCGTAGTCGACCGGCTTGTGGTAGCGGCACGCGAACTCGACCACCTGCAGCAGCTCGCCCGCGTCCTCCATCTGCCGGTAGGTCCGGCCACGCGCCCGCAGCCACTCGGTGCGCGCTTCCTCGAACCACGCGACGTAGCTGCCGTGGTGCGCGACCGCCATGCGGTCCGTCTCGCAGTAGCGCACGCGGATCTTGTGCGCGGGCCCGTCGAAGTCGGTCATGGCACGCAGCTTGGTCAGCGGGCAGCGGCGAAGCAAGCGTGCCCGGTCCGGCGCAGCCGGCTGTCGCTGCCGGCCCTACTCTGGACTGCCCATGTACAGGAACGGCGCCCAGTGGAAAGGGTCGGGGTGTTTCGCTCGCAGCGCCTTCTTGGCCGCCGTGAACGCTGCGAGTTGGTCGGTCTCGCCGCCCAGCAGGCGGCCGTAGAAGTCGGTCATCAGTTCCTTGGTCGACGCGTCGTCGACGGCCCACAGGGAACTGATCACCGCGGGCGCCCCCGCAAACAGGAAACCGAGCGGCAGGGCCTGCGGCGCTTCGTCGCGCAGCGTCGGGCCGACGTTGGTGCGGCAAGCGGACAACACGACGAGCCGGCACGAGGTCAGGCGGCCGCGCCAGTGGTTCAACAGGTCGCTGAGCTTCAACAGCCCGTCGTTGCCGGGGCTCGACTCACCCGTCTGCCGCAACACCAGCATGCTCAGACTCTGGCCTGCGTACTCCTCGGCGATGCCATGACAGCAGAAGTGCAGGTACCTGGCGTTGGCCGCAGCAGCGAACACGGCTGACTCGGTTGCCTTCTCGCCGAGCAATGCCTCCGCCGTGCGCCCGCGTTCCCGCGCGCGTTCGACGATGCCCATCGCTTCGGCGCGGGCACCGAGCAACGGCGGCAGCTTCGACAGGCGCTCGACATCGTGCCCGTGCACCAGCCGTTCGCCCTGCGGCCGCGCCGCACCGGTGCCTGGCGCAATCACGGCAGTTGCCGACGAGGCGGACCCTGGGTCGCCGACCGTCACCACATCCACCGCGGCACCAGGCACACCCGTCTGGCCGCGCCGCAACCAGGCCAACGCGCTACCCGAGGGCACGTAGGCAACCGGCGGACCGTTGTCGAGCCAGTACACCGGCTTGCCAGCCGCCACGTCGGTCACGAGCAGTTCCAAGGGCAGCAGGTGCAGTTCGCGGTGCGCCGCCACGAACACGCGACGAGCGGCGCGAATGCGCACCCACACGCGGGCCGGGAAGAGGCTCGTGAACAGGTCCCTCGCCCGTTCGACGGTGTGCTGCTGGCTCGGGGCCCCGGCCCCGTCCGGGTCGCGACCTCGTCGCGCAACCCCGGCGTCGCGCGAGGCGTCGGCCAACAACCCAGGCAGCCCACGCGTCAACGCCGTCGCCGCCGTCGGCAACCCATGTACCTCGAGAGCGCCGGCCGGCGCGAGCACATAGAGGAACGGCGCCACCTGACTGATCGAGAACACGAGGAGCAGTTCGCCGTCAGCCAGCACGGCCTGGACCTCCCGTGCCGTACACACTCTCCCGGCTGGCATCGCATCGCCGACGAGGCGCGCAGCCTCGTTCCGCAACTGGCGTACCCGCAGGCTGGTGGCGTTGCAGCGCTCGAGCAGTTCGCGGCGCCGCACCTCGCGCTCGGGTTCACCGACCCACCCGTCGTCGATGCGGGTCAGTCGCTGGAATGCCGCGGCGTCGGCGATCTCCGCCGCCTCCAGATCCACCCGCAGACCAGGCAGGCGACTCAGCACCCGTTCGTCGCCGCGACGCGCCGCCTCCCGTTCAGCCGCCTCGAAGGGGTCCAAGACCTGGCCCGACAGCAGATCGAGCAGTCCGCGCCCGCGACTGCGTTCGGCCGCGTGCAACGCTTCCGCGGGCCTGCCGAGCCGTAGACACAGTGCCTGCAGGGTCTCGAAGGCCCCGGTTCGTTTCAGTTCGTCGAACAACGACTGCTGCGTTCCGGCCGCGACCCTGCTGCCCTCTCGCATTCGCTCCGTCATCAGCGCGGCCGCTTCGCAACGAGCCAAGGCAGCCTCGTCGCGACCGAGCTCGCACAGGCATCGGGCAAGTTGCGCGAGGCTCTTGGCCACTTCCGGATGGTCGCGGTCACCGTAGAGGCGCTGCCGCATCTGCAACGCCGCCTCGTGGTGGCGCAGTGCTTCATCGGCTCGACCGAGATGCTGCAGGCAATTCGCGGCGCCGCTGGAGCATGCGGCGAGGCCCGGGTGATCGCGGTCGGCGAGCAGGCGGTGGTGCATCGCCATGGACTGCCGGAATCGGTCCAGCGCTTCGGCGTGGCGGCCGAGTGACGACAGGCAGGCGCCCAGATTGTGCTGGCTGGTCGCGATGTCCGGGTGATCACGGTCCGGGTGGAGCTGGCCGTGCATCGCCAGCGCGGCCTCGTAGAGCGGCAGCGCTGCGGCCGCATCGCCCACCAGGTCGAGGCAATGGGCGACGTTGTTCATTCCTACGGCGATGGCCGGATGGTCGACGTCGCCGTAGACCTGCCGCATCATCGTCAGCGACGTCTGGTACAGTGGCAGGGCCTCGCCGGCGCGCCCGAACGACACGAGGCAATTGGCGAACCCGCGCAGGCTGAGAGCGACCTCCGGGTGATCGCCAGGGTGCAGCCGCCGGTTCATGGCGAGGGACGCTTCGTGCAGTGGCAAAGCCTCGTCCGCCCGCCCGAGCGACTCACTGCACGCTGCCATGTTGTACAGGGTCAGCGCCACGTCGGCGTGGTCGCGATCGCCGAACAATCGCTTCGCCATCTCCAGCGAGGCGCCGAGATGCTGCAGTGCCTCGCGCGATCTGCCCAGGGCGACGAGACAGTTGGCGAGGTTGTTGATGCCCATCGCCAGGTCGGCGTGGTCGCCGCCCTGGTGCACACCCCGCCACATCGCCAGCGCCGCCTCGTACTGCGGCAGCGCGTCCTCGGCTCGCCCGAGCGCCATGAGGCAGTGCGCCAGGTTGTTCCGGCCCCACGCCACGTCGTCGTTGTCGCGATCGCCCCATTGCCGCTCGTACATCGCGAGCGCTGCCTCGTAGTGCGGCAAGGCATCGCGTCCGCGCCCCAACGACGTGAGGCAGTCGGCCAGGTTGTTCAGTGCCAACGCGACCTCCGGGTGAGGTCGGTCGCCAAGAAGTTGCTTGCGGATCGAGAGCGAAGCCTCGTAGTGCCCCAGGGCTTCGCGAGGCCGACCGGCGGCGACCAGGCAGTGCGCGAGGTTGTTCTCACTCACCGCAACCGCCGGATGAGCACGGTCCGGGGCCATGCGACGCCGCATCGCGAGCGACTCCTGGTAGTTGGTCAGCGCGTCGGCAAGGCGGCCAAGCTCCTGCAGGCAGTAGCCAACTTCATTGAGCGCCGTCGCCACGTCAGGATGGTCAACTGCTCCGTGCAGCCGCCGGCGCAGCGCGAGGGATGTCCCATACGCCTGCAAAGCCGACTCGTACTGGCTCGACTCGAGCAGTGCGTTCCCAACTTGGAGCAGCATCGCAGCCAATCGATCGATGCCAGCCGGATCCCGGGCCTGTTCCTGCAGCCCGCAGAGGATCCCCAACGCCGCCGTCCATTCCCGTTCGTCGATCTTCTCCTGTGCGGCTTCGATGTGCTCGCCGAACTCCTGTGCAGCGAGCGCCCCGCCAAGCACCCATGCCAACCAGGCGGTGAGGACGACTCGCGAAGTGGGCATGGGGACTCTGTGTGCGATCCCGGTTCCGGGCCGCCAGTGTACAGGAGCGGTGCCCGGTAGGACTGGGGGGACCCATGCGGCGCAGCCCCTTCTTCACGGCCATCGCACGCCGAGCGAACGTGGCGCCGCCGCCCCTGATCGGGAAGGATTGGCCGCGTGCCCCTTCCAAGGTCGCCCATGAACCGTTCGTTGCCGCTCGCCATCCTGCTCGCCGCCTGCGCCGCGACCCCCACCGAGCTCCGCCGCGAACCGGCCGCCGACGCCGCCGCGCGCGAACTGCAGGCGAAGAAGGAGGACGAACGCCGCCGCGACTTCCGCGCCGTGCTGGTCCGCCTCGACCAGGCAATCGACAGCTACGTGCAGGCGCTCGCCAACCAGGGCGAGTTCCGCGCCGACAAGCAGGCCGAACGCATCTACAAGCTGGTGCACGAGACGGTGATGGACATCGGGCCGTACCTGGCGACCACCAACCAGGTCCGGCCCAAGCCGGGCGAGACCTACGCGCGGCTGCAAGGCATCGCCGGCGACAACAGCAACCGCGACCAGGGCATCGCACTGACCGCACTCGGCTTCTCGGGCCAGCCCGAGGCGATGCCGGTGATCCTGCAGGGCGCGCAGCTCGCCGACCCGTTCCTGGTCGACCACGCGGTGCTCGGGCTCGCGGTGCTGCGCGCACCGACCACGCCGCCCGGCGTGCTCGCCGCGATCGCGCTGAAGCCGGACCATCCGATGGACGGCCGCGTGCAGGCGGCGTGGGCGCTGTACCGGATCCAGGGCGCGTGCGAGGACCAGTCGGCGATCGTCGCGATCTGGCGCCGCTTCCTGGGCGAGCAGAAGGACCAGGTGCCGCCCGGCGTGCTGGTCAGCGCGCTGCGCGGGCTCGGCATCGCCCGCGATCCGGCGAACGGCGCCCTGGTCGCTGGCTTCCTCATGAACCCGACGCCGCGCGTGCGCATGGCCGCGGCGCTGGCGCTCGGCCGCATGAACGCGCAGGCGCAATGGCCCCAACTGCTCGCGCTGCTGAGCCCGGCGGAAACGGTGCAGAACGTGCGCCTGCACGCCCGCAAGGCGCTGGCGGAGCTTGCCGGCGGCGTCGACCACGGCTACGACGTCGCGGCGTGGCGCAGCACGTTCGATCGCGGTTCGCGATAGCGACGGCCGGCC
>JBASWX010000233.1:0-16901 GCA_049276695.1 Planctomycetota bacterium
CACCACCGTCGCGCCGGTGCCGACGCGCGGCTTCGCCTACCACGTGCCCGACCGGCCGGCGTACGGCTCGATGACGGCGGCGGGCGTCGGCAGCCTGGTGATCGCGCGCTTCGGGCTGGTGCGCGCGGGTCTCGCCAAGACGGACGTGGTGCCGAAGGTCGATGCCGGCATCCAGGCCGGGTTCGCGTGGCTCGCCGCCGAGTTCCACGTGCGCAGCAACCCGGGCTTCGTCGACCGCGCCGACGACAACTACTACTACTGGCTGTACGGGCTCGAGCGCACCTGCGAGCTCGCCGGCATCGCGCTGATCCAGGGCCGCGACTGGTACTACGAAGGGGCGCTGCAGGTGATGTCGTTCCAGAACCGCAACGGTGCCTTCCGTCCCGAACGCACGAACGGTCTGCTGTTCGACGCCACGTGCTTCGCGGTGCTGTTCCTGAAGAAGGCGGCGCTGCCGCCGGTGACCGGCGGGTGAGTGCGTTCGCTCCGTTCCGGCCGCTCGCACTCGGTTCCGTGCGCATCGGCCTGCCCGCGGTGCAGGCGGCACTCAGTGGTTACTCCGACCTCGCGATGCGCACCGTTGCGCGCGAACACGGCGCGCCCTACGCGCTGGCCGAAGTCGTGCTCGACGAATTGGTGTTGCAGAAGGGCCGCCTGCAGCGCCGCATCCTGGCGGTGCCCGAACACGACCACCCGGTCGGCGGCCAGTTGATGGGCAGCCGGCCGGAGACCTTCGGCCGCGCCGCGCGCGAACTGGTGAACGCGGGGTACGACGTCGTCGACGTCAACTTCGGCTGTCCCGTCAACAAGGTGCTCGGGCGGCGACGCGGCGGCTGGCTCTTGCAGGATCCCGAGACAGCGCTGGCGATGGTGGACGCGGTGCTCCAGGCGGTCGCCGGCGACGCACCGGTCACCGTGAAGATGCGGCGCGGCAGCGACGACTCGCCGGCCGCCGAGGCGCGGTTCTGGACGATCCTCGAGGGCGCGATCGCGCGCGGCATCACCGCGGCGACGGTGCACCCACGCACCGTCGAGCAGAAGTACGTGGGGCCGAGCCGCTGGCCGTTCCTGGCGAAGGTGAAGTTGCACGTCGGCGCCTTCCCGATCCTCGGCAGCGGCGACCTGTTCTCACCGTTCGACGTCGTCGCGATGCTGCGCGAGACCGGCGTCGACGGCGTCACGATCGCACGCGGCTGCATCGGCAACCCGTTCGTGTTCGCGCAGGTCGGCGATCTGCTCGCGGGGCGGGTGCCGCTGCGGCCGACCTCGGCGATGGTTCGTGCGGCACTGCTGCGGCACTGGCAGCTGGCGATCCCGTTCTACGGCGACGAACGGCGCGCCCTGCCGCACGCGCGCATGCACGCCATCAAGTACGGGCAGTACCACCGGGACCCGGTGTGGGCGCGCGAACGGCTGGTCACGCTGCGCGGGCCGGAGTCGTTCGCGGCGCTGGTCGACGAGGTGTTCGCCGACCGCTTTGACGAGGGGCGGGCCCGGGAGCTGACCGCCGCCGATGCCGTCGTGCCGGCGCTGCAGAGCTGCGCGGAGTGAACGCGGTCCGCGGCGACGGAGCCTTGGCGATGGGAGTCAGCGGATCTCGTCCGCCGAGGTCACTACGTCGAACGAAACGTCGAGCGCTTTGAAGTGCTGCTCGCCGCACCGGACCTTGTCGTTCTCGATCCCGCGACGCTTGCGGAAGTCCTTTGTGCCCTTGGTCTCACGCACCATGTACACGGTCGCCTTGTCGTGCTTCACGATCGCCCAGTCGGGGTTGTAGGCGCCAACGGGCGTGTCGACGACGAACCAGCGTGGCAGCTTGACGAACAGCTTGATGTCCGACCGCTCGTTCAGCTGCTTGGCGAACGTGCGCTCGACGTCGCTCTCGTACTCGACGAAGTCGTAGAGCGACTTGCCGGGCGCCGTTGCCAGCGAGTTGAGGTAGTCGAACAGCTCCTCGTTCTTGAAGGCGCTCATCTCCCACGCGGCATCCTGCGCATCCGGTGGCCGCTTCTGGTAGCGGATGCCGTCGACGATCAGGGTGTTCAGCGTTTCCGTGACCGCCGCGACGGCCTGGTCGAGGAAGGTCTGCGCATCGACGAACACGTCGTCGAGGCGGCCTGACTTCTCCAGGATCGCGAGTAGCGTCTCGCGCGTCAGCTCGGTGTGGTTCTGCAGGTAGCCGAGCACGTCGGGGAGGGCGGCTCGGCCGTACGTCGCCCGCTCCTCCCGGGCGTACTGCGCGGTCGTCTCGACGCCGCCGCGCATCACGTCGAGGCGGCCTGCCTGCACGAGGATCGAGCGCGCGTCGATACGTGGCATCCGCTGCACGGCACCGGCAGCGCGGGCGATCAGCTCGCCGCTGTCGAACTCGACCCGATAGGTCGTCTTGGCCTTGATGCGGGCCCAGAGCTCCTGGAACTCGGGACTGAGCTGCACCTCCTTGCGCAACCGGTTCTCGTGCGGTGCGCGTTCTGGCTGGACGTGGCGCTCGATCCGGTAGCTCGACAACAGGTCGGTGACCGCCGTCTGCAAATGGCGGAAGTCAGCCGGCAGGCCCAGGTCGAAGTCGGGGAGCCGCGGGTCGAAGGCCGGCAGCAGCCGTCCCTCGGCATCCAGCATCTTGTTCGCGACCAAGGCCTGGAGCAGCGCCTGCGCGCGGTCGCGGCCGATCGGCACTTCGCGGTCGCCGTCGAACGTCGGCAGCTTCGCCAACGCCATCAACGGGATCTTGCCGAAGGTCACGCCGCAGTCGGTCTCGTACTCACCCTGCAAGCGCTTCGCGAACTCCTCGTAGCTCTCGTTGGCGACGACCGTGAGGCGGTTGACGCCGTCGTCGCGCACACGGTGGCCGGTTGCATCGACCGGTAGGCGAAGGCCGCGCCCGATCTCCTGCCGCTTCTTCATCGTGCTCTGCGTCTCGTTGAGGGTGCAGATCTGGAACACGTTCGGGTTGTCCCAGCCTTCGCGCAGCGCCGAGTGCGAGAACAGGAAGCGCAGCGGTTCGTCGACCGACAGCAGCCGCTCCTTGTCCTTCATGATGAGGTCGTACGCGGCCTCGTCGTCCTTGGTGTCCTTGCCTTCGCGCGAGTCCTTCGGGCCGCCCTTCTTGTCCTGCGCGAAGTAGCCGTTGTGCACTCCTGCCACCGCACCCTGCAGCCACGGCAGCGAGCGATGGCGTTCGTCCTTCGCGAACTGCCCGAGGATCTCCTCGATCGCCAGTGCGAAGGGCCCGCGCTCGTCCGGCTCCCCGTGGCGCCGGTAGTTGGCGACGCGGTCGAGAAAGAACAGGGACAGTACCTTGATGCCGCGGCCGGCGACGTGCAGTTCCTTCTCGAGGTGGCGCTTCACCGTCTCCTGGATCTGGATGCGCCAGACGTCCGGCCGTGCACCGCCGATCTCCTCGCCGAGCCGCATGCGGCGCCCCACGAACTGCACGAACTCGTTGCCGGGTTCGGCACTGACCTCGACGACCTTGAAGCCGTGCCGGTAGCACTCGCGTTCGTCGGACTTGTCGAACAGGTCATCGCCGTGCGTCACGGTGACCAGCTTCTCCTTGGGACCATCGGCACCGGACACGTGGATCCGCACCTTGGCTTTGATGCCCTTCGTGTGGTCGACCTTCTCGATCCGCACGAACGCCTCGTTGGCGCCGCCCTCGCCGCGCACGCTTGCCACGACGATCTGCTTCACCAGCTTCAGCTCGAACGCGCGCACCGGATCGAGCCGGTAGACCAGGTTGTGCGCGTCGCGGTGCGTCGCCGAGTAGCGCAGCGTGCACAGCGGGTTGAGTTCCTTGATGGCCGCCTGCGCGCGCTCCGTGTTGTCGATGCTCTGCGGCTCGTCGAGCAACACGATCGGTCGCGCCGCCTGCAGGAACTGGATCGGCTTGTGCCCGGACAGCCGGTCGGTGTCCTTGTAGATCACGTTGCCGGTGCCCGTCGCGTTGCCGCCGTCCTCCTCGATGCGCCGGCGGAACGCGTCGATGTTGATGACCATCACCTGCAGCGTGTTGGCGGTTGCGAACTGCCGCAGCCGGCTCAGATCGCGGCCGTCGTAGACGAAGTGCTCGCACGGCTCGTGGTCGTAGAGGCTCGCGAAGTGTTCAGCGGTGACCTCCAGGTTCTTCAGCACGCCCTCGCGGATCGCAATGCTCGGCACCACGATCACGAACTTGCGCCAGCCGTAGCGGCGCGACAGCTCGCGGATCGTGCGCAGGTAGACGTACGTCTTGCCAGTGCCGGTCTCCATCTCGACCGAGAAGTGCGGGCAGCGCCGCTTCATGTTCGCCGGCCCGTCGAACAGCTCCCACGCCGACAGTTGTGCCGCTTCTCCCTCGACCTCGATGTCGTTCCGCTCCTGGACGACCCGCGTGTTCCGCAGCAGGCGTGGCTCATCGAGGATCAGATAGTTGCCGACTCCGAGTTCAGTTTGCACCTGGCCGGCGAACAGAGCGCCGTAATCCTGCTGCCGCAGCGGCGCGTAGGTCGGCTCGCTCCGCGGCTGCCCGTCGAACAGGTCGACGACTGCGCGCACCGCGTCGACCTGGAAGGTCTGGTTGCCGTCGAACTGAAGCTTCACGGCTCGCTCTCGGACCCGGTTGCGATGTAGGCCTGGTCGGGCCGGTTCGAGGATCCAGGGTAGCGCAGCCTGAGTTCGCCATCCGTGACCATCGGCGTCAGGAAGCGTTGGCGCAGGCCGTTGGGGTGGCGACCGAGCAAGTGGCCCAGGTCTTCGGCCGAAAGGAACCGCCGTCGGCACAAAGCGAGAATGGTGCGGCGCATCAGGTCGGACGGAACCCGCCCGCGGCCAGCCACAGCGGCGGCCTCCTCGGCAAGGCCCGCAGGGATCGCGACTGCCGAGTGTTCGGAGTCCCCGACCTTGTGTTCGGAGTCCCCGGCCTTGTGTTCGGAGTCCGAGGCCTTGTGTTCGGAGTCCCCGGCCTTGTGTTCGGAGTCCGGGGCCTTGTGTTCGGAGTCCCCGCGACTGCCTAGCTCGAACAGGGACGCCTGCTGCTGGCCCCTCGCCTCCTCCCCGATCAGGCGGTACGTCGTCCACCGCCGCTTGTTGTCGGACGTCAGGAATCCACCCTCGACGAGTCGCTGCAGCATCCGCCCGATATCGACCCGATGTTCGGTGGAGACGTCCTGCAGGCGCCGGTTGGACACGATCCCCTCCTCCTCGGCGATCGCAAGGGCCTGGACTTCCGCCGGACTCAGCAGGTCGAGCTTCGCCCCGAAGCGATGCCGCATGTGCTCGATGGTGGCGGGCTGGAGCAGGCTCACGAGCGGCAGCGTCAGCTCGACGCGATCCGGCTGGTGTTGCGTCCGGATCTGGGGCGAACGCCAGTGCTGCGAACGCCAGCCACTCTTGATCTTGTCGACGCCTGAGCCGGCGCGTTCGCCGCGCCCGATCATCGCGAACATCTTCTGCAGGCTCGGATTCCGGCACTCGCTGACGCCGCCACGCAGGTACTGCTCGAACGAGACCAGCAGGTTGCCAGGGTTCGCCAGCAGGATCCGGTCCGGGAATCGCTCGACGACGATGCCGCCACCGGCCGCGTAGTCGGCGTGAACGATCGCGTTGACGAACGCTTCGCGCAACGCCTCGTGAGCCGGTGTCTCGTCCTTGCGTGTCACGCCTTCGAGCCGAAACGGCACCGGCAACGCGTGCGCGACCTTGGGCCAGACTCGTCCATAGAACTGGAAGAGGTTCGCTTCCCACGTGCCGTCGGGATGGATGCGGTCTGTCCACCGCATCGCCGGGTCGAGCCTCTCGCGGTAGTCGACGAGGTAGTTCGGAGCGGCCTCCGCGTCGTGGATCGCCAGTTCCTTGCCGAACATCAGCAGCGTCGCGAGGGTTGGTCCGTGCTTCCCCGTCGCGCGCTCGCGCCGCCAACCGCCGAGCCGTTCCAGGAACTCGACGTCGGGCAGCCGTAGCCAAGGATGGCCCTCGTTCACGAGGCCGAACAGACGTCGGTACTGGTCGAGGGTCCTCGGGTCGAGATCCGCGAACGTGAAGTGCTCCAGCACGCGCGAGTCGCGCGCCTCCTCCGACGCGTCGGAGAGCATGCGTCGCACCTCATCGTCGGTGCATCGGTAGTCGCCTTCGTGCTGGCGCCGGAACGTGTTTCCGAGTGGGTTCGGTCCGAGATGAACGGGACGCGCACGCCGCGGCGCGCGGGGTACGCGGACGACCAGCAGCTGCCCGTCGGCGACGGGCTCGACGTACACGTCGCTCGTGGCCAGCAGGTTGACGCTCACCTTGTGGCGATCGTGCAGGCCATCCCACAGGTTCTTCTGGTAACGCTGGACCTGTTGGTTGGACAGTCCGTCGAGGACCACCGCACCGACGTCGCTCTCGCGCGCACCGAGCACGATGGTGCCGCCCTCGGAGTTGGCCATCGCCGAGTAGGTCTCCCACAGGCTGCCCGGCAGCCCACCCTTCGCGGACTTGAACTCCCAGTCGGTGCCTTCCCCGACGCGCGCGGCCTCGAGGATCTGTTCGCGCGTGATGGTCACGGTCAGACGGTCTTGAACTTGTCGACGCCCGCGGTGGCGAAGAGCTTGGCGGCGTTGGCCTTGAGCTGGTCGTTGCCGTGAAAGCCCCGGTCGAGGCAGACGATGCGCGAGGGCTTCTTGGCGGCGAGGGTCTGGATCAGGTCGTGGGTCAGCTTGTCCTGGAGGCAGACGAGCATCTGGCCGCCGGCGATGCTGTGCACGCGGAAGCCGTGCAGGTCGAGGGTCGCGATCGGCGTCGTCAGCGGAAAGCCGTCCTTGAGCAGGATCTCGTAGAGCAGGTCCTGTTCGCTGCGGTCGGGCAGCACGTGTTCGAGGTAGTCCTGGAGCTGCTTCTGCAGCGCCTTGCCGTCCTTGGCTTGCTCGCCGTCCCACGGCTTGAAGTTCGACGTCGCGAGTTGGAACACGCGGAAGCCGCGGTCGGGCTTCGGTTCGTTGGTGGAGCGGAGCTGGCCCTTCTCGGCGTCGTTCATGTTCTTGATGACGCGGCGGACGCGCTCCTTGGTGATCTCGGCGATGGTGGGGTAGTCGGTGCGGTTCGTCGGTTCGGGGAGCTGGACGAGGATGAACTTGCGGTTGCCGCCGTCCTTCTTGTTCTGCTCGATCACGGCGTGCGCGGTGGTGCCGGAGCCGGCGAAGAAGTCCAGGACAACGTCGTCCGCTTCAACAGCTCCAACCTCCAGCATTCGCTGCAGCAACGCTACGGGCTTCGCCGTGTCGAACGGTGTCTCGCCACCGAACAGTTCCTTCAGCTCGGAGGCAGCGTCGCGAGTCGTTCCGGTCTCCTTGGCGAACCACATGGACTCCGGCACTCTCCCCTCGACGCCGTCGAGGTAGATCTTGCGGATGATCCTGTCCTCCGCCCGCGAGAACTTGATCTCGCCGGACTTGATCTTCTGCGCGATCGTCTCCTGGCTCCACCGCCAGCCATTCTCGGGCGGATGGATGATCCGCCCCGACGGTGTCCGGATGTCGTACTTGAGGTTGGGTCGATCGAGTGCGTTGCGAACGTCGCCGGGCCGCCACGCCCCCCGGGGGTCGTTGTCGGGGTTTGAGTAGTTCTTGTTGTGCTCCTCGGTGCGCACGAGGCTGGCGAGTTCGAACGACTCAGACCGGCGGTACGCGAGCAGGTAGTTGTGGTGGACCGAGACGGTTCCGGCATAGCCCTTGGGCTGCACGCTGTGCTGCCAGATGAAGCAGCCGATGCGGTGCTCCTCGCCGAACACGTCGTCACACACCGACGTCAGGCGAGACACCTCGTGGTCATCGATGCTGATGAAGATGACCCCGTCCTCGCGCAACAGGTTCCGCGCCAGGTACAGCCGCGGGTACATCATGTTCAGCCACTTCGAGTGGAAGCGCCCGTCGGCCTCCGTGTTCGTGCTGAACCGCCGTCCCTCCGCGTCGACCTGCCCCGTGTACTCCAGGTACGTCTGCAGCGACTCCGTGTAGTTGTCCGGGTAGATGAAGTCGTTCCCGGTGTTGTACGGCGGGTCGATGTAGATCATCTTGACCTTGCCGAGGTAGCTCTTCTGCAGCAGCTTCAGCGCCTCGAGGTTGTCGCCCTCGATGATCAGGTTCTGCGTCGTGTCGAACTCGATGCTCTGCTCCGGCTTCGGTCGCAGCGTCGCCAGGCTCGGGCGCTGGATCGCCTGGAAGCACGCCGCCTTGCCCGGCCACGTGAGCCCGTAACGCTCCTTGGTCGCTGGATCGATCTGCTCGCCGAGCGCCGCCTTCAACCGCTCGAAGTCGACCTTGCCTCCCTCGGTGTGCACCTCGGGGAACAGCCGCAGCAGCTCGGCCCGCTTCTCCGCCGCGACATCGAGCGACCGCAAGTCCAACTTCTCCGGAACGAGATCCTTCGACGTCATGTCTCCGCCTTGCCGATCGTGGCGAAACCGCGACGGATCACCGCCGCCATGCCCCTTCGCCGCGCCATCAGGAACTGCTCGTACGCCATGCCTTCCCAGCCCGCCGGCAGCGCGTGCAGGTCGTGCATCGCCCGCCACTCGGCGTCGGCAAACCGTTCGCGCTGACGCGGCACGTAGTTCGACGGCGGTTCGTCGCTGATGTCGATGTTCTCTGGCCACTCGATCAGGGTCAGGTTCGCCATCTGGTTGATCTGCTTCAGGTCGTCCACGCCCTGCCGTTCGAGCCACGCACGCGGGAACAGGTGATGGCGTTCGAGCGCCTTCTTCTTGGCCTTCAGCGCCGGGTCGAGCAGTTCCGGGATGCGCTTGTGCGAGAACAGCACCGGCGCGTTCAGCCGGTTCTGCGCGGCGACGAACGCGAAAAGCTCTGGGTTGCGCGCGGACGAGCTGTCGAGCGCTGCCGGTAGAGTGATCGCCCAGAAGTCGTTTGTCAGCTCGGCGGCCATCATGCCATCGAGGAGCTGCACGAAGCCGGCGGCGTCCGCGACCTGCTTCAGCCGGTTGAGGTCGCCATCCATCACGGATTCCGGCGAGTTGGTGTAGCGGCCGGTCAGTGTGCTGAAGAAGAACCAGCGCCCGATGATCGACTGCAGCCTGTGCTCGGGCACTGCGAAGCGGTCCTTGCCGATCAAGTAGAACGCGTAGGCGTAGAGCAGCGCCGTCTCCGACGACACCATCTCGCCGCTGCGGAAGCCAGCGCCAACCAGCGCACTCAGGAACTGGTGCCAGTGTTTCAGATCGAGCACCTTGGCTTGAGCCTGCTGCAGGAGCGCGAACTGGCTCTCGCGGCGGGCCACGGAAAACGCCCCCGTCTCGAGATCCTTGCCGCGCAGGATCTGGTAGACCGACTTCAGCCGGCCGCGCTCGAACCCCAGCGCCACAGCGACTCGAAGTAACTGATCAGCATCAGGCTGAAGGAAGTGATTGAACGACGAGGCCGCCGCGCCGGGACTCGGAGCCTGGCGCGCGGCGCGGCAGAACGATTCCAGCGCGTGACGCCCCTCGTCCCAGAAGACGGAGAGCAGGGTCAGGATGAAGTCGGCCTGCTTCAGCTTGACGCCTTCGCTGTTGATGCGCACGAAGATGTCCGCGACCTGCTCCTCATCGACAGTCGGTGCGATCTCCAGCGCCGTGAACGGGAACTCCTGGAGATCGAACAATCGATCCAGGTTGTGGCTGATGAGCTCTTCGTCCGCCTCGCTGAGCGGAGCCTTGTCCTGCAGGCCCTTCAGGAACGTCTTGACCAGCTTGTGGCTGCTGTGCCCCGACGCCCACAAGGTCGAGATGTTCGGAATCCACTCCGGGTCGCGCCTCACGGCAGCGTCCGCCACTTCGAACTTGCCGTCACGCGGCCGGAATGCGATCTCGATCTGCCGTTCGCTGTAGTTCTCGTCGAGCACCGTCTTGCCGCGGAAGACCGCGAACAGACTGGTGAGTCGCTGCTGGCCATCGACGATCAGTCGTGACGGCGTGCCATGCTGCTTCGTCGCCGTACCGATTGGCTTGCTCCCTGCCACCTGACCGTTCTCCCAGAACAGGAAGTAGCCGACCGGAAAGCCGCGGTACATCGAGTCGAAGAGATCGCGGACCTTGGCATTGCTCCACACGAACGGCCGCTGGATGTCCGGCAGGCCGATGTCGCCGATGTCGATGTAGTGCAGCAGGCCGCCGAGGTCGTAGTCGACGCGCTTGAAGCAGGTCTTGAGTTCGCTCATGGGGTGAAAGTGGTCGTTGAGTCGATCAGGCGACGGTCCAACGGATCGTGAACAGCTCGTTCATCGTGGTCTCCTGTCGCAGTCGATCGGCGATCGTGTCGAGCAGTGCGTCTTTCTGCTTGTCGATCTCCGCCTTCGCTGCGAAGCCCTGCTTCACCGCCTCATCGAGACGGTACTCGACGTCGCGTGCCTTCTGCTGCAGCTCGAGCTTCTTCGGCAGCGTGCCGACTTCGCGCGCGTCCTTGCGCAACGCCTTCAGCTTCTCTTCGAGGTCGTGCGCCTGCGCATCCAGCATGGCGCGGCGATCCGCGGCCCAGCGATCGAGCTTGTCGACTTCGGCGTCGAACCAGCGGCCGTTCCGGTCGGACTGCCGTCGCAACAGCGCCGCCGCCCGGGCTGCCAGGGCCTGCGTCAGTCCATCCTGCGTGCGGGCCTCTCCGCGAGCTGGCCTGACCACGCGCGCGGGCAGTTCGAACAACCGCCGCATCGCTTCCTCGTCCTGCACCGCGAGGTCGTCGCCTATGCCGGCGACGAGCACGTGGTCCTCGGCCTCGAGGCCCGTCGCGTTGGCGAGCACGCACATGACCCATCCGGATCGTCGCAGCAGCCGCTCGACAGCGGTGATCTTCTTGCCGCTGCCGGAGTAGTCGAACGCCACCTCGCAGCACTGCATGGGCAGGTTCTTCGCGCGCGCCAGCAGCCGCTGCGCCAACGGATGGCCGACCCGGTACGTATTCGCGTCCGTCTCGTGGCGCCCCATGCGGTAGGGGCCGGGATGAATGACCTCGTCAGGGAATGGGTTCCTGCGCAACGTGAACGCCATCTCGCGCAGGTCGAACTCGGCGGCGTCGCCGAGCCCGTGCCGCGTCAGTTCCCACAACCGCTGCTGGAACCGATCCATCGCCAGCTTGCTCTCGACCTTGACGCGCTCGACGACCGCGACGTCGAAGTTGTCGAGCAGCTTCTGCCGCGCGTCCTGCTGCCCTTCGGCGATCTCGATCTCGAGTTCCTGCTGGAGCTTGTCGAACTCGAACTGGATCTGCTCGGGGCTTCGGCACTGCTGGTAGATCGCGAGGATGCGCTTCTCGAAGTCGACGCCGGACTCGATCGCGCCGAGCACGTGGTCGGAGGCGCCGAACACCCCGGCGAAGAGCTGGAACTTCTGGTCGAGCAGCTGGTAGACGCGCTGGTCGGCGGCGTTCTTCTTGTTGAGGAAGTTGACGACTACCACGTCGCACTTCTGGCCGTACCGGTGGCAGCGGCCGATGCGCTGTTCGATGCGCTGCGGGTTCCACGGCAGGTCGTAGTTCACGACCAGGTTGCAGAACTGCAGGTTGATGCCCTCGGCCGCGGCCTCGGTGGCGATCAGGATCTTGCGGTCGTCGCGGAAGCACTCGACCAGGGCAGCGCGCATGTCAGCGGTCGGCGAGCCCGTGATGCGATCGGTGCCGGCGTGGCGCTGCTGCCAACGCAGCAGGATCGCCTTGCTGAGTGGGTCGGTGTTGGTGCCGTTGAACAGCAGCGCCTGGTCCTTGAACTCGGTCTCCTGCAGCAGGCGGTAGAGGTAGTCCTGCGTCTTGCGCGACTCGGTGAAGATCACCGCCTTCTGCTGCAGCGGGGCGGACACCGCACCCTGCGCCTTCTCCGCCTCGGCGAAGCCGGCGCGCAGCGCTTCGAGCAGCTTCTCGCCCTTGCTGTTCTGGTCGATCGAGTTGGCGAGCCGCAAGTACTCGCGCAGCTTCTCCAGCTCCTGCTTCAACTCGGCGAGTTCTTCCGGGGACAGCAGCTTGCGCTGCTCGGTCGCGGACGCGTCATCGCCGTC
Organism: Planctomycetota bacterium; assembly: GCA_049276695.1. Taxonomy (GTDB): domain Bacteria; phylum Planctomycetota; class UBA1135; order UBA1135; family UBA2386; genus UBA2386. The sequence continues at coordinate 11,984 of JBASWX010000233.1, forward strand.
CCACTCGTCGAGCAGTTCGTCAGCCCGTTCCCAGTCGGTGACTTCCGCAGGCGGGGTATCGACGGCGTCCTGCGCCTTCGCCGCAGCCTCCAGCTTCTTGACGAGTCCGGCGAGCGTGTTCGCGATCGCGTGCGTCGACGACGCCAGCAGCTTGCGCAGGATCAGCGTGACGAGCTGGCGCTGGCTCGCCGGCAGCGCGTAGAGCCGTTCGCTCTGCAGGTACTCGGAGACCTTGTCGTACAGCTCCTGCTCGCTCGGGAACGGCACGAACTCCTGCACCAGGGCCAGGCGGTTGGTGTAGCGCACGTACTCGAGGACCTGCCTGCGCAGCGTGCGCTTGCACAGGGGTGCCATGCGCGCCTTGAGCTCGCCGAAATCGTCGGTGTTGGGGCGCGCGAAGCGTTCGCGGTAGCTGTCGAGATCGCCGAACGCGTACTCGTCGAGGAAGCTGACGAGACCGAAGAGTTCGAGCAGCGAGTTCTGCAGCGGCGTCGCGGTGAGCAGCACCTTCGGGAACGGCGCCAGCGCTTCCTTCAGCGCGGTCGCGATCTTGTTCCCCTTGTAGACGTTGCGCAGGCGGTGCGCCTCGTCGATCACGACCAGGTCCCACGGCGTCTGCTGGACGTAGGGAGCCTTGGTGCGCGCGAACTGGAACGAGCACAGCACGACCGCGTCCCGCTGGAACGGGTTGAAGTTCCCGGCCTTGACCTGCTCGTTGAAGGTGCGCGTCTCGAGGATCGCGGTCGGCAGGTGAAACTTCTCTTCCAGCTCCTGGCTCCACTGCTTGCGCAGGTTGGCGGGCAGCACGACGAGCAGGCGGCGCTTGCCCTCGGCCCACTTCTGCGCGATCAGCAGCGCCGCTTCGATCGTCTTGCCGAGGCCGACTTCGTCGGCCAGGATCGCGCCCTTGCCGAGCGGGTTCTGGAACGCGAACAGCGCGGCTTCGATCTGGTGTGGGTTGAGGTCGACCTGCGCGTCGGCGAGTACGGGGGCCAGCTTGTCGATCTCGTCCGACGCGCAGCGGCGCGTCAGTTCGTGGGCGAACAGCTTGGCGTGGTAGTCGGTGATCTCCATGCGGGCCGACGGGCGGGGGCAGGCTAGCCGCCTGCGGCCAGCCCGTCGACGTTGCTCAGCGGCGGTGGCACGATCCGGGCATGGCACCGGTTGACGATCCCCTGAACCCGCCTTGCCCCTGCACCAGCGGGCGGCCGCTGCGCCAGTGCTGCGGACTGTCCGCAGGGCCCGACGAGAGCGAAGCCGACACCGAGCCCGTGCTCGAGAGATTGCTCGCGTTCGGCGCCCGCGCCGAGTTCGCGACGGCCCGCCGGCGACTGCATCGTTCGCTGTTCGCCGAACTGAGCGACCGCCAAGCCGAGGCACTCGAGCGGTCCCGGAAGGACGAACTGCAGATCGCAATCATGTACTTCCTGCACACGGACCTGCCCTGCCATCGTGGCGACAGCCTGGGCGAAATCCTGCTGCGGCGCGATGGCGCGACCATGCCGGCGCGCCAGCGTTCGGCGCTCGCCAACATGGTCGGGCATCCGACGTCGCTGTACGAGATCGTCGATGTGTTCCCCGGGAAGGGCCTCGAGCTGCGCGATCTGCTGCGTTGGTTCAGGGTGCGGGTGCGGGAGCGTTCGGCGAGCACCATGGTGGAGCCCGGCTGGCTCTTGCTGACCAGGGTGCGGCCTCAGCCGGACGGCACGCCGGTGATCGACATGCCGATGCTGCACTTCGACGACGACTTGCGCCCCGCGGTCGACGACTGGCTGGCGCAGCGGCGGACGGTGGATGCGACGACCGGCATCGAGCCAAGGTCGGTTCTCGTCGAGCTGTACCGGATCTGGCAGGTGGCGATGGCGACTGCGCTGACCAAGCCGACACCGGAGCTGCGCCTGCAGAACCAGCACGGCGAACCACTCGAACTCTGCGCGGCCGAGCTGCGGTGCGACGGCCGGCGGCTGCGCGCGTGGCTGGCGCAGGCGTCGGACTGGGAACCCGACGAGGACGGCGAGGGCGAAGACACCGACGACGAAGTCCACGGCGCGGACGAGGAGGGACCGGGCAGCTGGGTCTGGTTCGAGTCGCTGTCAGGGGGAGCGCGGCGTTCGTTGGGCCGGCTCGAGATTGCCGGCGATCATTGCCTGCTGCACGTCAACTCGCGCGCCCGGCTCGATCGTGCCGTTGCTCGTCTGCACGAAGCTGCGGGGGCCGTCCTGCTCGGCGTGGAAGCGACGTCCGTCGGCGAACTGATGGCGCGGGCGAAGGCGAGCAAAGGAGCGCGCAGCGAAGCAGACGAGTCCGAGATTCCGCGCGAGGTGCAGGCCGAGGTGCTGCACAAGACGATGGACTCGCACTACCGCCGCTGGATCGACGAGCCGATCCCGATGTTCGGTGGGCGCACGCCGCGGGCGATGGCGAAGATCGATCCGGGCGCCGTGTCGAAGGCCATCTGGGAGATCTGCAATGGGTCGCCCGGCGTGCGCTACGACGCGAGCTGGATGTACGCCGAACTCGATCTGAAGGCGCTCGGCCAGGGCGAGTTCACTCCGGGCTTCGGCGCGGAGTGACGACGGCGGGCGCGAGCTCCCTCACCGGCCCATCCACGAGCCGGCGTCGTTGGCGCCGTCGCACACCGCACAACCCTTCGCCGCGCCGAGCGCGCCGGCCGTCCCAGCCTGCTGCGCTTCCTTCAGCATGTAGCCGCCCTTGTTGCGCATCTCCTTCAGCACCAACTGCCACTGCTCGCGTTCCGCCGGCAAGAGCCGCAGCGACGCCAGCTTCTTCTGCAGGCAGCGCTCGACGAAGTCGTGCAGCACGCGCAGCCGCGCCGCGACGTCGTCGCTGCGCAGCGCCGCGGATTCCTTCGCCGGCAGGCCGGCGCCGAACGTGTCGGACTCGCCTTTGTGTCCGTGGAACATCGGCCGGCCGCGGTAGAGCTGCAGCGCGTCGATCGCTGGCATGCACAGGGGGCAGCCGTAGACGAAGTAGCTGAATTGCTTCGTGGTCGGTTCCTGGTGCAGCAGGATCTCGACGTCGGCAGTCGCGACGCCTTCGTCGTAGAGGCCTTCGAGCACCGCGTAGAAGATCGTTGCCTGGTCGCCCGGTCGCGACGCGGGGCCGGTGGCGGGCTTCGGATCCTGGGTGAGCGGCAGGAACGCGGCGAGCAGCGCCGCGGCGACGGTGGTCAGGGTCTTCATGGCATCGATTGCAGGCGTGTGCGGCAGGACGCCGGCGCGGTCGCGAAGTTAGCGCCGGCGTGCACATTCCCGGAGCCCAACCCCGGCACCGAACCCCCGATGCCATCGCATCCACGCCGTCGCCTGCGTAGCGTGTTTCCCCCCGGTCGATAGACCGCTGCCGCTCCGCTCATGGCAGACACCGACATCGCCGTCGTCGGGATGGCGTGCCGTCTCCCCGGCGCCCCCGACCTCGAGGCCTTCTGGCGCCTGCTGCGCGAAGGTCGTGACGCGCGGCGCGAGCTGACGGACGAGCACCTGCGGTCGCTCGGCGTGCCGCCCGACGTGCTGGCCGATCCGGCCTACGTGAAGGCGGCGATGGTGCTCGACGGCATCGACCAGTTCGACGCCGGCTTCTTCGGCCTGTCGGCGCGCGACGCGGCGCTGTTCGACCCGCAGCACCGCGTGTGGCTGGAGGTGTGCTGGGAGGCGCTCGAGCACGCGGGCCATCTGCCGGAACGGTTCGCCGGCCGCATCGGCGTGTTCGCCGGCTGCGGCATGGACACCTACCTGCTGCACAACATCCTGACCAACCCAGACCTGGTGCGGCAGGTCGGCATGTTCCTGATCCGGCACACCGGCAACGACAAGGACTTCCTGGCGACTCGCACCAGCTACCAGTTCGACCTGCGCGGGCCGAGCGTCAACGTGCTGACCGCGTGCTCGACGTCGCTGGTCGCGATCCATCAGGCGGGGCAGAGCCTGCTCGCCGGCGAGTGCGACATGGCGCTGGCCGGCGGCGTCACGATCCTGGTGCCGCAGGACCGCGGCTACCTGCACAAGGAAGGCGAAGTGCTGTCGCCCGACGGCCACTGCCGCGCGTTCGACGAAGCGAGCAAGGGCACGATCTTCGGCAGCGGGGCGGGTGTGGTGCTGCTGCGGCGGTTGCAGGACGCGCTCGCCGACGGCGACCGCATCCACGCGATCGTCGCCGGCTCGGCGGTCAACAACGACGGCACGCGCAAGGTCAGCTTCCTGGCGCCGAGCGTCGACGGCTACGCGGAGGTCGTCGCCGAAGCGCTGGCGCTCGCCGGCGTGCCCGCCGAGCAGGTGCAGTACCTCGAGGCGCACGGCACCGGCACCGCGGTCGGCGACCCGATCGAGATCGAGGCGCTGACGCAGGCGTTCCGCGCGACGACCGGCAAGAACGGCTTCTGCGGCATCGGCTCGGTGAAGACCAACATCGGCCACCTCGACACCGCGGCGGGCGTCGCCGGCTTCCTCAAGGTCGTGCTGGCGATGCAGCGCGGCGAGATCCCGGCGAGCCGGAAATACCGGCGACCCAACCCGCTGATCGACTTCGGAAAGACGCCGTTTCATGTCGTCGCGGAGCCGCGGCCGTGGCCGCGGCCGGACGGCGGTGAACGCATCGCGGGGGTGAGCTCGCTGGGCGTCGGCGGCACCAACGCGCACGTGCTGGTGCGCGAAGCGGTGGTGCAGGCTGCGGTACCGGCGCGCGCCTGGCCGCGGCGTTGCCACCTGCTGCCGGTCAGCGGCAAGGTCGAAGGCGCGGCGGTCGGCAACGCGCAGGCGCTGGCGAGCTGGTTGAACGGGAACGCGACCGCCGACCTCGCCGACGTCGCGTGGACGCAGCAGACCGGGCGGCGGGCGTTCGCGCAGCGTGGCTTTGCGGTCGGCGCCGATGCGAACGCGCTCGCGGCACAACTCACCGCCCC
>JBASWX010000234.1:0-9725 GCA_049276695.1 Planctomycetota bacterium
CGCACATCGCGACCGCGCGTTCCTGGTCGAGGTCGTGCGGGTCGACCGCAGGATGCCCCGCGCCGCCGAAGGTGCGCGCGAACGGTTCGCGCCGGCTCGCCGCGTGCTCGGCCCCCGGCCCGTGGCAGGCTTCGCAGGCGATGCCGAGTTCGCCGACCTCGCTGGCGAAGCGCCCGTTGCCGCCGGCGAGGCGCGCTGCGTCCTTGACGTTGGCCATGCCCGGCCGCGGGCCGGTGTTGTGGCACAGGATGCAGTTCTCGTTCCAGACGGCGGCGTTGTGGCCCAGGCCGTCGGCGTCAGGGCCGAGGAACACGGTCTCGAGCGGCAGCCAGCGCTGCATCGCCACGTGCCACAGGATCGGCAGCCGCGTGTAGGACCCGGTCGCGGGGTCGTGTTCGAAGTACTGCTGGTAGCGCCGCGAGCCGACCAGCAGCGCGACGTCGGCGGTGCGGCGTTCACCGCGCACGCCCGGCACTTCCATCGCGAAGCCGTCACCGTGCCGGAACGGCCGCGCGCGATCCTTGCCGTACGTCACTTCGCGGCCGTCGAACTGGCCGAGCACCGCGCGCGGCGACGGCCGCTGCGTCATCGTCGAGTGGAAGGTCGCCGCCCACGACGCGTGGTGATCCGGATGGCACGCCTGGCACGCGTTCGACCCGAGGTAGCCCGCCTCCCGATGGATCAGCGGCTGTTCCGCTTCAGCGGCCACCGGGTCGTGCCCGAACCGCAACGCCGACGCGGCGAACGCCGGCGGGAGCAGCACAGCGAGCAGGATCGCGAAGGACGAACGCATCGGGCATCGGCGATCATCGCACGATCGGGTGACCCGCACGAGGGCACGAACGCCAGCGCCGCCGGATGTGGCCCCGCCGGCACCGCCGCGTTCACGTGCACTCGAGCAACCACCGCCATGCCGGGACGATCCGGATCGGCACGTCGGCGTGCACCAGCGCGTGTTCCTCGGCGAGGCTGACCACGACCGCATCGCGGATGCCGGTTTCGGCCACGGCGGCGGCGAGCGCGTCGAGTTCGCGGGCCCGCGTCGGAGGGGAGCCCAGATCGGCGCATGCCTGCACCAGCGATCGCGCGCCACCATGGCTCTCGGCGACGAAATCGACCTCGTGCCCGTCGTCGGTCAGGTGATAGCCGAGCACGTGACCGCGCCGCCGCAGCTCGAGATAGACCAGATTCTCGAGGTGGTGGCCGGCGTCGGCCGATGTGCCCGGCGTGCAGGCCCGCACCAGACCGTGGTCGATCGCATAGGCCTTGCGCAGGTTGGTCATCCGCCGCCGTTCGGAGTTGGTGTGCAGCGGCAGCAGGAACGCGAGGAACGCATCCTCGATGTGTTCGAGCTGCGCGTAGACCTGGCTCTTCGCGATGGCAATGCCCTGCGACTGGAAGTCCTTCAGCAGGGCATTGGCGCTGATGCGACTGCCGATCGATCGCAGTACGCGCCGCACCAGGAACCGCAGCGCCGTCACGTTGCCGATTGCGTGCCGTTCGGCGACGTCGCGGAGCAGCGCGATCTCGAGGTACCCCTGCAGCGTGCGGCGCCGGAACTCCGGATCGAGTGCCTGCACCTCGGGGAAGCCACCGGTGGTCAGGTACCGTTCGAAGGCGCTCTGCAGTTGGGAGCGTGCGGCACCAGCCACCGGCCACTTGTCGGGCCGGTCGATGCCCACGTGGGCCAGCGCCTCGGCGAATGAGAACGGAAACAGCTCGGTCGTCATTGCCCGGCCACGCATGCTGGTCGCGATCTCGGTGCTGAGCAGGCGGGCCGACGAGCCAGTGACGGTCAGGTGCAGCGAGTGGTTGCCGAGCAGCCGGCGCGCGTATTTCTCCCAGCCGGGCACCTCCTGGATCTCGTCGAAGAAGAACCAGCACTCCTGGTCGCGACTGCCGGGATTGTGGGCGAAGAACTGGTCGTCGAGCTGATGCAGATGCTCGGCGCGCAGGCCGGCGATGCGTTCGTCCTCGAACTCGCAATACAGGATGCGGCTGCGTGGCACCCCGGCATCGAGCAGTTCCTGGATGCGATGGAGCAGCAGCCACGACTTGCCCACCCGACGCATGCCGATGACGACGTCGGCCTTGCCCGGCATGCCGAGCAGCCGGACATCGCGGCGGGTCGCACGCGGAATCGTCAGGGTGTCGAACTCCGCCAGCCGGTCGCGGATCGACTGTCGGAATCTTTCCTCCATGGAGGGAAGGCTTATCGACTATCCTTCCCTCGCGCAAGGAAGGTTGTGACTCGAAGTCGACAACACCCTGTGCTTGAACCATTTGTGTGCTGGCAATCCTCCCGCAAGAGAAGCTCCCAACGCGACGAACGGGAGTCGGACCCGCGCCTGCAGGTTTGCCGCTCGAGGTCCAGCTGGAACGGATGCGGCGCGGGCGACGCGGTCAGCCCTGACGCAGTTGCTGATCGGTCGCGCCTGGTGGAACGGGCCGGCGCTGCTTGCCGAGGGGGAACTGGCGGCCTGCCGCCGGTTTCCCAGATTGCCGTCACGCGGACCCCGCGGCGGCGGCCTTGGCAGGAGTTCGCCCACCACCACGAGCCGAAGCCCGATGTCCACCTACCGAGCCCCATCTCCCGTGTTCCCGAGGTCGCTCCGTGCCGGCGGCCTCGTCGTCCTGCTCGCCAGCCTGCTGCTGGCCGCGCCTGCGGTCGCGCAGTGTTCGGCCCAGTGGGTGCCTGGGCAGGGCGTTCCCGGCGTGAGTGGCTCTGTCCATGTCACGACGATGTGGGACCGGGACGGGGCTGGACCGCTGCCGCCCGCGCTGGCGGTCGGCGGCAACTTCGCGTTCGCCGGCAACACGCCGGCCAACTTCATCGCCACCTACGATCCCGCGACCGGGGTCTGGTCGCCGCTCGGGGCCGGGTTGTCCGGCTTCTACGGCCCCTTCGCGCTGACGACGCTCCCCAACGGCGACCTCGTCGCCGGCGGCACGTTCAACATGGCGGGTGGCGTCGGCACCAACAACGTCGCGCGCTGGAACGGCACGAGCTGGTCGCCTCTCGGTTCGGGCATGGACTCGAATATCTCGGCGCTCGCGACGCTGCCGGGCGGAACCGTCGTCGCCAGCGGCGGCTTCACGTCCGCGGGTGGTGTCTGGGCCAACGGCATCGCGCAGTGGAACGGCAGTACCTGGGCACCGCTCGGTGGCGGCATCACCGGCACGTATGGCGCCATCGTCGCTCTCGCGGTGCTCCCGAATGGCCAGCTCGTGGTCGGGGGCCTTTTCGACCAGCTCGGCGGCGTCGCCGTGAACAACATCGCGCGCTGGACTGGCTCCACGTGGGCGCCGCTGGGTTCGGGGATGAACGGCGGCGTCGGCTCACTGCGCACGCTCACGAATGGCGACCTCATCGTCGGCGGGGGCTTCACCACCGCCGGTGGCGTCAGTGCCAACAACATCGCGCGCTGGAACGGCACGTCGTGGTCGGCCCTCGGCGCCGGGCTCGGTGGCCCTTCCGCGAGCTGCAGCGCCATCACCCAACTGCCGAACGGCAACCTCGTCGTCGTCGGCGGTTTCTCCACCGCCGGCGGCGTCGCCGCCAACCGCATCGCGCGCTGGAGCGGCACCACCTGGTCGCCGCTGTCTTCGGGGTTGAACGATGGCGCGATCGCGGTGGCCTCGCTCGGCAATGGTGAGGTCGTGGCTGGCGGCTGGTTCGAGGTCGCCGGTGGGGTGACGGTCAGCTCGATCGCCCGCTGGAACGGGGCGGCCTGGTCGGCGATGGCCTCGGGCACGGGAGCGAATGGCGTGGTATACGCCATGGCGGCGCGAGCGAACGGGGATGTCGTCGTGGGTGGGGATTTCCAGATCCTCGGGGGAACGGCGGTGGATCGCATCGCGCGTTGGGATGGTGCTGGGTGGACCACGATGGGTGGCGTCGGTGGCACGGTGCACCATCTCGCGGTGCGCCCCAACGGCGACGTCATCGTCGCGGGTTACTTCGGCTTCGCCGGCGGTGTCCCGGCCAACGGGATCGCGCGCTGGAACGGTGGCGCGTGGTCGGCGATGGGGTCAGGCCTGGCGAGCGGCGGGCTCTACTCGCTGTCGACCTGTGCGAACGGGGATGCCATCGTGGGCGGTTCCTTCTACGCGTTCAGTGGCGTGTTGGCCGAACGAGTCGCGCGCTGGAACGGTGCCGGTTGGGCGCCGCTGGGTTCGGGGGTGAACAACACGGTGATGGCGTCGACCTCGCTCGCCAACGGCGACGTCGTGGTCGGCGGCGAGTTCACGACTGCCGGCGGGGTGGCCGCCAGCAAGATCGCGCGCTGGGATGGCGTGGCCTGGTCGCCGCTGGGTTCGGGGATGAACGCCGTGGTGAGGGCGCTGCTGACCATGCCGAACGGCGACCTGGTGGCGGGCGGCCAGTTCACCACCGCGGGCGGGCTGAGTGCCAGCCGGATTGCCCGCTGGGATGGAACCGCGTGGTCGGCGTTGGGTACCGGGGTGAACGGCACCGTGCTCAGCCTCACGGTGTTGCCCGATGGCGACCTCGTCGCCGCGGGCACCTTCACGATCGCCGGTGGCGGCAGCGCCAACCGCATCGCGCGATGGAACGGCACGACATGGTCCAGCTTCGGCTCCGGCGCGGCTTCGGACGTGTGGGCGGTCGCGGCAACGCCAACCGGACTGTTCGCAGGCGGTCTGTTCCTGACCGCCGGCGGCCAGTTCTCACCCTACCTGGCGCACTTCGCGACGAACTGCCCGGCGACGGTGACGCCGGCCGGGATCGGCTGCAGCGGCTCGGGCGGCGCCAGCACCTACGCGGCGCTGAACGGCCCGTGGGTCGGGGCGACGTTCCGGGGTCGCGGCACCAACCTGCCGGCGAACGCGTTCGGCGTCGTCGTCAGCGGCTTCGCTCCGACGAGCCTGCCGCTGGCGTCGCTGGTGCCGCCGTCGCCGGCGACGTGCGCGCTGCTGGTCACGCCGGACCTGCTGGAGGTGACGTTGGTCGCCGGCTCGGTCGACACGCAACTGGCGATCCCCGACGTGCCGTCGCTCGCCGGCCTCACGCTGCACCAGCAACTGGTGCTGCTGGAAGTCGACGGCGCCCTGCAGTTGGTCCAGAGCACGAGCACCAACGCCCTGTCGCTGACGGTGGGAACCCTCTGATCTGACAGGGACGCACGAAACGCCCACTCGGGCAGATCGACGCGCGACCTCGCCTCGCGCGGAGTCGACCGCGGCACGACGCGGCTCGCGAACTGGCCGATCCTGCGATCCTCATCGTGGGACCTTTCCTCGTCAGCAGGAAAGGTCTTCGCCAACCTTTCCTTCATCCAAGGAAAGGTCCTCCCCGGCATCACAGGCTACACCGCCACAGCCAGTTGCGGCCGGATCCCTGTCGGCGCCGGCAACCGGTCGTCGCGCCCAGGCACCTACCTGCCCAGCGCCGCGAGCACCTTCGCCTTGACCTCGCCAACCGCGCACTCGCTCTTCGCCATGCCCTTGCGCACCAGGAACTCGACCACGCCTTCGCCGGCCCGGCGGCCGACGAACACCTGCGCCGGCATGCCCATCAGTTCGTGGTCCTTGAACTTCGCGCCCGGGCTCAGCGGCCGGTCGTCGAGACAGACGTCGACGCCCGCCGTCTTCAGCTCGGCGAACAGCTTCTCGGCCAGCGCCACCTGCTCGTCACGCTTGGGATCGAGCATCGCGACCACGCACTCGAACGGCGCGATCGACGGCGGCCAGACGATGCCCTTGTCGTCGAACGACTGCTCGACCGCCGCTGCCGGCGTGCGCGAGACGCCGATGCCGTAGCAGCCCATCACGAACGGCGTCGGCTTGCCACCCTGGTCCATGAACGTCGCCGCCATCGCCTTCGAGTACTTGATGCCGAGCTTGAAGATGTGGCCGACCTCGATGCCGCGCGCCTGCTCGAGCGGCGCGCCGCTGAGCGGGCAGCCTTCGCCCTTCTTCGCCAGCCGCAGTTCCTTGAACGACGGCATGCGGCAGTCGCGGCCGAGATTGACGTCGAGGCAGTGGTAGCCCGTCTGGTTGCAACCGGTCAGCAGGTTGGTGCGGCCCTGCAGCGATTCGTCGGCCATCAGCGGCACGGTGTCCGGCAGCCCGACCGGGCCGGCGAAGCCGACGTCGGCGCCGGTCGCCGCCTTGATCTCGTCGTCGGTCGCGAGCCGCACCGCCAGCGCGTCGACGGAGTTGGCGAGCTTGACCTCGTTGATCTCCAGATCGCCGCGCATCATCACCGCGACGACCTTGGTCTTGTCCTTCCAGGTCACGTGGTAGAGCAGCGTCTTCGCCATGCGGCCGGCCTGCCACCCGGGGAAGAACGCTTCGAGCTGCGCGACGGTCTTCACGTCGGGCGTCGCGATCTTCTGCATCGGCCGCGGATCGCCGCCCGCAGGCGCCTCGGGCAGCTTGCTGATCGCCTTCTCGACGTTCGCCGCGTAGCCGCTGGCCTTGCAGAACAGGATCGAGTCCTCGCCGGAGTCGGCGATCACCATGAACTCCTCGCTGCCAGCACCACCGATCGCGCCCGAGTCGGCCTGCACGATGGTGTAGTCGAGGCCGCAGCGGTCGAAGGCGCGGCGATAGGCGTTGCGCATCTTCTGGTACGCGACGTCGAGTCCCGCCACGTCGGCGTCGAACGAGTACGCGTCCATCATGATGAACTCGCGCCCGCGCATCAGCCCGAAGCGCGGCCGGATCTCGTCCCGGAACTTGTCCTGGATCTGGTAGCAGTTGACCGGCAGATGCTTGTAGGAGTTGACCTGCGCGCTGACGTACTCGGTCATCACCTCTTCGTGCGTCGGGCCGAGGCACATGTCGCTGCCCTTGCGATCCTTCAGCGTGAACATGATCCCGTCGGTCACGTAGCGCTGCCAGCGCCCGCTGCGCACCCACAGCTCCTTGGGCTGGATGATCGGCAGCATCACCTCGTTGGCGCCCTCGCGGTCGAGTTCCTCGCGCACGATCTGCGCAAACTTGCGCACGACCCGCCACATCAGCGGCGCGTAGGTGTAGACGCCGGCGGCGATCTTGACGATGAAGCCGGCGCGGGCGAGCAGCCGGTGGCTCGGGATCTCGGCGTCGGCGGGGTCGTCGCGGAGGGTGGAGATCAGGATCTGGGACAGGCGCATGGGAAGGGGCGGCGAGAGTAGCGAGCGGGCCGGGGTCGGGGAACGCTGCCGTCCTCCGACCCCGGCCCGTTGCACCCGCCGCTGGTCGCGGCGGCGCTGCCGTTCCGTTCGCAGATCGCCGATCGTCAGCGTCAGCCCGTTGCTGGCGACCGCGCCGAACGGGTTGGCGCCGGGCACGAACGAGAAGCTCTGCGCGTGCAGTTCGAAGCCGAGCCAGGTCGCAGCGCTCGGGATCGCGAACGGCACCGTGAAGCTGCCGCTGCCGAGCGCCAGCGTGCCGACGTCGAGGCCGCAGTGCAGCAGGCAGCCGGGCATGCCGACGAGGCCGAGGTCGATCGGCGGCGCGTACTTCGTGGTGCTGAGGAAGTGGATGCTGCCGACCGCGGTCGCCGGCACGAAGCTGGTCGTCATCAGCACGGTGCTGCCGAGGTGCGGGATCGTCGACGTCAGCGACAGGCTGCTGCACGAGCTGCCGTAGGTCTCGGCTGCGGCCAGCACGCCGGTGTCGTAGACGAACAGCTCGCCGCCGGCGGTGCCGTTGTTGGCGATGAAGAACATCTTGCCCGTGGGCGTCACGGCGAAGCGCGGGCACGGCAGCAGGGTCGAGCCGGTCGGGCTGCTCGACGCCGAGCCGACGTTGATGTCGTGGAACAGTTCGGTGGTGATGCCATCGGTGCGCCACAGCTCGGTGCCGACCGCCGAGGACGCCGCGAAGTACACCCACTGGGTGCCGATCGGCGTCAACGTCGACGGGAAGCTGCCCCACGCCGGCACGCCACCGACGTAGATGTCGAGCAGCAGCCCGGTGCCGGCGGCGGTGCCGTCGCTGACCCACAGCTCGGCGCCATGCGTCGCGTCGGAGCCCTGGAAGAAGAGCCTGCCGTTCTGCGCCGCGAGGTGTCCGGCCCCGACGCTGGTGGTCACCGCGACCGTTCCGGCCTCGGTGCCGTCCGAGATCCACAGCTGGCTGAGCGCCGCGAACGCGACGCGGCCGTCGTAGGCGCAGAACCACGCCGGGTTGCTCGACAGCACGCCGCCCGCACCCGGGACGATGTCCTTGACCAGCGTCGTGCCGACGGCGGTGCCGTCGCTGACCCACAGCTCGCGCCCCGCGGTCGCGTCGGTCGCCGCGAACAGGAAGCGCCCGGTGCTGCCGAGCGGCGTGAAGCCGTCGGGGTTCGAGCCGGTCGTGGTCGAGGTGTGGATCTCCTTGACCAGCCAGGTGCCGGCGGTGGTGCCATCGGTGCGCCACAGCTCGTAGTTGGCGCCGGCGGACGCGGCGGCGAAGTAGCAGATGCCGTCGATCACGCCGAGGTCGCGCGGGTTGCTGCCGAACGAACCGGGCCGGATGTCCATCACCAGCGCGGTGCCCGCCTGGGTGCCGTCGCTGGCCCACAGTTCGAGGCCGGTCGCGGTTCCGGTGCCATCGCCGCCGAAGGACATCACGATGCGGCCGCCGACCACCGCCAATTCGGTCGGGTAGTTGAACGGTGCGGTGCCGGCGCCGTCGAGCACGACCTCAGCGCTGGTGCCGGCCGCAGTGCCGTCCGACGACCACAGCTTGCTGCCGGTGGCGTCGGTGTAGTGGAACCAGCAGCGGTCACCGAACGACAGCAGGGTGCTGATGCCCGATGCGGCGATACCTGGGTTCAGGTCGGCGACGAGATGCGTTTGCGCGGCGAGCGGGGCCAGCAGCGACAGCGACGCGGGGAGCAGGCGGGAAAGGACGCGGGGGAGACGGTTGGTCATGGGAGCCTCTTTGGGTTGGTCTGCCCACGCAGCGACCGGGCCCCCGCCGGATGTGACCGCGTTCCCCGGAATCTCCAGCCCGGCCGAAGCTGCCGGCCTCGCCCCCTACCGCACGTGCGACCCCGGCTGGCGGCCGTTCAGTACATGCCGAACGTGATCGCCAGGCCGTTGCTGCTCGTCAGGACGAAGGCGCCGCCGGACCCGGCGTCGAGCGCAACCACCTGCTGTCGGCACGTCAGGCCTGCCAGCGCCGGGACGTTCGGCACCATCAGCGCCATGGCGACCTGGCCGCCCACGATCGGGTGCGCGGTCAGCAGGTCCGGAGTCGCGACGAGCTGGCACCCTGGCGCACCCTGCGGATGGATCGCGGACAGCGGCACGCTGCTGGCGGCGAACCCGAGGACGGACACCGCCCACCCGGTTGCCGGCAGTCCGCCGGCCAGCGTCGCGAAGGCAGCGCCGAGCCAGGGCGGGTTCGCGGCCTGCAGCGTGTTGACGCCGGCGCTGCCGGCGCACCCGCTGCCCACGGTGGCGACGTCCGCTGGACACGCCGTCGCGAGGCGGGCGTGGCCGATCGAGGTCACGACGCCAGCGCGCCGGAACGGGCCGCCGACCTGCAACTCCCCCGCGGCCGCGAACAGCAGGTCGTGCACCGGCGCATCGAGCGCGGCGCCGAGGCCGGACCAGTTCGCACCGTTCCAGCGCGCCAGCCAGGACTGCGGCGCGCCGCCCGCGAACAGGAACACGCCGCCGACGGCGAGATCGCCGTTCGGCAGTTCGACCGCGGCGTGCACGCGGCCAGAGACGCCGCCGCCGAGCGCCGCCCATTGCGCGCCATCCCACGCGGCGACGTTG
>JBASWX010000235.1:0-13486 GCA_049276695.1 Planctomycetota bacterium
CGATCTGGGGGATCGCGACGTCGCCGAAGTTCTCGACCGGCTCGCCCGGCCCCTCCGGCTCCGGCCCCGCCCACGGATTGCTGGTGTCGTCGGCGGCGCTGGCCACGGGTTCGTCGCTGGTTTCCTCCGCTGCGAGGGCGGGTTCCGCGCCGCGATCGTCGCCGCCGCGCACACCCTCGGCCTCGTCGCGGCCATCGTCCTGCCGGGCGCCGTCGGGGAACACTTCGCGCGCCAGGTCGTACCAGCGATCGACCAGCGCCAGGTCGCCGCCGTTCGCCATCGTGCGCAGTTCGAACAAGGCCAGCGCCTCGAAGAAGTACGGGCCGTGCAGGAAGCCCTCGGTGCGGAAGCGCCGTTGTTCGTCGGCCTGCAGGAAGCGGTGCTGCACGCCGCAGATGCGCTTCAGGCAGCCGGCGTCGCGCTTGGGCAGTCGCAGCGATGCGCACAAGGGCGCCAGCAGGTCCTCGGCGACCGACGAGACGCTGCGGCCGGGGTTGCGTTCGGCCTTCGCCTGCACCGCGCACACCAGCAGCGCGCCGAGCAGCACGCCGTTCGGGAACGCGGCCCCTTCGGCCACGCGGCGGTCGAGGGCATCGAGCAGCCGCCAGAACGCGACCCGTTCCTCGTGCGGTGCGGTGCCCAGGAAGTCGGCCAGCACCGGCACCAGGCTCTTGTGCGCGCCGACGTCGCGCAGCAGCTGGAAGCTGTCGAGCGAGTGCCCGCCCCGCAACAACCTGAGGATCTCCTCGATCAGCCGCGGCGGCGCGCTGCGCACCAGGTCGCCCGAGGTCTCCGACATCGCCGCCAGCGTGTCGGGCTCGACGGTGAAGCCGAGCCGCCCGGCGAACTTCGCGGCGCGCAGGATGCGCACCGGATCCTCGCGGAAGCGCACGATCGGATCGCCGATGGTCCGGATCACCTTGTCGCGCACGTCCTGCAGGCCGTTGACGTAGTCGAGGATCTCGTCGCGCGTCGGGTCGAGGAACAGCGCGTTGACGGTGAAGTCGCGGCGCAGCGCGTCTTCCTCGGCGGTGCCGAACTCGTTGTCGCGCGTGATCAGCACGTCCTCGCTGCTCTCGAGTTGCGGCGTGCGCCGGAAGGTCGAGCACTCGAGGATCTTGGTGTTGCCGTGGAAGTGCAGGTGCGCGAGCTTGAAGCGGCGGCCGATGATGCGGCAGTTGCGCGGGAACACGCGCTTGACCTGCTGCGGGTGCGCCTGCGTCGCGATGTCGTAGTCCTTCGGCGTGCGACCGAGCAGCAGGTCGCGCACGCAACCGCCCACCAGGTACGCTTCGAAGCCGCGATGGATCAGGCGCTGGGTGGCGCGGACGGCGTCGTTGTCGAGCAGCGACAGGTCGACGCCCGTCGGGGAAAGGATCGTCGGTTCGATCTTCGTAGTTCCTGCGGAGGTCCTGGGAAGGCTTCGGTTTACCGGGGCACCGGGGCGACCGGCAACCAGTTTCCCCTGGGTCTGGGGACCGGGTCATGAGGGGCGCGGGTGGCGCCGGGCAGGTGCGCGGCGCCGGGCTCGCCCTAGACTTGGCAAGAACATGGAGCGGCGAGCTGGAGTTCGCGGCCGGCTTGCTGTGGCGGCGGCGCTCGTCGCCGTCGTCGCGGCATTGCTCTGGCAGGCGTTGCCGGAGCCATTGCCGCCCGGCGTGCTGGTCCAGGGTGGGGACGCGGCGGCGGCGCCTGCGGCAAGCAGCGGCGCCGCCTCGCCGCAGGCCGTCCCGGAATCGCCGGGTGACACCCTGCGCGCGGCCGCGGATGTGGTGCCTGCCCTCGAACTGCCGACGGTGCAGGTCGTCGACGAACGTGGCGATCCCGTCGTCGGTGCGCGCGTGCAGTGGACGACGCGTGAGTGGGAGAACCGATACCTTGACTTCGCGCCCTTCGACGTCGAAGTCGAGTTCGCGACGGCGCCAGTGGTGACGACCGACTCGCGCGGCTTCGCGACGTTGCCGGCGGACGTCCAGCGGGCGTTCGGGTGGGCCCGTCAGGGTGAGCGCTTCGGTCAGGCGATGCTCGTGCTGGACGAGCCCCTGCTCTACCGGGCACTGCTGGAGATCCGCCCCGACGTGACGATCCGTGCCGTGGTACGCGGTCCGGGCGGCGAGGCGTTCGCCGACGTGCCGGTGCTCGCACGCTTCCAGGAAGAGGAGTCGGTGGATCCCGGTGGCTTCACCCAGGTCTACCTCGGCCGCAGTGACCGCGATGGCCGGGTGGCGCTCGCCCACGCGGCGTGCTTGCGATCCTGGTCGCCCGCGGCGCCGCTGGTGGCCCTGCGCGCCGTGGTGCTCGGCGCCGCGACGGAATGGACCCCATGGTCGGACGGCGACGCCAGGGAGCTGAGTCTGCGCTGCCCGCCGCACGGTCGTCTGCGCGTGCAGGTTCCGCCCGCGGTGCCTGGCACGCCCACGTTGGCGTTGCGTGATGAGCCCGAGCGGGGGAAGTCGTTCAGCGGCAACGGGACATTCGGCGAACGACTGGCCGGCGACCGCATCCTGTTCCCGGCCGTCGCGCTCGACCGCTCGTGGTTGTTGCGACTGGAACGGTGCGAGGAACTCGAGGTGATGGGACCGACACGGCACGGGCAGGTCGTCGACGCCGTGCTGCAGCCGGCCGCGGGTCTGCCGCTGCTCCGGTTGCTGCTGCCTTCGGGCGCCCCGTGCGCGAACCGCCGCGTGCTGCTGCGGTCGATCGATCCGGACGACCCCGCCACCGAGGCCGTCACCGACGGCGACGGGATCGTGCGCTTCGTACCGTGGGCGGTTCCGACGCTGGTCGTCGTGAGCCCCGCCGACCGCGCCGAAGCCGAGTTGTCGCCCGCGCCGCAGCCTGCCGACCGCGGGTTCACCGCGACGCTGCGCCTCGAACCGCAGCGCGTGCTCGTGGCCGGTCGCACCGTCGACGCCGCGTCGGGTGCGCCGATCGCCGCCGTACTGTGGCTGAAGGACGAGTCCTGGACGACGTTGCAGCGTGTTGCCAGCGGCCCCGACGGGTCGTTCGAGTTCCTCGGGCGGGGCGAGCAACCGCGCTGGTTGTGCGCGCGCAGCGAGCCCTCGGACATCGTGCGGCTGCCGGTTGCTGCGGGCGCCACCCAGCTCATCGTCCGGATCCCGCGATCACGCCAGCTCGCGGTGACGCTGCTCGTCGACGCCGACGTGCCGCTCGACGCGTTCCACTTCGCGATCGCCGGTCACGCGATGGGCGCGCGCTACTTGCAGCGCGCCGGCCGGCGCGACGCGGTGGTGCTGCTGCCCGACGGCGACGATCTCGTGCTCGAGGTCGCGGCGGACACGTACCTTGCGCCGCTGCTGCGCGTACCGATGGCGGAGTGGCAGGCGGTGTCCGGTGGCTTCCGGGTCACGGTCGATCTGCGCGGGCAGCTGGCGACTGCGACGGTCGAGGTCCGGTGCGATGCTGTGGTGGTCCCGGCGACCGTCTACGTGCGTGGGTCCAGCGACGACGACTGGCGCAACTACGAGACGTCGAGATTCCGGTTCGCGATGCGGCGCGGGGGCACGTGGGCAGCGATCGTCGCCGCGGACGCGCACGGCTGCGCCGAGGCACTGCTCCGGCCTGGACACAACATCGTCGAGGTGCCGGCGGCGGCGACGCTGCAGGTGACGGTGCACGGTGTGCCGCCGGAGTTGCCGGTCGGCGTGGTGGGTGTGCGCGTGTTCCGCCTCGCACTCCGCGAGCCGCTGTTGGACCAGATGTACGGCAGCGAACCGCCGCCCAGGTTGCCGCAGACCGCCGAGCAGTTGGCTGCGTTGGATGGTCCGCACCCCGAGGAGGTCCGCGGTGAGCCCGGTCGGTTCACGATCGCCCGCCGCGGCGCGTACGCCGTGGTGCCGTTCGTTCGGCGCGGCGAGCGTTCCGAACTGCTGGCTCCCCACGCGAAGGCCGTCGATGTCGACGTGCACGGTGCGCGCGTCGACACCACGGTGACGGTGCCGCCCGAGGCCGTGCGTGCGGCGTGGGACCGGCTCGAACGCTGACAGTCAGGCCTGCAGTCCGCCGTCGACTGTCAGCACCTGCCCGGTGACGTACGCCGCGGCGTCCGACAGCAGGTAGCGCACCAGGCCGACGACGTCGTCGACAGCGCCGAGGCGGCCGGCCGGCACGCGCGGCAGCATGCGCTGCTGGCTCTGCTGATGGCTGTCCGGGTGGTGGATCAGCCCCGGCGCGATCACGTTCACGGTGACCCCGGCACTGGCGACCTCGCCCGCGAGTGAACGCGCGAGCTGCACCACGGCGGCCTTGGCGGCGAAGTACACCGGCGCCCGCAGCATCGCGCGGTCGCGATCGACGCCGGCGGCGGCGAACAGCACGACGCGGCCGCGTTTCGCGGCGACCATCGCCGGCACCACGACCTGCAGCGTGTGGAACACCGACTCGACGTTGCTCGCGAACAAGGCGCGGAACGTCGCCGCATCCGTACCGAGCAGCGGCTGTTCGGCGAAGTCGCCGACCGTGTGCACCAGTGCCCACGGCACTCCGCGCTGCTGCTGGAACTCAGCGAACGCCGCGCGCAGCGATGCCGGAGCAGTCGCATCGACGCCGCACGTGCGCGTCCACGCCGTCGTTCGCTCGGGCCACGCTGCCGCGATCGCCGCACCGATGCCCTGGCCGCCGCCGACGACGAGAATGGGATCCTGCACGCGGGCGAACGATAGCCCGGCGCGATGCGCACCGTCACTGCCGGCGCAGCACCCGCACGTCGCTGCCGCACGCGACCGCGACCAGCCGCCGGTCCGGCGACAGGCAGAACTGCGTGATCGGGCCGGGCAGCGCGGCCGCGATTCGCTTGGTGACGCCGGCGGCGACCTGGACGAGCAGCAAGGCCTCGCCGTTGCTCGCCAGCGCGCTGCGTTCGTCGACGAACTCCCACGCGACGATCTCGCCGAAGCCGAGCGTCACTTCGTGGATCGGGTGCAGGTCGTGGCTCGCGTAGACGCAGACCTTGTCGTCGCGCCCCGGCACCGCGACCAAGGCACCCGCCGGTGACGCCCGCATCCAGGCGATGTCGTACGGCAGCGGTCGCGCGCAGCGCAACTTGCCGGCGCGGTCGAACGTGCGCAGGCTGCTCCACCAGCGCAGGCTCCGGCGCGTGACGCTGCACTGCACCGGCCCGGTCGCGGTCGCCAGGACGACGTCGCCGTTGCGGCCGGCGTGCAGGGCGATGCCGCGTCCGTATTCATCCACCCGCCTCGGATCGGGGAGCATGACGAGAGTGCCGCCGACCACGCGCGCCGGACCGGCATCGCCCGGTTCCGGGATGGCGTCGCCGAGCCACAGCTGCCGCGCGCCGGGCAGCCAGCGGAACGGTCGCACCAGCGCGTCGCCGGTCCATTCTCGTTCGAACGTCGTCGCGGTGACGCCGCCCGGCAGCTGGGCGGCGATCGCCGGGCGCCAGAGCTCGGCGGCGCGGATCGTGCGCACGGTCTTGCCGTCGAGCAGGGCGAAGGCGCCCGGTTCGGGCAGTGCGTGGATCGTGAAGGTGCCGTCGATCCGCGTGACCGCGCCGCTGGCGACGTCGAGCAACGACAGCACGCAGCCACCGCCGATCGCGAGGTGGCTCCCGCTCGCGTCGAAGCAGAGTTGCAGGGCTGCGCCGGGCTGGCCGTCGACGGTGCGGTGCTTGCCGCTCGGGATGCCGAACAGGTGCAGCCGCCCGTGGCCATCCGGGGCGACCACGGTGCCATCGGCAGCGATGGCCGGGGTGCCGAAACTGCCTTCGATCTTCCACACGCCCGCGGCTGCGCCGCCCCGTTCGAGCGTTTGCCCGCCGGCGAGCCAGAACGGGCCGGCTGCCGTCGGCCGGTAGCGATCGGACATCTCCACGACCTCGGTGCCGTCGGCGAGGAACCCGAACAGGTAGTCGGTGGCCGGCTTCGCGGCGGTGCCATCGAGCGGGATGCGCGTCGTTTCCCGGTAGCTGCCAGCGAACACCGCGTCGCCGTGCGGGTGGAAGAAGACGCGGTCAGGCCAGCGGCCGGGAAATGCGTGCTCGAGGTCGGGAGCCGGTGGGTGCGCCGCCCGCAGCGCTGCCTCGGCGTAGACGGCGAGGCGCGAGCCGCGATCGGGATCATGGAAGATCACTGCGGCGCGCGCGCCGGTCGCGTCGAACGCGACGACCTGGACCGGTTCCTCCCACAATCGGGTGCAACGACCACTGCCGAGGTCGAGCCGGTACGCGTGCGATGGCCGCCAGCCGGCGATCACGACCGCCCACGGGTCGTGCGGGTGCACACGGACGCTGACGATCGGCTCACCGAGAGCTGCGAACCGCCGGCGCTCCGTCGCCTGCGCGAGGTCCCACTCGATGACGACGCCGCCTTCGCCGAAGGTCAGCATGCGCGTCGAGTCGGCGGTGATCGATGCCCCGTGGAAGGCGCCGCCGCGGCATTCGGCGCGGGCGACTTCGTCGAGCCGCCACGGCGCGCGGCGGTCCTGCGCCGGTGCGGTCGCCAACAGCAAGGCACCGAGGGCCGCGATGCGGGCGGGAGCGGGCATGCGGGAGGCTGGCAACCGGCATGCCGGTGCCGGGCCGCACGAGAAACGGCGTGTGCGTTCGGGCGGTTCGGTTACGGGCCCGGAACGTCAGCCGCGGTTCAGCCCTGGCGCAACCAGCCGAGGATCTCCTTCAGCTTCGGCGGCTTGCCGGTCATCAGCACGCCGACGCGAAAGATCTTGCCCGCCGCCTTGAAGGTCAACCAGATCGACACCAGCAGCAGCGCCGAGGTCGCGACGTACTCCCACAGTTCGGGCGGGCCGCCGGCGCGGTTCATCATCGTGAACGGCGTGAACGGCGGGATGAAGCTGAGCACGCGGGCGACGGCGCCGTTCGGCTCCTGGGTCACGAACACCATCGCGATCAGCGGGATGAACAGCATCATCATCACCGGCTGCATCAGGTTCTGCGCCTCCTTGAGGCTGTTGCAGGCGGCACCCAGCGAGACCAGGACCGCCGCGTAGAGCATGTAGCCGGCAAGGAAGTAGAAGACGAACGCGACCAGGTACTTCGAGTTCTTCAGCGCCGCGAACACGACCTTCAGCCCGCCGCCGGTGTCGCCGAGGAAATGCGGAGCGATGGCGGCGGCGAGCACGCCGAACAGCACCCAGGTCAGCACGATGGTGAGCCCGGTGCCGGCGATGCCCAGGATCTTGCCGTGCATCAGCTGGCCGGGGCTGACCGACGACAGCAGCACCTCGATGATCCGGTTGCTCTTCTCCTCGATCGTGTTGGTGAGCAGCAGGCTGGTGATGCTCATGATCGCGATGAACAGGAAGTAGACGAACCCGACCGGTGCCCACTTGTCGGCGACGTTCTCGTCCTTCACGTCGGTGGTCGCACCGGTGGCGCTGTCGATCTGCTTCTTCAGCAGCGAGACGCGCTGTTGGATGTGCTGGGCGACGTCCTTGGCGATGCCCTTGTCGCGGATCCGGTCGTTCTGGATCAGGCGCGTCAGCGCTGCCTCGTAGGTGCCGCGCAGGGAGCCGTCGGTCAGGTTGTTCGACACGTACTCGAAACCGTCCAACGAGCGCAGCGGTTCCTTGCCGAGGATCACGTACGCGAACAGCTCGCCGCTCTGCAACCGCGGATTGAGCACGGCCCGCACCTGTTCCGGGTCGTTGCCGGTGACGCCGAGTTCGTGCGCCGGCACATGGCGGAACTTCTTGGCGGTCTCGAGCTCGCCGAGCTTCGCCAGCACCTCGGGCGGTTGCTTGTGCATCCACTCGTAGACGGCGAGCATCTGCTCACCGCTCGGTTCGGCCTTCGGCCCGGCCGGGCCGAGCGTGCGGGCCAGCTCGGCGAGGGCCGGATCCGGCGCGCCGTTCCTGGTCGCCGCCTGGAACAACGCCGACAGGTCGCCCTGGCGGAACTCGCGCTCGGCGCGCTGCAGCAAGCCCTGGTCGCCGAGGTCGATCACCGTGTAGCGCTGTACTTCCTTGAGGTGCGTCAGCAGGGCGCCGCCGCCGATCATCGCGGCGATCAGCAGCGGCACGATGAAGATGCTGACCCAGAAGGTCTTGGTGCGCACGTTCTCCAGGAACTCGCGTTGCGCGATCAGGTACGTCTTGTTGGCCATGCTCAGCCCTCCGCGCCGGCCGGCGCCAGCTTGTTCGCTTCCTCGACCGTGCGCACGAAGATCTCGTGCAGCGACGGCTCGCGGTAGTCGAAGCGCCGCACCGCGACGCGTTCGACCAGCCAGCGCAGCGCCTGCTGCGGGTCGGCGCCGGGCCGCAGGAAGATCTCGGCGTGCTTGCCGTTGTCGTTGATGCGCAGGGCACCCGGCAGGTCCGCCAGCACGCGGCCGTCGCCGTCGTAGTCGAGCTGGATGCCGAGGTCGCGGCCCTGCTTGACCTGGGCGAGCGTGCCGTCGAACTGCAGCTTGCCCTTGTGGATCATCATCACGTAGTCGCAGAGCTGCTCGGCGTGCTCCATGCCATGCGTGCTGAAGATCACGGTGCGGCCGTTGCGCTTCATGTCGAGGATCAGGTCGCGCATCAGGTCGCGGTTGACCGGGTCGAGGCCGCTGAACGGTTCGTCGAGGATCACCAGTTCGGGCTCGTGGATGATCGTGCCGAGCACCTGGACCTTCTGGCCCATGCCCTTGCTCATCGCCTCGCACTTCTTGTCGAGCCAGTCGCCTAGGCCGTAGCGGGTCAGCAGCTCGCGCGCCTTCTGGTTGGCCGTCGCCGGCGACATGCCCTTCAGCTTGCCGAAGTAGGCGACGATCTCCGCCGTCTTCATCTTCTTGTAGAGCCCCTTCTCCTCCGGCAGGTAGCCCAGGCGATCCTTCACCTCGGCGGCGTCCTTGTGACCGAGCACCGAGATGCTGCCCTGGTCGGGATGGAAGATGCTCATCACCATCCGGATGGTGGTGGTCTTGCCAGCACCATTCTGGCCGAGGAAGCCGTAGATGCTGCCTTTGGGCACCTGCAGCGAGAGCTCGTCGACCGCGGTGAACGAACCGAAACGTTTGGTGACGCCGTGCAGCGTGAGTGCGTGTTCCATCAGGAGGGCGCGCGTGGCCGCGTGCTTTGGAAGATTGTCGCCATGCTGCGTCGGCGGCAAGGGTTGCGTCGCCGAACCGCGGCGTCCGGCGGGGTCCGGGCCATGGGCAGACGGTTTTGCCTCTAGGCGAAAACGTTGGCAGACGATTTGGACGATGGTAGAAACTGTCCGTGGACCATCGCTACCTCACTCCGCAGGTCCGGGCCGACCTGCAGCACAAGATGGTGTTCGTCGCCGGCCCGCGCCAGGTCGGCAAGACGACGCTGGCGATGTCGCTGCCCGGCGCCGCCGACGGCTACCGGAACTGGGATGCCACCGACCATCGCAGCGCCTTGCTCGCGGGGGACCTGCCGACCAGCGAGCTGTGGGTGCTCGACGAGATCCACAAGTACCACCGCTGGCGGAACTGGCTGAAGGGCCTGTGGGACACCCGGCGCAAGGGCCAGCGCATCCTGGTGACGGGCAGCGCCCGGCTCGATCTCTATCGGCGCGGCGGCGATTCCCTGCAGGGGCGCTACCACCTGCTGCGACTCCATCCGCTGTCCTACGCCGAGCTCGGCATGACGACGCCGGCGGAACTGGCGCAGCTGGCGAAGCTCGGCGGCTTTCCCGAACCGTTCTTCCGCGGCTCGGAACGCGAGGCCCGGCGCTGGTCGCGGGAGTACCGGTCGCGCCTGGTGCGCGACGAAGTCGTCGATCTCGAACGCGTCGACGACCTCGGCAGCCTCGAACTGCTGATGCACCGGCTGCCCGACCTGGTCGGTTCGCTGTTGTCGATCAACGCGCTGCGCGAGGACCTGCAGGTTGCGCACAAGACGTTGACGCGATGGCTCGGCATCCTCGAGCGCTTCTATGCGATCTTCCGCGTGGCGCCGCTCGGCGCGCCGCGGATCCGCGCGATCAAGAAGTCATCCAAGCACTACCACCTCGACTGGTCCGTCGTTCCCAATCCGGCGGCGCGGTTCGAGAACGTCGTGGGGGCGCACCTGCTGAAGTGGGTGCACTGGCAGGAGGACGTCGAGGGACGCGATCTCGAACTGCGTTACTTCCGCGACACCGACGGTCGCGAGGTCGACTTCGTCGTGGTCGAAGGCAGGAAGCCCGTGCTGCTGGTGGAGTGCAAGCTCGGCGACGGCGACGTCGATCCGAACCTGCGCTATCTGCGCGCGAAGTTCCCGGCGGCCGACGCCTGGCAGGTGTCGCTCGAGGGCACGCGCGATTCGGTCACACCCGAGGGCATCCGCGTGGCGCCGGCCGGGAAGCTGTTGGCGACGCTGGTGTGACGGCCGCCGCGTCGCCTCGCAAGCCCCACCGACGCTTGCGTGCGTCGCGGTGGGCCGCCACGCTTCGACCATGCCGTACCGAGCGCCGCGCGGACCGAGCCTCACCTGTGCGAACTGGCAGATCGAGGCCGCGTTCCGCATGGTCCAGAACAACCTGGACGCCGAAGTCGCCGAGGATCCGGAGCGGCTGATCGTCTACGGCGGGCTCGGCAAGGCGGCGCGCAATCCCGAGGCGCTGCAGCAGATCCTGGCGACGCTGCGCCGGTTGCGGCCGGACCAGACGATGCTGGTGCAGTCGGGCAAGTGCGTCGGTGTGTTCACGACGCACGCCGATGCGCCGCGCGTGCTGCTCGCCAACAGCAACCTGGTCGGCGACTGGGCGAACTGGGACGAGTTCCGCCGGCTCGACGCGCTCGGGCTGATGATGTACGGGCAGATGACCGCGGGCTCGTGGATCTACATCGGCAGCCAGGGCATCGTGCAGGGGACCTACGAGACGTTCGTCGCCGCGGGCAAGCGGCACTTCGGTGGCGACCTGAAGGGGCGCCTCGTGGTCACCGCGGGGCTCGGCGGCATGGGCGGCGCGCAGCCGCTGGCGGTGACGATGGCGGGCGGTGTCTGCCTCGCCGCCGATGTCGAGGGTTGGCGCATCGACAAGCGGCTGCAGACGAAGTACCTCGACGAACGCATCGACGACCCGAAGCGCGCCCTGCAGGTGGCGCTGGCGAAGAAGGCGGCGGGGGTGGCGTGGTCGATCGGCGTCTGCTGCAACGCGACCGAACTGCTGGCGGTCGTGCGTGACAGCAAGGTGGTCCCCGACCTGCTGACCGACCAGACCTCCGCGCACGACATGCTGGTCGGCTACGTGCCGGACGGCATGACGGTGGCAGCGGCGAAGGCGCTGCGCGAACGGGATCCGAAGGCCTACCTGAAGGAGTCGGGCCGCACCGTGGCGAAGCACGTGGCGCTGATGCTCGACCTGCAGGAGCGCGGCGCGATCACGTTCGACTACGGCAACAACATCCGCGCCGAGGCGCGCGCGGCCGGCGTCGCCGAAGCGTTCCGCATCAAGGGCTTCATCCCCGAGTACATCCGGCCGCTGTTCTGCGAGGGCCGCGGGCCGTTCCGCTGGGTCGCGCTGTCGGGCGATCCCGGCGACATCGCGCGCACCGACCAGCTCGCACTCCAGCTGTTCGGCGACAACCCGTCGCTGCGGTCGTGGCTGGAGAAGGCGCAGCAGAAGATCGCGTTCCAGGGCCTGCCGGCGCGCATCCTGTGGCTCGGCTACGGCGAACGCGCGCGCTTCGGGATTGCGGTCAACGAGTTGGTGGCGAAGGGGGAGCTGAAGGCGCCGGTGGTGTTCGGCCGCGACCATCTCGACTGCGGTTCGGTGGCGTCGCCGTACCGCGAGACCGAGGCGATGCTGGACGGCAGCGACGCGATCGCCGACTGGCCGCTGCTCAACGCGATGCTGAACGTCGCGGCGGGGGCGAGCTGGGTGTCGATCCACCACGGCGGTGGTGTGGGCATGGGCAAGTCGATCCACGCTGGCCAGGTCACCGTCGCCGACGGCACGCCGGCCGCCGCCGCCCGGATCCAGCGCGTGTTCACCTGCGATCCGGGCACCGGCATCGTGCGTCACGCGGACGCTGGCTACCCGGCGGCGCAGACGTTCGCGCGCAGTGCCGGCGTCGACCTCGGCGGCTGACCGCGCGGCACGCTGCGCGCCGCCGAAAGTTCGCGCAACCACTTGTTGGCGGCGAGGCTTGGGTTCTCTAGAGTCTGCGCCGTCGTCGGGCGGTCATCCCGGCGGCACGGGCGTGTTCGGCTCGCAGTTCCGTTGGCGGCGCAGTCTGTCGGCGGCGGGCGGGCGCGCTCCTAGGCGGTGCCGGCTGTCGGTCGGAGGGTTCCATGAAGAAGAACGAGCGGTTCCTGGTGTATGCGGTGACGAGCTTCCTCGCGGTGATCCTCGTCGTCGCCGTCCTGTTCACCCGCGGTGGCGACAAGGGCGCGGGCAGCGCCGCAAAGCTGCAGGATCTCGGCGAACTGATGAAGGCGCCAGGTGCCGCCAAGGACAGCGGCGCGCCGAAGGACGGCGTGAAGCTGGCGGGCGCTGCCGGCACCGGCTTGCCGACGCCGACGGAAGTGGCGGGCCAGACCCCGCTGGTCGCCGGCGCGTCGAAGGCGCTGGTCGCCGCCGACCTGGTGGCCCAGCAACTGGGGCCGAGTCGCCGCGACCGCACCGTGCGCTTCGTGCGCGCGCGCAACGGCGACACGCTCGACCAGCTGGTGCGGCGCTGGTGCGGCGCCCGCGATCCGTTCCTCGCCGAGACCAAGAGCCTCAACGAGGATCTGGTCGTGCTGAAGGTCGGCAACGAGGTCGCGGTGCCGTGGGTCGAGGACGAGGTCCTGCTGGCGGCGATCGAGGCCAGCAAGCCAAAGACGCTGGTACCGCACGACCCGGTTGCGGCCGGCGAGGGCCCGGGCGCTGGCGCGCCGAACGCCGGCAACGCGGCCAAGGACGCTGCCAATGGTGGCACTTCGCCGTCGTTCGCGATGCCGGGAGCCAACGGCAAGACTGCAATCGACGCGGTGGCCGGACGCACCAGCCCGGCGACGACCGGCGGCACCAGCTACACGGTGAAGGGCGGCGACAGCCTGTGGCGCATCGCCGAGCGCACCTACGGGCGCAAGAACGCCGACCGCATGGTGGGTGAGATCAAGGCCGCGAATCCGGGCCTGACCGATCGGGTGCGCGAGGGCCAGAAGATCGTGCTGCCGCCGGCCCCGCCGGCTGGCGCGTGAACTGACGACCCCGGCGCAGCGGGCGCGCCCGTCACTTCAGCCCGTAGCGCTCGAGCTTCTTGTAGAGGTTGCTGCGCTGCAGGTCGATGGACTCGGCGGTGCGCTTGATGTTGCCGCTGAACTCGATCAGCTTGCGCCGCAGGAACTCCTTCTCGGTCGCGGCTCGGAAGTCCTCGAGCTTGTCGAAGCGGAACCAGTTGGCGTCGCCCTGTTCGCCCCGACCCGGCGCCGGCGTCGCCACCGCAGCGAGCTGATCGCGCGTGATCTCGGGCCCATCGGCGAGCACCGCGGCACCCTCGATC
Organism: Planctomycetota bacterium; assembly: GCA_049276695.1. Classification (GTDB taxonomy): domain Bacteria; phylum Planctomycetota; class UBA1135; order UBA1135; family UBA2386; genus UBA2386. The sequence continues at coordinate 13,419 of JBASWX010000235.1, forward strand.
ACGTTGCGCAGTTGCCGCACGTTGCCGGGCCAGCTCTGCGCGCCGAGCCAGCCGATCGCGTCCTTGTG
>JBASWX010000236.1:0-32230 GCA_049276695.1 Planctomycetota bacterium
GCAACGCCAACGTGGGCGTGCCAGGCACCGCGGGCGGAACCTGCACGCGCAGCGACCTCGTGCCGGCGCGCATCCCGTTGGTGATCGCGGCCGGCGACCAACCGCTCGAGCTGCGGGTCGCCCGGCGCCGGACGTTGCGCCTCGACAGCGGCGGCGGCTCGCTGCGCGGCTTCTCGATCGCCGCCGCGGATGCCGAGGGCCGCGTGCTGCCTTCGTGGTCGGGCGACGGGGCGATCGCCAGTATCGACCTCGGTGCGAACGCGCCGCCGTCGTGTGGCATCGACCGGGCGGCGAGCATGCTCGTCCTCCGCCACCACGGCGTCGCGCTGGCGCGGCTGCCGCTCGCCGCATCCGCTGCCGAAGTGGACCTGTGCGGAGCCGATCGCTTGACCGCGGCTCGCGACTGAGGGTGACCAACTCCGCTCGGTCACGTCGATGGCAAGGCCCCACCGCGGGCGTCGTGATCGAGCCACCGCCCACGGCGTGGTGCGACCGCAGGAAAGTGATCTGGCGGCGGAGCCCGCGATTCAGCGACGCCATGCGATCGGAGGATCGACGTCGCACCGATGCACCCGGCAACTGCCACGGCAGGCCAGGGTGCAGGTCCGTGCCGTTGCTGGTATCGTGCCGCCCCGACATGGACGACGAGCGACGCGCAACCAGCGAGCTGCTGCTGCGAGCCTGCGCTGGCGACGCCACCGCGACCGGACAGTTGTCGCCGCTGCTCTACGACGAACTGCGGCGCATCGCGCGCAACCTGCTGCGCCACGAGCGCCCGAGCCACACGCTGCAGCCGACCGCCCTCGTGCACGAGGCGTACCTGCGGCTCGTCGACGAACGGCACCTGGCCGCCGGCCACGACCAGGAGGCACGTTCCCGCTTCCTCGGCATTGCGGCCGCTGCGATGCGGCGCATCCTGATCGAGCACGCCCGTGGCCGCAGCGCCGAGAAGCGCGGCGGCGGCCGCCAACGGCTCGCGATCGATGACCAGGAGATCGCGCTGCCGGTGCAGGACGAGACCCTGCTGGATGTCGACGCCGCGCTGGTCAAGCTCGATGGCATCAACCCCGAACTGTCGCGCCTCGCCGAACTGCGCCTGTTCGGCGGACTCTCGGTGCGCGACCTGGCGCCGGTGATGAACGTCTCGCTGACGACGGCGAAGGCCAACTGGGCGCTCGCGCGCGCCTGGCTCGGCAAGCTGCTGCAGGAACGGGCCGGCACCGGGCCCGCCGGGGCCTGAGACACCGGGTCCACTCCCGCTGACGGCGAGGACGCCGGGGCCCGCGGCACTGGCACGCGGCAGGTTTCGGCGGAATCTCCGGCCGCCGCGGGCGGGTTTTTCGCAGTCGAGGTCGAGGCGTGCGCCACCAGGCCGCCGGCGACCCGACCCCCTTGCCTGCACCGATGCAAACCAACCGGACCATGGCCGCTGCGGCCGACCCCCGGTCGGTCGCGGTCGCCGACGACCCGCCGCCGAGCCGGGGCGCCCGGTGGCTGCTGGCGGCCACGGCCATGGTGGCGACGGCCGCGGTCGCGCTGTTGCCAGGGCTCGAACACGGCCTGGCCGGCGGCGACCCGGTCCCTGCCAACCTCGGCGAGCCTGCCGCGGCGTCGGGTGCCGCCCTGGCCAACGACGGCCCGGGCAACGTGAACGGCTCCGCCACGGAACCCTCGAGCCGGACCAGGCTCGAGTCGCCCACCGTGGCAGCCCCGCTCGGCGACCTCGTGGTGGTCGCCGAGGCTGCCAGCAGCGCACCGCGGGACATCCCGATCGTGCTGACGTGGACCAACCGCAAGCTCGCGACCGAGGTCGTGCTCACGCAGCGGACCGACGCGTCCGCCAGCGCCTGCTTCCCGCGGCACCTCTGCACGCCGCACGACGACGGCGCCGTGGCGTGCGTCGACGTCGGCTTCCCGAGCACCGGCGCGCACGCGCTGCAACTCACGGCCGCGACCGGACAGTTGGGCCTGTTCGTGCCGGACTGCGGCACCCTGCAGATCACCACCGTCGAAGCCGATGGTTCGCCGCTGCGCGCGATGGCGCTGGTCGAGGTTCGCGTCGGGCAAGCCACGCCGCCCGCCGATCGCCTGCACCGTCGCGGACTCGACGGCGGACGCGTGCTGCTCACCACCGAAGCCGCCGGCCTGCAGTTCGAGGTCGTCGTCGTCACCGGCGATGGCCGGCGCTCCGAGCCGACGTTCGCCACCGGCCCGGCGACGGTCGGCGCCAACGCTTCGTGCGTCGTGCGCATGCCGCCACGTCCCATGCTCTCGGCGCGCGTGCTGGACACGCACGGCCGACCGTTCGCGAACACCAACGTCGAGGTCTGGCTGCCGGCGGTTCCGCTGCAGCTCGACGAAGGCCAGCCGACCAACGCCGACGGCATCGTGACCTTCCCGCGGCCGCGCGCGTGGAACGGCGGCGCGCCGTTGACCTTCGCGTTCTCGGCAGACTCCGGAAACGGCCGGCGGCTGCACGGCTCGCTCGTGGCCGCACCGCAGCAGATCGCGACCACGCAACTCGGCGCCGTGCGGATGCAGGACGACGTGCTGCTGGTCGCCGGCACCTGCGTCGACGCGAACGGGGTGCCGGTCGCAGGCCTGCGGCTCTACGTGCAGACGCCGCGCCTGCCCGAACAGCGGCGCATCAGTGCGGCGGGCATGAGCGATTGGATCGACCTCGCCATGAACCCGGTGTGCACCGCCGACGACGGCACCTTCCGCTGCACCTGCGCACCCTGGTTCGGCCGACCGCTTCGCCTGCGCGTCAGCGGCCTGCCGGCGTTCGCCGCGTTCGTCGAAGGCGACGCCAACTTCAAGTTCGTGTTGCCACCCGAGCGGGTGGCCGAGCCATCTCCCCAATGACCCGTTCTCCCAGTTCCCGTCCGAACCCGACCATGCGCCTCTTCTCGAAACTCTGCACTGCGTTGCTCTGCGTCTCCCTGCCCCTCGGCTGCGGTGGCAGCAGCGTCAGCGACCTCACCCAGGACCCCGGCGTCCGCGCCCTGGACCTCAAGGCAGCGGACCTCACCGGCACCTGGAACCTCACGACCACCGCGATCAACACGACCACCTGCAGCAGCACCACCGGGAGGACCGCGGCGATCAGCATCGCCGTGAGTGGCACGACGGTCACCCTCACCGAGGCGGGTCAGAGCAACGTGGTGCTGACCATCAAGGGCAGTCGCGTGCAAGGCACCAGCTCGAAGACCACCGGCAGCGTGCGCGCGGAGTCGACGTGGGACTTCGGCGCGATCGGTGGCAGGATCGACGGCACGGTGAACATCCGCAACGTCAACGCCGCGAACGGTCAGCTGGTCTGCACCGAGGATCAGTCGATCTCTGGCTACCGGTCGTCGCTGGTGCCGGTCGCCTCGCTCGTCGGCAACTGGCGGGTGACGCTCACGACCGCGTTGGTCGCCGGCAACTGCAGCAACGAGATCGGCGCCACGGAAGTGGTCGACGTCAAGATCGAACTGGTCAATGGCGCGCTGCGCCTGACGCTCGGTTCCACCCCGTTCGACACGAGCGTGGCCGGCAATCGCCTGCAGGGCGCGGTGACGTTGAACGGCGGCGCACTGACCTTCGACATCGGCGCCGTCGACGCCACCACGTTCGAAGGCACGTTCGCGGCCGGAACCACTGCCGTCGGCCTCTGCTCGGTGACCCAGGCCGCGATCGGCCAGCGAATCTGAGCAATCGCCCACGGGTGCGGTGCGCGCGGCCAGCCCGCACCTCGCCGCACCCGGCCGCCACGGCCCGGCTCAGTTGCCCATCGTCATGCGCAGCCCGGCCGACGCTGCCCAGTGCGCGCCGGCCGCGACCGGATCGTTCGGCATCCAGAACTGCCAGTAGGTACTGACGCCGTTCAGCGCCGGGCTCGCCGGCAGGGCCACCAGGAACGACCACGGTCCGAGGCTCGGGCCGGTCGCGACGAGGTTGAGGATCGTGGGCGTCGCCAGCACCGTGCCGCCGTCGAACGGCAGCGCCGCCTGGGTCTCGCCGTAGACGACGATGCCGAAGGCGTTGGCGATGGTCAGCGTGCCGCTCAGCGTCCAGGTCGACGGCAGCAGCGGCAGCGTGCCGGCGATCGACGGCACGCCGAGCGTGCCCGGCTTGCCGGTGCCGTAGTTGGCAACCGACGCGAGCGCGAAGCCACCCGCGAGGTCGCCGGTGGCACACAGGCCGAAGCCGCTCGGGCCTTGCGGCACCGCGGTGGCGTTCACCTGGAAGGTCCAGGTGCCGGCCGCGGGCGCGGCGATCGCCACGCGCTCGACGTTGTTCTTGGCGTCGGCGACACCACCGGTCGTCGAGAAGCCGCCGCTCCACACGTTGCCGCGGTAGATCGCGCCGCCGGGCGCCGTCACCACGAGGTCGAGATTGTTGACCACCGGGTTCGCAGCGCCGGTGGTGCCGGCGAAGTCGGTGAACGCGAGCGTGACCTCGAGCGGCCGCGAAGCACCGACCACGGTGATCGAGAACGTGCGGCTGCCGCCGGTCACCAGTCCGCCAGCGCGCCGTTGGTCGGCGACCCACAGCCGGCCGACGTCGCCGGTGAAGTGCAACGACTCGTCGAGCACGATGCGGCCCCAGCCTTCGCTGTCGTTCGGGTAGCCGGCGACGCCGGTCATGTCCATGCAGGTGTTGACCAGCACCGCCTTGACCAGCGCCGCGGTCGGAGTGAAGCCGTTCGCCGCGACCGCCGCTCCCGACGGATAGAAGCCGTTCATGAAGTACTGGCGGATCAGCGCGCCGGCCGCGGTCGCCGACGGACACGCCATGCTGGTGCCGGTCAGCGACGCGGCGCCGCACGCACCGGTGCTGGCGGAGACGATCGACGTGCCCGGCGCGAACAGGTCGGGCTTGCGCCGGCCGTCGGCGGTCGGACCGACACCGCCGCCGCCCTTGCTGTTGTAGCTGGCGCCGTTCAGCGCGTTGCCGACCGCGACCAGGTTCTTCGCGTTCTCCGGGTTCTTCAGCGTCGACAGGTTGGTCTCGGCGAAGAACACCAGGTCGTCCTCGTTGGACCACTGGAACGCGTCGATCGCGTTGCAATGCGCGTCGTAGGCGGTGGTGCCGTCGTTGCCCCACGAGTTGGTGAACACGCGTGCGCCGTTGTTGTGGTGCGTGGTCGCGCGCGCGGCCCACACCGTCGCCCCGTAGTCGGCGCTGTGCGCGATCTTCGCCGCGTAGGCGAGGCCGCGGTTGGTGACGAGGCCGTTGATCGGGAACGAGTCGCCGGCGCTGGTGCCGGCGGTGTGCGTGCCGTGCGAGTTCGCGGTCGTGCTGCCGGAGCGGTAGACGATCTTGCGGTGCAGCGGCCCGATCGGGTTGATCGGATCGCTGAAGTAGCACGACGACGTCGCGATCGCGCCGTCCTGGTGGCCGATCACCTGGCCTTCGCCGTGCAGGCCGGCGGTCCAGATGCGGCGGTTGCCGCTGCTGCTGGTCTGCACCGTCCAGGTCATCGTGTCGTTGCGTTCCGTTGCGAGGCCCTCGGGCTCGATCCACTGCACGTCGGGCTGGTGTGCGATCGCCTTCACCAGGTCCGTCGTGGCGCTGACGATCAGCAGCCAGCGGCCGATCTGTTCGTGTTCTTCGAGCACGACGCCGCCGGCCGCGGTGACCTGCGCGCGCAGCGTCGCGGGCAGGATGCCGGCGAAGCCGATCACCGCGATGCGCCGTTCGCCCACCCCGACGACCAGCAGTTCGGGCGCGATCCGGAACGCCGGGTGCAGCGGCGACGACCACACGCTGACGCCGTCGGTCGCGCACTGCGCAACGTTCGCCGCGGTGCCGCGCACGATCCACGCGTGGTTCGGCACGTAGTCCATCAGTCCCAGCCCGCGCGCGCGCAGCGCCAGCTTGTTCGCCTCGTCGACCGGTCCTGGCACCTGCACCAGGAAGTACTCAACACCCGCGGCGGGCGGGGCGAGCAGGTCGGCAGCAATCGCCGGCATCGCGCCGGAGGTGTCGAACTCGGCGTAACGCAGCGAGAGCCAGCGCGGCAACGACGCGCGGCGGTTGGCTTCCGCGAACGGGATGCCGCCGGGCAGCGCCTCCTGCGCCAGCAGCGACGGCAGGGCGAGGGACAGGAACAGAACGGCGACGGAGCGGCGGAGCATGGAGTGACGACCGGGGCGTCGGGGCAAACGCCGAGGCAAGGATACCCGGTGGGGCCTGCTGGCCGCCCCCGCCACTGTTCCGGCCGCCGCGCCGCCCGTTCGCCGGAGCGAACGTCGCCGGGCCAGCGTGCCGTCAGGTGCGCGCGCCAACGTCGACCCGCGGCACCACGCGCTCGTTGGCGTCGTCGAGTTCGAAGAACGTCGGCTCCTCGATGCCCATCGCGCCCGCCACGAGACTGGTCGGGAACTGCTCGCGCAGGTTGCGCAGGTCGCGCACGTTGCCGTTGAAGAAGCGCCGCGCCGCGGCGATGCGGTCCTCGGTCGTCGCCAGCTCTTCCTGGAGCGCCCGGAAGTTGGCGTCGCTCTTCAGCTGCGGGTAGCTCTCGGCGACTACGAACACCGACTTCAGCGCCGCCAGCAGCGCGTTCTCGTCCTTCGCCTGGCTCGCCGCCGAGCCATGGTTCGCCATCGCCGCGGAGCGCATCGCGACGACGCGTTCGAACACGCCGGCCTCGTGCTGCGCGTAGCCCTTCACCGTCGCAACCAGGTTGGGGATCAGTTCGTAGCGGCGCTTCAGTTCGACGTCGATGTCGGACCAGCTCTCCTTCACGGTGTGCTTGAGCCGCACGAATCGATTGTGGACGGCGATCCACCAGATCGCCGGGATCAGCAGCACGACCGCGACGACGATCAGGATCTCCATCAGCTCTCCAGGTCCTTCAGCAGGTGCCGCGGCCACAGTTCGCAGAACCGCCGCACGAACGCGATCTGTTGCCGGAACTGTTCCGGCTGCCAGCGCCGCTGCCCATCGCTGACGCACATCGCACCGCCCTCGAGGTCGAGCATCGGCGGCTGCTCGTGCAGCAGGAACTCCATCATGCGCGGGTGCAGCACGTCGTAGGCGAAGCGTTTGTCGTCCGACGTCACCCAGTACTTGCGCGAGAACTCCTCGGACTCGAAGTCGATGTCGTCGAAGCCGAACGCGCCCTTCACCTTGTCGAAGAAGCCCTCGGGCCGCACCAGCAGCGAAGGCGACGGCCACGGCGGGTGCACGATCAGGTAGCTGAAGTGGTGCGTCGACGTGCTCTTGTTCTTGCCGCTGCCGCTGTCGACCTTGTAGCGGAAATCGCCGAGCTGCACTTCGCACCGGCGCCCGAACAGCTCGATCGCGCCGCTGACGGTGTTCTTGGCGAGGCGCGAATGCCCGCGCCGGAAGATCTCGAACTGCGCGTAGCGGTCGTCGTGGTCGTGGTCGGGCCCGCGGTCGAAGTGCAGGCCGAGTTCGGCGGCGAGTGCTTGCATCGCCTGGATGCGCTGCTGCTCGGCTCGCCACGCCAGGAACGCGGCGCCGATCGCGAGGACGACGAACGCAGCGATGACGAACCCGGTCATGCCGCTGGTTCAGCCCTTCTTCTGGCCCGGCATCGGCACCGGGTCGACCGGCAGCGGCCCGAACGCGTAGTGGTCCGGCCCCCAGCGCTCGTCGCTCTGCAGCGCCTGCTCCCACGTCACCTCGCGCCCCGAGTAGGTCGCCATGCGCCCCATGATCGCGGTCAGCGTGCTCTCGGCGACCATGCGGCCCTCGTGGAACGGCTTGCCGGCGCGGATCGCGGCGAACAAGTCGTCGTGCTCGGTCTGGTACGGATCGTTGTTCGGGCCCTGGTGCGTCCACGGCTTCCCACCGGTGATGCGCCACCGGCCGCTGTCCATGTGCGCCTCGCCAGCCGTGCCGTAGACGTGCTCGCTGACGTCGTTGGCGCAGCCGTCGATCTGCCGGCACTCCGAGAAGCACCAGGCACCGCTCGCGTACTGGTACTGCACCGCGTGGTGGTCGAAGATGTGCCCGTACTTCGCGTCGGTGCGAACCTGGCGGCCGCCCATGCCGCGGCAGCGCGCCGGATGGTCCTGCAGCGCCCAGTTGATCACATCGAGGTTGTGCACGTGCTGCTCGACGATGTGGTCGCCTGACAGCCAGGTGAAATACAGCCAGTTGCGCAGCTGCCACTCCATGTCGGACCAGTCCGGCTGCCGCTCGCGCACCCACAGCCCGCCCTGGTTCCACGAGCAGCGCGCGAACAGGATGCGGCCGAGATCGCCGCCGTGGATGCGCGCCATCGTCTCGCGGTAGCCGTTCTGATGGTGGCGCTGCAGGCCGCTGCACACCGTGAGCCCGAGCTGCTGCGCCGCCTCGGCAGCGGCCAGCACGCGCCGCACCCCCGGCGCGTCGACCGCGACCGGCTTTTCGAAGAACACGTGCTTCTTCGCCGCGATCGCCGCTTCGAAGTGCGCCGGCCGGAAGTGCGGCGGCGTCGCGACCACGACCACGTCGCAGCCCGACGCGAGCACGCCCTGGTAGGCGTCCGGGCCGACGAAGCGCTGTTGCTTCGGCACGTCGGTGCGCTTCTTGAACTGCTCGTTCTCGCCGAGGCTGTCGAGGCAGCCGTCGAGGCGGTCGCTGAACATGTCGGCGATCGCGACGAGGCGCGTGAGACCCTTGGTGCTCAGCGCCTGAGCAATTGCGCCGCTGCCACGGCCGCCGCAGCCGATCAGGCCGACCTTGATCTCGTCGCTGCCCTGGCCCTGCGGCAACCGGCCAGCGAGCAGCGATTGCTGCAGGCTCTGTGCGGTCGCGGCGGCGGCAGCGGCGTACAGGAACGAGCGGCGAGACGTGGTCATGGTCGGCTCCGGAGGGAGGACTCAGGCGGCCCAAGGCCGTGGGCGGGGCGGCCCCGAAGCAGACGAGCGCTGGTGGGGCAAGTCAATGCCGCCCGCAACCAGGCTGAAGGTCGGTGGTTGGAACGGTCGACAACAACTGTATCTTACGATAGAACATTCTTGTGCTACTGAAAGATACACTCGCCGACGTGCTCCGGGACCCGCCCGTCGGGCGCGATCACGAAGCCCTGCCGCGCGCGCTGCTCGCCGCCCTGCCGGGGTCGACCGCGGAGGCCGTGGTCCTGACCGGCGTGCGCCGCTGCGGCAAGAGCACGCTGCAGCGGCAACTCCGGCAGCGGCTCGGCGGCGGCGCCCTGATGAACTTCGAAGACACGCGCCTGTTCGGGCTCGCGCCGCCGGACTTCCCCAACCTGATCCAGGTCCTCGACGAGTACTGGCGCGGCCAACCCGTGTTCCTCGACGAGGTCCAGGAGGTCGAAGGGTGGCAGCGGCTGGTGCGCACGCTGCTCGATCAGGGTCGCTTCGTCTGCGTCACCGGCTCGAACGCGTCGCTGCTCGGCCGCGAACTCGGCAGCAAGCTGACGGGCCGGCATCGTTCGTTCGAGGTGCTGCCCTTCTCGTACGCCGAGTTCCTCGCGTTCACCCACCAGGTGCCCGGTGCCGTGTCGCTCGGGGCGTGGCTCGACCAGGGCGGCTTCCCAGCGTTCCTGCGGCAGCACGATCCGCAGCTGCTGCGCGAACTGCTGCGCGACGTGATCCACCGCGACGTCGCCGCGCGCCACGGACTGCGCACGACCCGGCACGTGATGAACCTGGCGCTGTTCCTGTTCGCCAACACCGGGCAGCCGTGGTCCCTGCAGGAGCTGACGAGGGCGCTGGCGATCCCCGCCGTGCCACAGACTTCGCGGGCGGTCGAGCACCTGCAGGACGCCTATCTCGTGTTCGCGGTGCCGAAGTGGAGCGCGTCGTTCAAGAAGCGGGTCGTCGCACCGCCGAAGTACTACGCGGTCGACAACGGCATGCGGGTCGCGAACTCGCCGAACCTCACGCCCGACGTCGGCCACCGACTCGAGAACGCGGTGTACCTCGGTCTGCGCGCCCGCGGCGAGGACGTGTGCTACGCCGGCGAACGCGGCATCTGGGAATGCGACTTCGTGACTCCGACGCTGGCGATCCAGGTGTGCGCCCGGCTCGACGCGACGAACCGCGCGCGCGAACTGCGCGGCGTCGTGCGCGGCGCGCAGCTCCCGGGCCGGCGACAGGCGCTCGTGCTGACGATGGACCAGGCTGAACGGCTGGTCGAGGAGGGCGTCGAGATCGACGTGCAGCCCGCGTGGCGATGGCTGCTGGAACAGGCGACGGCGAAACCTTGAGGCGCGGCGTCGGGTCCGGGACCCGCCGTGCGGATCACAGGTTCTCGAACGCAGCGCGTTCGGCGGCGGTCGGCTCGCGCTGCGGCCGCACGACGCGGAAGCCGATGTGCTGGCCGTCGGTCAGGTACCACCAGCTCTTCGGCACCTGCGGGTCGCGCTGGTTCCAAGCCGGCTCCGACGACAGCCTGGCGGCACAGCGCAGCAGTTCGGCCGGATCGCGCCAGCTGCCGCCGCGCGCGACGTGCGACCAACGCAGCGGGCGACCGCGGTCGTCCTTGCCCGGCGGGAAGAACGGATCCTGGCGCGGTGCCTTGCCGTGCGCTTCAGCCAGCGCATCGGGCAAGTACGCGTCGGCCACCCACTCGGCGACGTTGCCGTGCATGTCGTGGATGCCGAACGCGTTCGCCCTCTTCTCGCCGACCTTGTGGTAGGCGGCGACCGGTGGCGCGCCGGGCTCGAGCACGCGCGCGCTGTTCGCTTCGAACCAGGCGAACTCGGCGAGTTGCTTCGCCACGTCGCCGCACGCGTACGCGGCCTTGCTGCCGGCGCGGCACGCGTACTCCCATTCCGCTTCGGTCGGCAGCCGGTGGAAGCGACCGGTCTTCTCGGACAGCCACTTGCAGTACTGCCGCGCGGCGACGTGCGACATGCAGATCGCGGGGAAGCCGTCGCGCCCCATCGCGAACGTCATGTCCATGTACGCCGGTGTCGGTCGCGACAGCCCATCGGGCTTCTTGCTCTGTGGACGCGCGCTGTCGGTGTTCCAGACGTCGTACTGCGCCCACGTGATCTCGAACCTGCCGATCCAGAACGGCGCGACCTGCACCTCGACCTGCGGCCCTTCGTCATCCTTGCGCTGGGCCTCGGTCGGCGGGCTGCCCATCACGAACGAACCGCCGGGCACCGGCACCATCTCGATCGCGACGCCGGAATCCCCGATCGCCTGCGCGTAGGGCGCGAATGCCACGTCGCCGGGCTTCTGACCGCGGACGGCGGCGGCGAACAGCAGCAGGCTCGCGAACAACAGGGAGGGCGTGGGCAGCACAGGGTCGCCCAGCGTAGCGGGCCGGAACGCGAACGCACCGACCGGCTGTCGCGCGGCAAGCAGCGCTAACGCGGCGGCGGCGGCGGTACCGTCGTCGCCGTGTTCTCGTACAGCCAGACCCACGACTGCCGCTTCGCGCCCGGCACCAGCGGGTCGAGTTCCTTCTGCAGTTCCTGCCGCTGCTTGCCGAGCTTGCCCATCTCCTCACGGCGCTCGGCGAACAGCTCGGTGCGCTTCTTGTCGGCGGCGGCTTCGTCGAGACCCTCGATCGCCTTGTCGATCGCCTGGTAGATGTCGCTGGTCGCCTTGTTGAGCACCGCGATCTCCTTCTTCAGCTCGGCCGCGCGCTGTTCCTGCTCGGCGGTCAGCACCGGCTTCGGCGGGTTCCAGTGCGAGTAGCCGCCGACGACCATGTCGAGGTCGCCGTCGCCGTCGTGATCGGCGAAGTCCATGTAGATGCCCGAATCGGGCCGCGTCGGCTCCGTCCGTCCCTTCTTGCTGCGTTCGAGCAGTGTGATCGGCGCGCCGAACGCGGGGACCTTGCCGGTGCCGGTGTTCGCGAACAGGAACACGCCGCCGCCTTCGCCCTCCTGGTACGCGTCGCCCATGCTGCCGACCGCGAGGTCGAGCCGGCCATCGCGGTTCCAGTCGACCAGGCGCAGCGTCGCGACGGTGCCGGGCACGTCGGTTGGCTTGCCGTCGACGAGCAACGGTTCGTTGCAGGTCGAGAAGCGCGGCTGGGCTGCGGTGCCTTCGTTGAATCGCTGGTAGATACGCCCGCTGCGGTGGTCGCCGAGCAGCAGGTCGAGGTCACCGTCGGCGTCGAGGTCGATCGCCAGCGCCGAGGTGATGTGGCCCTCGGCGGCGGCCGGGAACTGCGCCGAGTCGTGCCGCTTCGTGCTGTCCCACTTCTTGGTGTCGAAGTTCCAGAACGCGTTCAGCACGATGCGCGCGCCGTCGCGGTCGCGGATCTGCTCCGGCTGCCCGAAGCCCTGCGCGGTGCCACGCACCAGGTGCGGCGAGCCGTCGAAGATGCCGGCGACGATGTCGAGCTTGCCATCCGCATCGAAGTCCACGAACTGTGGACTCATGCCGATGCATCACCAGTTCTGCAGGTCGACCTGCTTGCCATCGGCGCCCTTGACGTGCTCTTCGGGGCCGAACGTCGGCGAAGCAGCGCCGCGCACCCCGTAGGCGACGGTGAGCCGGCCGGGCAGGTCGCCGACGACGAGGTCGGCGGTGCCGTCACCGTTCAGGTCGTGGTAGACCGGCGACGGGAACAGGCGACCTTCGCCGAGCAACTTGTCGCCCGCCTGCAGGCGCACGGGGGAAGCGAACGACGGGGACTGCGCGACCGCGGTCGCGGCGGCGCAGACGAGCATGGTGAGGACGGGGACGCGCATGCGGGGCTCCTGGTCGCGCCTGGTGGGCTGGCGACCGCTGCGCAGTCTACGTTGGGAGCGGGGGGATCGTGAGCTGCGGGACGGGTTGCCGGGTTCCCGCGTTGCCAGACCTCGGGTGTTCGCCGCTATGCACGTCGTGAGGACACCGCACCGGGCCGCCGCTGATCCAGGCGGCCAGGTCTTCGTCCGTAAGACCAAGAGCCGGCGAGGCTCTTTCGGGTCGCATGATCACGTCCCTGCTCGTGTCCCTGGGGTCTGCCGCGCTGCTTGCCCAGACTCCCCAGAGTCCCGTCCGTCCACAGGAACCACCGCCAAGCGTGCTCGCGATGGCGCCATTCCATGGCGTGTTCCTCGACGAGCACCGCCATGCCGACGGCGGCCATTGGGCGCGCGGCGATCGCTACAAAGTGCGGTTCGCTGCCGATGGCGTGCATTACCTGCCGCTGTTCAGCTCGCGGACGCCACGCCACTATCCGCTGCACTTCCTCGGGGTGGCAGGTGGCGACGGCAGTGGCGCGCGCATCGAACCGGTGCTGCGCGAGAACGGCTGTTCGTTCGATCGCGGCGATGTCGTCGAACGTTGGGATCTGCGGCCGGAGGGTGCCGAACAGAGCTTCGTTCTGCGTCGCCGCCCCGTCGGGGACGTGCTCACGTTGCCGGTGACGACGGATCTGGTGTTCCTGGGGAACGGCCCGAACGGGCTGCGCTTCCTCGCCGAAGGCTGGGGCGAGGTCGCCTACGGTCAGGCGTTCGCGATCGGCGGTGCCGGCGAGCGAACGGCCTTGCCGACGACGTGGACGGGCGCCGCGATCCGCATCGAACTGCCGGCCGATGCCCGGTATCCGCTCACCGTCGATCCGCTGGTGTCGACGATCGGCGTCGCCAGCGCGGAGCCGTTCGACAATCGCAATCCCGACGTCGCCTTCGACCAGGAATCGGGCCGCTGGGCCGTGGTCATGGAGGAGCGCGTGTCGGCGTTCGACACCGACATCAAGGTGCGCCGCTTCGACGCCGCGGGTGTCCTGGTCGACACCGACTACTTCGAAGTGGCTGGTGCCGTGGCCACGCAGCCGGCCATCGCCGCGAGCACCGGACCGAGCATTCCAGGGACGTTCCTGGTCGCCTGGATCGAAGGCGGCGGCATCCTGATGCGCCGCTTGATCGGCACGGGAGCGAGCCCGCTCACGACCACGAGCGTGGGCAGCAGCAGCGTCGAGGCCTTGGATGTCGGTGGCAGTCCTGAGGATCGATTCATGATCGTCTTCGTCGAGGATGGTCCGCTTTCCTCGCCCGATCTGCGGACCACCTACGTGAACCACCTCGGCCTTCCCCAAGGCAGCACTTCGCGCGGCACGTTCAACGGCTGCATCCGGCCGCGTATCGCCAACATGGTTCCAGGTCTCCTGGACCACTGGTTCATCGCGTTCTCGGATCAGCTGTCCGGGTGCCTCGCCGGGGACGTCAAGTTCCTCATCATGGCCGACGACAATACGCAGTGGTGGCCCAACACGACGATCGCGGGTGCGGTCATCGACGACGACCGCAACGTCGCCGTCGCGTGGAACGGCAATCAGGGCCTCATCGTGTGGGATCGCGACATGGGGAGCCAACGCGACATCTTCGCGCAACTGGTCGAACGGACGGGGACCGTCTACTCGCTCGTCGGCAGCCCCGAGAACCTGTCGGCGATGGAGCCCGGGATCACGTTGTCGGCCGACCAGCACCAGCCGGTGATCACCACGGATGGGCTGCGGTTCGCGGTCTGCTACATGGAAGGCAGCACACCGCGTCCCGTGTGCGCGACGTTCGCGGTGACGGGCGGCGTGATCGTCTGCCACGAAGGGCATGTGCCGGTGATCACGGCCAACCTGCCGCACGACAACCACGCCATCGCATCGATGGGAACGACCGGCGGTCCGCTGACGCGCTACCTGGTGGTCGCCGACGAACGCGATGGCAGCAACGACTACGACGTGGAGGGTGCCTTCTACGACGGTCGTCAAACGGGAGCGATGTTCACGACCGTGAACACCGGCTGCACACCGATCGGCTTCCCGGAACCCCTGTTGACACCAACCGGCGGCACCGACCTCGGCAACACGTTCTCGATGACGATCAGCGCGCACCGCGGCCTGCCCTTCATCCTGGTGAGCAGCCCGCTCTCGCCAACGCAGCTGTTGTGCACGGCGCACTCGATTCAGCAGTGCCGACTCGGCGTCGCCCTGCCGCTCATCCTCGCGCAGCTCGGCACGTCGATCGCCGTGCCGGTGCCGGCGAACACGGCCCTGGTCGGCGCCAACATCGCGTTCCAAGGTCTCGACTTGAACGCCAGCGGCGCCTGCAACGCGACCCTGCTGGGGCTGCCGTTCGTGGTCACGGACACCGTGCACGCCACGGTGCGTTGATCGCGGCGCCGCGGCGCAGGGCCGACGGGCGAACGCGCGCCCCGTGCCGATGCCGCCCCTTCGCGCCGTGATGCACGAGCGGCACCACGATGAACTCCGGTGTCGTCTCTTCGCCGCTGGCGGCGGCGTTCGCGGAACTCAGCGAGGAGCACCGCGAGGTGATCACGCTCGCGCGCATCGTCCAGCTGCCGCGCGCGGCGATCGCCGCGTCGATGGGGCGCAGCGAGGCCGCGGTCCGCCAGCTGCTCGTCCGCGCCCCGCTGCAGCTCGCGCAGCAGTTGAAGCGCCGCGGCGTCGTGCTGCCGTGACCGCGCGGCGCGGCCGCGCGTTCGAACTTCGGATCGGTTCGCGGGCAAGAGCATGTTCGCTC
Source organism: Planctomycetota bacterium (assembly GCA_049276695.1). Lineage (GTDB taxonomy): Bacteria > Planctomycetota > UBA1135 > UBA1135 > UBA2386 > UBA2386. The sequence continues at coordinate 15,398 of JBASWX010000236.1, forward strand.
GTCTCGCCGCCCGGTCCGGCCGACGGCCTGGGATGGCCGCGCCTCGCGGCGGGACCTTGGTCCCGATCGCGGGGTTCGGCGAGGCGCCGCACTGCGGCTGAGCCAACCGCGAGACGACGCGCGCCGCCTCGCCCCCCCGTCCCCAGGAGACTGCCCGGCACCGGTTGTGTACGGAACCAACGAGCCCCACCGCACCGCCGCCGCTACCTTCCCCCCACATGACCCGCCCAACCATCGTGAGCGGCGAACAGGGATGGTCGCGCTTGCGGCCGCTGAAGTGGATCGTGCCCGCCCTGTTGCTGCTGATCGGCGTCTTCACCACCTACTACACGATCGAGCAGGACTCGGTCGGCGTCGTGCTTCGCTTCGGCAAGTACTCGCAGACGGTCGAGCCGGGGCTGCACTTCAAGATCCCGTTCGGCGTCGACGAGGTGAGGGTGCTGCCGGTGCGCCGCCGCCTGAAGCTCGAGTTCGGCTTCTTCACGCCGGGCTACAGCAACGAGGACCAGGTCGGCGACCAGGACAATCCGGACCTCGAACGCAGCATGGTGACCGGCGACCTCAGTTCGGCGCTGGTCGAGTGGATCGTGCAGTACCACATCAGTGATCCGCTCGAGTTCCTGTTCAAGGTGCGCGACCCCGGCTGGACGCTGCGCGACCTCAGCGAGGCGGTGATGCGCGAAGTGATCGGCGACCGCACCGTCGACGAGGTCATCACCACCGGTCGCCAGGACATCGAGATCGTCGCGACGGCGCGGCTGGCGACGATGGCGAAGGAGTACCAGCTCGGCATCGGCATCGACCAGGTGCAGCTGAAGAACGTCAACCCGCCGCAGCCGGTCCAGAACTCGTTCAACGCCGTCAACAAGGCGCAGCAGGACCGCGAGAGCATGATCAACGTCGCCAACGGCGAGTACAACAAGGTGGTGCCGCGCGCCAAGGGCGAGGCCGAGCAGAAGATCAGCGAGGCCGAGGGCTACAGGCTGAAGCGCGTCAACGAGGCGCTCGGCGACGTGACCGCGTTCAACGCGATGCTGGAGCAGTTCGTCAAGGCGCCCGAGGTGACGCGCACGCGGCTCTACCTCGAGACGATGCGCGAAGTGCTGCCGAGCCTCGCCGACACCTGGATCGTCGACGGCTCGGTGACGCAGCTGCTGCCGATGGTCAAGAACGCCGGAGGTGGCAAGTGAAGGTCGTTCCCATCCTGGTCGGCCTGCTGGCCGTGTTCGTGCTGTTGCTGATGGGCGGCGCCTTCTTCACCGTCGCCGAGACCGAGATCGTGATCGTGACCCAGTTCGGCGCCCAGGTCGGCGAGCCGATCCGCGACGCCGGCATCCACTGGAAGACGCCGTTCGTGCAGGACGTCACGCGCATCGACAAGCGCGTGCTCGAGTTCGACGGGCCGTCGACCAAGATGCCGACCAAGGACAAGACCTACATCGAAGTCGACACCTTCGCGCGCTGGCGCATCGCCGACGCCACCAAGTTCTTCGTCGCGGTGCGCGACGAACGCAGCGCGCAGTCGCGGCTCGAGGACTTCATCGGCAGCGAGACGCGGGCCGCGGTCGCCAGCCACGACCTGATCGAGATCGTGCGCAGCGACAAGAGCCGCACCATCGCCGAAGCGCAGGGCGGACTCGCCGCCGGCCTGCGGCCTGCGCTGCGCGGCCGCCTCGAGATCGAGAAGGACATCAAGAACGAGGCCGCGCCGAAGCTGACGCCGCTCGGCATCGAGCTGCTCGACGTGCGCATCAAGCGCGTCAACTACAACGCCGAGGTGCTGCCGACGATCCACCAGCGCATGACCAGCGAGCGCGAACAGATCGCGCAGCGCTTCCGCAGCGAGGGCGAAGGCGAGGCCGCGCGCATCTCCGGCAAGAAGGGTCGCGACCTGCGCGAGATCGAGTCGATCGCCTACAAGAAGGTCCAGGAGATCCGCGGCGGCGCCGACGCCGAGGCGACGCGCATCTACGCCGAGGCCTACAACCGCACGCCGGAAGCGCGCGAGTTCTACGGCTTCATGAAGACGTTGGAGACCTACCGCGGCGTGCTCGGCAACAAGACGAACCTGATCCTGTCGACCGACAGCGACCTGTTCCGGCTGTTCAAGCAGGCGGCGAAGTGATGCACGGGTCGTCGCTGGATCGCCGTTCGTTCCTCGCCGCCGGCGGCGCGGCCGCGCTGGCGGCGAGCCCGGGCGCTGCGGCGGACGATGCGCGGCCGGCACGCGCCGGCGAGCCGTTCCGGCTGAACTACGCGCCGCACTTCGGCATGTTCGCCAACCACGCCAAGGAACTCGCGGACCAGCTGCAGTTCGCACACGACGAGGGTTTCCGCGCCTGGGAGGACAACGGCATGCCTGGCCGTGACGAGGCGACACAGGCGGCCCTTGGTGCTTCGATGGCGAAGCTCGGCATCACCATGGGCGTGTTCGTCGCGCACGGCGACTTCGGCAAGCCGACGTTCACCTCCGGCGATGCCGGGATGCGCGATCGCGTGCTCGGCGACATCGATCGCGCCTGCAGGGTCGCCGAGCGGGTGCAGGCGAAGTGGTGCACGGTGGTGCCCGGCACGGTCGACCCGCGGCAGGACGCGGGTTACCAGTTCGCCAACTGCGTCGACCTGCTGAAGCGCTGCTGCGACCGCATCGCGCAGCACAAGAGCGGGCTGGTGATGGTGCTCGAGCCGCTCAACTTCCGCGACCACCCGGACCTGTTCCTCACCAAGGTCGCGCAGGCGTTCGCCATCTGCCGAGCCGTCGGCAGCCCGCACTGCAAGATCCTCGACGACCTGTACCACCAGCAGGTGACCGAGGGCAACCTGATCCCCAACCTCGACCGCGCCTGGGACGAGATCGCGTACCTGCAGGTCGGCGACAACCCGGGCCGCAACGAGCCGGGCACCGGCGAAGTGAACTACCGCAACGTGTTCCGGCACGTGCACGGCAAGGGCTTCCGCGGCGTCGTCGGCATGGAGCACGGCAACGCCAGCGGCGGGCGCGACGGCGAACGCGCGGTGATCGCGGCCTACCGCGCGGCCGACGCGTGGTGAGCGGTGCTCTGCGCCGTCACTGCAACACGGTGAGGGCCGCGTTGCTGACCACGTAGCCGAGCGGGTTGGTCGCGAGCACCGCCGCCTGGCACTGAACCAGGTAGCCCGGGAACCCCGGCGGCAGCAGCAGCGATGTCGTCGCACCACCCGCGGCGTCGGTCGGGAACGTGCCTCCGAGCAGGACCTCGCCAAGCGGCAGGTACGCGGTGCAGCCGGAGCCGAGCAGGGTGCCGGCCGGATTCAACGCCAGCGCGAAGAAGTCGGCGCCGAGGCTCGATGGCGTACCGTTCGTCTTCACGATCTGGATCGTGGTGCCGCCCACCGGGGCGCCGACGAACGCGGCGGTCATCGCGCCGGCACCGACGCGGCAGCCGGTGCCGAACATGCCGTTCTGTCCCGGCAGCAGGTACGTGATGCTCAGGGTCGGGCGCGCGCCAACGCTCGTGCTCTCGCGCGAGTCGAGGCGTCGCGCGGTGCGCGACGCGACCTCCGCGGTGCGCAGCACCCAACCGAAGTTGCTCGCCGGCGCATCGAGCCAGCCCTGCACGTCTGCGGCGGCCTTCTGCGAATGGGCCGACGTGAACGGGCCCAGCAGCGGCATCGCCGCGGTGAGCGACGGCGCCACCGCGAAATCGCCGCCCGGGTTGGTCCACAACGTCGCCGGCGAGAAGCGGTGCAGCCACGTCGCATCGCCGACGCTGGCGAGCGCACCGCCGCCGCCGGTGGTCGGGCCCGTCGAACTGGTGCCCTCGCCCCACGACACCGTGAGTCGGTGCGCGGTGATCGCGACCGGCTGGGTCTGCGTCGGGTTCGCCTTGTTGACGTTCATCGTCAGGCGCGCCGTCAGGATCGACGCGCCGGCGGGGACCGCGGCGGCGACGTCGAACTTCAGCACCGCCCGCCGGAACGAGCCGAAGGCGTTGAGCCCGATGAAGAGGGCGGGGCCAGCACCGTTGCTGGCGTCGCCGAAGATCGTCTCGTAGAGCGTGTTGTCGGCGGCGCACGGCACGGTGACCGTGGTCTGCGCGACGAGCGGCAGCGTGGCCATGGCGACAGCGAGGACGCGGCAACGGGGAACGGGCATCATGGGTGTCGATCGGGGGCCGGCGCAGGATACCCGGGCCGCGGCAGTGCGGGCGCCGGGCACGTCCAGGTCTTCAGGCCTTCGCAGCCAGGTACTGGCTCGGCCACGGGTACCCATCGACCCGCCGCTCGTTCGCCTCGCGCTGCACCATGTACGGATCGCCGAGGAAGCCGCGCGCGATCGCGCACAGGTCGGCGCGCCCGGCAGCGACCAGCGTGTGCGCGTGGTCCATGCCAGCGATGCCGCCGACCGCCATCACCGGGACGCCGGCTTCATGGCGGATGCGTTCGGCGAACGGCACCTGGTACATGCGGCCGTAGCGGGGCTTCGACTCCGGCACGTTGCCGGCCGACGACACGTCGATCACGTCGACGCCACGCTCCTTCAACCAGCGCGCGACCTGCACCGCGTCGTCGACCGTGAAGCCGCGGCCCTCTTCGTCGAACCAGTCGGTCGCCGAGATGCGCACGAACAGCGGCCTGTCCGCCGGCCACGCCGCGCGCACTGCGGCCGCGACTTCGAGCGGGAAGCGCGCGCGGTTGGCGAGCGAGCCACCGAAGTCGTCACGGCGCAGGTTGGACAACGGCGACAGGAAGCTCGACAGCAGGTAGCCGTGCGCCATGTGCAGTTCGATCACGTCGAAGCCGCTGCGGGCGCACAGGCCCGCGGCGTGCACGAACGCAGCGCGGACCCGCGCCATGTCGGCGGCGTCCATCGCCTTCGGCGCCGGCCAGTCGCTCTGGAACGGATTCGCCGACGGCCCGAGCGTCTGCCAGCCGCCGCGCACGAGCGGCGCATCGCCCTGCCACGGCAGGCTGCACGAGCCCTTGCGGCCGGCGTGCGCGAGCTGCATGCCGATCTTCGCGGTGCTGTGCCGGTGCACGAACTCGACGACGCGCCTCCAGGCGGCAGCCTGTGTCTCGTTCCACATGCCGGCGCAGCCGGGCGTGATCAACCCATCCGGCGACACGTTCGTCATCTCGGTGAACACCAGCCCGGCGCCGCCCACCGCGCGGCTGCCGAGGTGCACGAGGTGCCAGTCGTCGGGCACGCCGTCCGTCGCCGAGTACTGGCACATCGGCGACACCACGATGCGGTTGCGCAGCGTCATGCCACGGACCGTGAACGGCTGGAACGCCGGCGGCGCCGCGGCCGGATCAACCGCCGCGGCCTCGATCTTCGCCTCCTCGGCAGCGACCACCTGGTCGACGCGCGCAACCAGCGCCGGATCGCGGCGACGCAGGTTGTCGTAGGTGATGCGGCGGCTGCGCGTCATCAGGTTGAACACGAAGCGCTCGGGACTCTGCCCGAGGTACCGCTCGCTGTTCTCGAACCACTCGAGGCTGGTCTGCGCCGCGCGCTGCGTCTTCAGCACGTCGAGCCGCCGCGCGTCCTCGTAGGCACCGAGCGCCTTCGGCACGTCGCCGGGGCTGGCCGCTACCGCGTCGGCGAGCGCGATCGCGTCCTCCATCGCCAGCTTGGTGCCCGAGCCGATCGAGAAGTGCGCGGTGTGCGCGGCGTCGCCCATCAGCACGACGTTGCCGTGCCGCCATGCCTCGCAACGGATGGTCGGGAAGGTGCGCCAGATCGAACGGTTGGTCAGCAGCCGTTCGCCGGCGAGGTGCTCGGCGAACAGCCGTTCGCAGAACGCCGCCGACGCCGCCTCGTCGAGCTGGTCGAGGCCCGCGCGCCGCCACGTCTCTTCGCGGCACTCGACGATCCAGGTGCCGCGGCCGGGCTCGAACGGGTACGCGTGCACCTGGAACAGCCCCCACTGCGTCGGCAGGAATACGAAGGTGAACGCGGTCATGCGTTTCGTCGTGCCGAACCAGGCGAACTTGCACTTGCGCCAGTCCAGGTGCGGGCGGAACGACGCCGCGAAGCGTTCGCGGACCTTGCTGTTGACGCCGTCGGCAGCGACCACGAGATCATGGCTGGCGACCATCGCGTCGATGTCGGTCACCAGCGACTGGAACCGGAGTCGCACGCCGAACTCGCGGCAGCGTTCGTGCAGGATCTGCAACAGCCGGACGCGCGCGAGCCCGCAGAAGCCGTGGCCGGTACTGGTGACCTTGGTGCCGCGGAAGAACGTGTCGATGTCGGTCCAGTACGCAAACGCTTCGCGGATGCGCGCGAAGCTCTCCGGGTCCGCGGTCTCGAAGTTGCCGAGCGTCTCGTCGGAGAACACGACGCCCTGGCCGAAGGTGTCATCGGCGCGGTTCTGCTCGTGCACCTCGATGTCGGCCTGCGGCAGCCGCTTCTTCAACAGGATCGCGAAGTAGAGCGACGCCGGGCCACCACCGATGCAGGCGATCTTCATGGACGGCGGGGAAGCTACCCGGGACACCGCCGCCGCGACTACCGCGCGCCGCCCCGCACTCAGGCCGACGCCGTCGTGCTGCTGACCACCGGGCGGCCGGTGAGGTTGGCGAGCAGGTTCACGTAGCCGGCGAACTCGTTCGCCCACGCATGTTCGCGGGCGAAGCGGGTCGCGTTCGCGACCATGCGCCGCGCCAGGTCCGGCTGCCGGTGCAGGCGCACCAGCCAGTCGGCGAACGCAGCCAGGTCGCCGTCGGGGAACATCGCGACCTCGTCGTCGCGGAACAGCGAGGTCATGATCGCGGTGCGCACCGTCACCACCGGCACGCCCATCGCGACGAACTCCGGGACCTTCAACGACAGCGCCATGTCGGTGTGCACGTCGACGTGCGGCGTGAACACGCCGACCGACGCGCGGCTCATCGCTGCCGGCACCTCGTGCAGCGGCAGCGCCGGCCCGATCTCGACGCGGTCGGCGACGCCGAGCTGGCTGGCCAGCTGCTGCAGTTCCTGCAGCGGTCGCCCTTCGGCCGCGAGCAGCTTGGTGTGGATGCGCAACTTGACGCCGGGGATGTCCTTGGCGACGTGCGGCAGCACGCGCACGCACTGGTCGACGCCGTGACGGTCGGAGACGGTGCCGAGGTAGAGCAGCACGAACTCGCCGTCGCGTTCGGGCCCGCGCCACGGGTGCCGGGTGCGGTCGAACAGCGTGGTGTCGGCCGCGTTCATCGCCACCAGCGTGCGTTCCGCGCGCACGGTGCCGCGGGCCAGCGCGCCCTGACGGAAACGTTCGGTCGCGAACACGCAGGCGCTGGCGAAGCCGTGCGACAGCCATTCCTGCAGCCGGACCGGCCAGATGCCGGGATGGCGCAGGCCGACCTGGAACTTGCTCGCGTAGACCTCCGGCATCAGGTCGTGCACGTCGAGCACGACCGCGCGCCCGCACAGCCGCGGCCCCAGCGCGGCCCACACCAGGAAGTCCGGCATGTTGTGAACGTGCACGACGTCGTAGCGGCGGCAGCGCCGGGTCAGCACCCACGCGCACAGCAGCGTGAACCACACGTACTCGAACAGGTAACGCAGTGTGCCGCCGCGGCGGCGCGACAGCGGCAGCCGTTCGACCTGCACGCCGCGCAGCGTCTCGGCCTTGGGTTTGTCAGGGGCCCGCAGTGCCAGCACCTCGACCCGGTGCCCGAGCGCGGCCAGCGACTCGGCGTAGCGGCGAACGCGCGCGTCGCCTTCGTAGTAGGCGTGCACGACCATGCAGACGGTCAGCGGGCGCAGGTTGTCGATCGTCGTCACGGGTGGTCGGGCAGCGGATCACTGGATGCGGCCGAGCGCCGGACCGCCGAGCGAGAACGGCAGCAGGCGCCGAACGTACAGGTCGACCAGGTTGCCCAGGTCGGCGATCGCCGACGTCTGTGCGTAGACCACGTCGCCGGGCAGCAGCAGGAAGTCGGGCGACTCGTCGAGCAGGACCTTGTCCATGTTGACGCGGAACGTGCGCTGGCTGCCGTCCTGGTTGATGCGCAGCACGCGCACGTCGGAGTGCTTGACGGTGTGGTTGAAGCTGCCGGCCGCCGCAATCGCCTGCGTCAACGTCAGCCCGGGCGAGTACGGGAGCGGCCCGGCCCGGAACACCTCGCCGCAGACGTAGACCGACTGCGTCGCCGCCTCGGTCAGCGTGACCGACACGCTCGGGTTGACAAGCACGCCGTTCTTGTAGGCCTCGAGGATCAACGTGCGCGCCGCCCCCACCGACTTGCCGGCGACCGGCAGCGGCACCGGCAGGCGCCGCAGGTCGATCGTACCGGTCGGCGACACCACCACTTCCTGCAGGTTGTCGTTCACCGCGCCCTCGGTCGACGACAGCTGGTCGACGCGGATCGCCAGCCGGTCGCCGGCACGCAGCACGTAGTCGCGCTGCATGTAGGCGGCCCATTCGGTCGCCACCGCCTTGGCGTCGAACGGCGGCGCCGACGAACAGGCGGCAAGGATGCAGCAGAGCAGGAGGACGACGAACCTGCGCACGGTCATCGGGATCACGGAGGTCAGGGTAGGTAGCTCCAGAACCGGAAGCCAGCACAGGAGGCACCGACGACCCCTGGACTCGCGGCTCCGTCCCCCGCATCTTCGACCAGAACGACGGCCCGGCTGAACCGGCGCTGGCGGCGGGCATTCCGCATCAAGCCGGACCCGCGCGAAAGCCGAGCAAGACGACACCGAGAAACGTGCTGGCAGCGCTGTTCCAAGACCCCGTTCCCGCCCAAGCCGGACACAGCGTCGGCGGCGAGACCGCCGTGCACCCGCTGGCGGTCGCGGCGCTGGTGGGGATGGCGGCAATGGCGTTGCTGCTGCCGCGGCGCTGGGCCGCGCTGCCGGTGATCCTGTTGCTGTGCTTCATCCCGGCCGGCCAGCGCATCGTGCTGGCGACGATCGACTTCACGTTCATCCGGCTGCTGATGCTGGTGGTCTGGCTGCGGCTGTTCGTGCGCGACGAACTGCGCGCCATCGTGTGGAACGCGCTCGACCGGGCGATGGTGCTGTGGGCCGGCGCGTCGGTGGTGACCGGCACGCTGCTGGCGATGACCCTGACCGTGCTGATCAACCGGCTGGGCACGGCGATCGACGCGTTGATGGTCTACTTCTTCTTCCGGATGCTGCTGCGCAGCCACCGCGAACTGGCGTCGATCGCCGGCCAATTCATCTTCTGCAGCTTCGCGGTCTTCGTGTTCTTCCTGGTCGAGAACCGGACCCAGCGCAACATGTTCGCGGTGTTCGGCGGCGTGCCGGCGATCACCGACGTGCGCGACGGACGGCTGCGCTGCCAGGGCGCGTTCGCGCACGCGATCCTGGCCGGCTGCTTCTGGGCCTGCCTGATCCCGTTCTACTGCGTGCGCGCCTGGCTGACCCGCAGCTGGCTGCTGCCGGCCGCCGGCATCGCCGCTGCCATCGGCATCGTCGTGCTGTGCGCGTCGAGCACGCCGATCATGGCGCTCGGGTTCGGGCTCGCCGCCGCGGGTGCGTTCCTGGTGCGCGGCGCGTTGCGCTGGTACCGCTGGCTGATCGTGCTGTGGCTGTGCGTGCTGCACTTCCTGCTGATGAAGCAGCCGGTCTGGCACCTGCTGGCGCGCGTCGACATCGTCAGCGGTTCGACCGGCTGGCACCGCTTCCACCTGGTCGACAAGTTCATCGCCAACTTCGACGAGTGGTCGATGCTCGGAACCATGCGGACCGGCCACTGGGGGCCGGGGCTGCAGGACGTGACCAACCAGTTCGTCGCCGAAGGGGTTGCCGGCGGCATCGTGCGGCTCTCCCTGTTCGTGTGGATCGTCTGGCTGGCGTTCGCCGGCGTGTCCCGTTCCGTCCGGCTGCGGGACGCCACCCCCGCCTACCGGCTGGCCAGTTGGGCGATCGGCAGCGCGATGTTCATGCACTGCATGAACTTCCTTGCGGTCAGCTACTTCGAGCAGATCGTCGTCGAGTGGCAACTGACCTTGGCAGCGGCGGGATCGCTGACGTTGGTGCCCGGCGCGAAGACCGAGGAACAGCTGGGCGAGCTGGCCTGCGCGCCGGCTTGATGGACCCCGGCCCCATCGGGGAGGTCACCGCGACGAAAAATCCGCGTGCGCTCGCCACGGGAAACTCCTCCGCTCGATGTGGGGCCGCCCGCTCCAGTTCCGATAGGCTCCCGGCGTAGCCAAGGGAGTCCCGAAGACTAGTTACCGGTCCGCGTCCCGTCGTCATGTCTCGTTCGCTCCACCGTCTGTACGGCACGGCCTTCGATCTGGCCGGCATTGTCGCCGCCCTGGCCGCTGCCGGCCTGCTGGTGCCACAGACCGAAGGGGTGGCAGGCTGGCTCGCGCACGGTGCGGTCGCCGTCGCCTACGTGGTGGTGTGGTCGATCGTGACCACGCGCATCGGCGTGCATCGCGTGGCACCGGGCCGCAACCTCGGGATCGCGGTGCGCCGCGCGCTGGAAGCCTGGGCAGCGACCTGGGGCGTCGGCGGCGTGCTGCTGCTGTCGCTGGTGCCGTGCACACCGATCGAAGTCTGGCTGCTGCTCGCCGCCGGCGCCGTGTTCCTGACCGCGATCCGTTTCGCGCTCGCGGTGACACCGTGGGGCGACAGCTCGCTGCGCGCGCGCGCCATCGTGATCGGCAGCTGCCCGAGCGCCCAGGCCCTGGCCAGCAGTCAACCGGTCGGCGAACTCGACCTCGTCGGTGTCGTGCCGTTCACCAACGAGGACTCGGCGGCGCTGCCCGAACTGCGCCACCTCGGCACGGCCACCGAGCTGCCCGCGATCCTGCGCCAGCACGAGGTCGACCTGGCACTGGTCAGCCCGTCGGACCAGGCGGTCACCGGCGACGTGCGGGCGGCGTTCCGGGTGTGCAGCGACCATGGCCTGGCCGTGCACTACTTCCCGTCGTTCCTCGACGTCGACCGGCTGCACGTGAACCTGACGTGGAACGTGGACCGCCCCGGCCTCAACCTGCAGGCGATCACCGAGCCGACGCTCGCCCACGTCGCCAAGCGCTGTCTCGACATCGTCGGCGCCGGCATCGGCCTGGTCGGGTTGTTGCCGGTGTTCGTTGCGTGCGGGCTGGCCGTCAAGTTGACCAGCCGCGGTCCGATCTTCTTCAAGCAGACGCGCGTCGGCAAAGGCGGGCAGCAGTTCCCGTGCCTGAAGTTCCGCACGATGCGCGTCGGCGCGCAGGCGCAACAGGAACTGCTGCGCAGCGCGAACACCCAGGACGGGCCCGCCTTCAAGGTGCCGGCCGATCCGCGCGTCACGCCGATCGGTCGCCTGCTGCGCAAGTTCAGCCTCGACGAGCTGCCGCAGCTGCTGAACGTGCTGGTCGGCGACATGAGCCTGGTCGGACCGCGGCCGCCGATTCCCAGCGAGGTCGATCACTACCGCTGGTGGCAGCGGCGCCGCATCTCGGTGAAGCCCGGACTCACCTGCCTGTGGCAGGTCTACGGCCGCAACCGCGTGTCGTTCAAGCGCTGGGTCGAGATGGACCTGTTCTACATCGACAACTGGTCGATCTGGCTCGACCTCAAGCTGATCGCGCACACCTTCCGCGCGGTGCTGCGCGGCACCGGCATGTGATCACGGCGACCGGCCGCCGCACGCGCGTTCGACGTCGGCGAGCAGCTTGGGAACGCCGGCCGTCAGCACCACCGGGCCGCGGGCCGTGACCAGCACGTCGTCCTCGATCCGGATGCCGATGCCGCGCAGCGCCTTCGGCACCTTCTTGTCGCGGCTGCCGAAGTAGAGACCCGGCTCGACGGTCAGCACCGCGCCGGGAACGAGGCGGCGCGGCTTGTCGCGCTCCCCGAGATAGGCGCCGACGTCGTGCACGTCGCGGCCGAGCCAGTGGCTGGTGCCGTGCATGTAGAAGCGCTTGTAGCGCTCCTTCTTCAGGAGTCGCGCGACCTTGCCGCGCAGCACGCGCAGGCCAACCAGCCCACGCGTCAGCGACCGCAAGCAGACCTTGTGGGCGCGGTCCCACGGCGCGCCCACCTTGCAGGCGCGGATGCCGGCGAGCTGCGCCCGCAGCACGACCTGATAGACGGCGGCCTGATCGGGAGTGAAGCGACCGGAGACCGGGAAGGTGCGGGTGATGTCGGCCGTGCAGCCCGCGAACTCGGCACCGGCGTCGACCAGCACCAGGTCGCCGGCGCGCATCGTGCGATCGTTCTCGTGGTAGTGCAGGATGCAGGCGTTGGCGCCGCTGGCGACGATCGACGGGTAGCCGTTGCGCGGGCTGCCCGCGCGCCGGAACTCGGCTTCGAGCGCCGCCTGCACCTCGAACTCGGCGCTGCCCGGCCGGGCAGCGCGCATCGCCGCCAGGTGTCCCGCGACCGAGATCGCGGCGGCCCCGCGCAGCGCCGCCAGTTCTGCCGCGTCCTTGACGTGCCGCAGTGCCGCGACGGCCGGGACCGGATCGGTGATCGTCGGGTGCCACGCCGGCTGGCGCCGGCGGTGCTTCTTCGCCTGTTCGACGAACGTCTCGATCAATCGCCGGTCGAAGGCCACGTCGGCGCCGAGGCGATGGAACAGCCGCGTCTGGCCCGCGAGCAGTTCGGGCAGGCGCTGCCACAGCTGCGCGATCGGGTGTGCGCGGTCGGCGCCGAAGCGCGCGCGGGCGCCGGCAACTCCGTGCCGGCGGCCCTCGCGCACTTCGCGTTCCGGATCACGCGGCCGCACGAACAGCACGGTGCGATGCCGGTTCCGGTCGATGCGCCAGGCAACCAGCACTGCCTGCGGCTCCGGGAACCCGGTCAGGAAGTGGAAGTCCGAGCCGGGGCGGTACTCGTGCAGCACGTCGCCGTTGCGCGCCGATTCCGGCGCAGTCGCCAGCAGCAGCACGCCGTCGCCGAGTGCATTCAGCAACCGCTGGCGGCGCGAGCGGTGCAGGGCGGGGTCGAGGATCGCGTCGCGGCTCACGCCGCCAGTGTGCCGTGCACAGCGGCCGTCTTCACCTGTTCTGCCGCCGCTGCGACTGCCCGGCGATCAGAAGAACGGCACCTCGATGAACACGTCGGGCTGGTTCCAGCTCAGCCGCACTTCGACGAACACCGGCATGAAGCCGAGGGCGTCGATCTCGAGCACGACCGTCGCTTCGTCCTCGTCGCGATACGGCCCGAGCACCGCACGGCCGAGCCCATCCTCGAGGAAGCCGACCTCGGCGTCGGCGAGCGTGTACTCGTCGAGGTACACCCGGCCGCTGCCATCGGTCAGGAACCACTCCTCGTACTGGTTGACATAGGTGCCGGCCGCCCATTCCTGGTCGACCTCGACGATGCGCACCGACACGTTCTCCCACACCAGGTTGGTGGCCGGGTCGTAGACCTCGACCAGGATCGACACCAGGCGCGCCTCGGCGGGTCGCGCTTCGGCATGGGAGTGGCCGCCGTGACCACAGGCGGCGAGCAGACTCGCGAGCAGGACAGAACGGGCGGATCGCAGCATGGCTCGGTTCACCGTGGCAACTGACGTACCGGGAGGGCGGGCCGCGCTGCGACCGCGGTTGCGGGGAGCCGCGCGGCGAGGCGCCCCGAAGCGGGGAATGGTGCTTCCGCGTGCCGCGCCGCCTTCCTACGTTGGCCGCACGCCCGGTCCGTCCAGCCGGAGCCCGACCCCTCCCGCCCTTGCCACTGCTGTTCCCGCCGCCCGGCCGCACCTTCGTGCCGGCCGAACTCGACCTCGGTTCGCTGCCGGGCATCGAGCGTCTGGTCGACGAACTGCTCGCTCGGCGGATCGACGACCTCATCGGCCTCGAGCAATGGCTGCGCGACGAAAGCGACCTGCAGTCGCGCATCGCCGCCGAACAGGCCCGCCGCTACATCAAGACCACGCGGAACACCGCCGATGCCGCGGCGAAAGCCGCCTACCTCGCGATGGAGCAGGAGGTGATGCCGCAGGTCAAGGTCTGGTTCGATCGCCTCGATCGCAAGTTCCTGGCCGCCCCGGCAATCGACCGGCTGCCGCCGTCGCGGTACCTGGTGGTCACGCGCCGGCGCGCCACCCAGGTCGCGCTGTTCCGCGCCGAGAACACCGAACTGCAGCGGCAGGAGGCCGAACTGCAGACGCGACAGCAGGCCGCGATGGGCGCGATCGTGGTGCCGTTCGACGGCAAGACGCTGACCTTGCAGCAACTCGCGCCGTGGCTCGAGCACCAGGACCGCGCGGCCCGCGAAGCCGCCTTCCGCGCCGGCATCGCCGCGCGATCGCGTTCGTGGCCGGAGTGCGAGTCGATCTTCGACCAACTGGTCGCGCTGCGCACGACCATCGCCCGCAACGCCGGCTTCGCGACCTACACGCCCTACCGCTTCCAGGAACTCGGCCGCTACGACTACGACGAACGCGCGTGCCGCAACCTGCACGACGCGATCGCCGAGTGCGTCGTGCCGGCGGTGCGCGAACTCGACCGCCGCCGCGCGCGAGCGCTCGGACTCGAGGTGCTGCGGCCGTGGGACCTCGAAGTCGACCCCGAGGGTCGCCCGCCGTTGCGACCGTTCCACACCGAGAGCGAACTGCTCGCGCTGTGCCGGCAGCTGATCGCCGCCGTCGACCCCGAGTTCGCGCCGTGGCTGGACGAGCTGGCCTCCCGCGGCCTGGTCGACCTGATGAGCCGGCCCGGCAAGGCCCCCGGCGGCTACCAGTACCAGCTCGAGGACGACCGCGTGCCGTTCATCTTCGCCAACGGCGCTGGCGTGCACCACGACGTACAGACGCTGCTGCACGAGTGCGGCCACGCGTTCCATTCGCTGCTATGCCGGCACCACGATCTGCTGGCCTTCCGCGACTACCCGATCGAGATCGCCGAGACGGCCAGCATGTCGATGGAACTGCTGGGTCTCGAACACCTCGGCACCGTCTACTCGGCAACCGACAGCGCCCGCGTCTACCGGCGTCACCTCGAAGGCATCCTGCGCACGCTGACCTGGATCGCGTCGATCGACGCGTTCCAGCACTGGGTCTACGGCGCCCCGCAGCACCGGCACGAGCAGCGCACGGTCGCGTGGCTCGACATCCGGCGCCGTTTCGGCGGAGTCGTCGACTGGAACGGTCTCGACGACGCGTTCGCGCGGCAGTGGCTCGGGCAACCGCACCTCTTCCACCATCCGTTCTACTACATCGAGTACGCGATCGCGCAGATCGCCGCGCTGCAGGTGTGGCAGCACTACCGCCGCGAGCCGCGCCAGGCGCTCGCGGCGTACCGCCGCGCGCTGACACTCGGCGGCACCCGGCCGTTGCCCGAACTGTTCGCGGCGATGGACGTGCGCTTCGATCTGTCTGCGGCGACGCTGCGCGGGCTGGTCGCCGACATCGTGCAACGCATCGCGAACTGACGGCCGCGGCACCGCACGCAGTCAGCGCTGCCGGTACCACGCCAGCAGGTCTTCGATCACGACCAGCGCCTGGCCACGGAAGTGGTTGTTGGCGACCACCAGTGTGCGTTTCGCCGGCGCCGCGATGCGCTCGAGCCGGCGAGCCAGCTGCTCCACCTCGGATTCCGAGTAGTGCCAGTCGTAGACCGCGTCGCGGCCGGCGCCCTTCTTGAACCATGCCTTGTTGCGGCCGTGCAGCCGGAAGTAGGCGATGCCGTCAGCCCGCACGCCGGCGACGTCGCGCGCGAACCCACCGGGGTTGCCCGGATAGTCGAGGTCGAGCACGCCGGCACCCAGGTGTGCCACCGCGCCGAGCGCGTCGTCGGCGTTCCACGACGCGTGCCGCAGCTCGACGAACAGCGGGCCGTCGCCGGCGAACGCGGAGACGATGCGCTCGAGCAACGCCATGCCCTCGGGCGTGAACTGCAGCTCGTGGTTGAACTGCGCCAACAGCCCGAGCAGGCGGCCGCTCGCCCACAACGGCGCGAAGCCATCGCGCACCTGCCCGACCAGTGCCGCGTCGAACTCGCGCCGGTGCGTGAACTCAGCTGGCAGCTTGGCGGTGAACCGGGTGCCGAGGTCTGCGGTGCGTTCGACCCACGACCGCGAGTTCTTCGCCGACGGCAGCCCGTAGAACGTGCTGTTGATCTCGATCAGGTCGACGCGCTGGGCGACGGCGCGCAGCGTGTCCTTGCAGTTGCGCGGGTAGACGACGTCCTTCCAGTCCGGGTAGGACCAGCCGGCGACGCCGAACAGCACCTCACCGCCCGCCATCGCGCCGCCGGACATCGTTGTCGGCCATGCGCTCGGCGACCTTCTTCTCGAAGCCGCGCTCGCCCGGCTGGAAGAACTCGGTCCCCCGCAGTTCCGGCGGCAGGCAGGGCATCGCCGCGACGCCGCCGGGCAGGTCGTGCGCGTAGACGTAGCCCTGGCCCGCCCCGAGCTGCCCGGCCAGCGCCGTCACCGCGTTGCGCAGGTGCAGCGGCACCGCGTGCTGCGGGCCCGACCGCACCGCTTCCCCCGCCGCCGTGATCGCGCGCAGCACCGCGTTGCTCTTCGGCGCCGCGGCGAGATACACCACCGCTTCGGTCAGCGGCAACCGCCCTTCCGGCAGCCCGAGGAACTGCAACGCTTGCAGCGCCGACACCGCGACCTGCAGCGCCATCGGATCGGCGAGCCCGATGTCCTCGGCCGCCGCCGCGACCAGACGCCGCGCCGCGTGCACCGGATCGGCGCCGGCTTCCAGCGCGCGCGCCAGCCAGTACACCGCCGCCTGCACGTCGGAGTTGCGCACGCTCTTGTGCAGCGCCGACAGCAGGTCGAAGTGCAGGTCGCCGTCCTTGTCGTGCTGCAGCGCGCGGTGCTGGAACGCCTCGACGACCATCGCGGCCGTGATCGTGTCGCGGTCGACGCAGCCGGCTGCGCACGCTTCGATGCAACCGAGCGCGCGCCGCGCGTCGCCGCCGGCGAGCAGCACC
>JBASWX010000237.1:0-3109 GCA_049276695.1 Planctomycetota bacterium
GCGTCGACGCGCGCCGCTAGCCGGTCGTTCGGAGCCGGTGCGGGCACGGCCGCGGGCGTGCTCTGCCGATCGACCAGCTGCAGGAACAGCAGCGTCGCCGCGACCTGTTCGCGGTAGCCGTGCAGCAGCAGCGTGTTCGCCCCGGTGGCGACCGCGGTCGGCATGCCCGGTTGCCAGGTGCCCTGGAACGAGAACTGCGCCCGCAGGCCGTTGGCGAGCTGGTTGGCGTCCGCGTGCGCGAGCACGACCGACGTCAGCACCAGTTCACGCAGTCGCGGGCGGCGCAGGATCTCCTCCGGGGTGCGCCACGGCACGGTCGCGATCGGCGCGGTGCGGCGTTCCGGCGTCAGCGCCACGACCTGGTACACCCCGCGCCACTCGTCGATCGGCAGCGCCGCGAGGTTGCGTGCGGCCAGCAGCGCATACAGCATCTCCTCGCTGCCGAGCGCGTCGAGTGCGATCGCGCGCTGCAACGAGAAGCCGCGCACCTCGGCGAGCTCGCTGGCGTCGTACAGGTAGTTGCGGCAGAGGTAGCCGGCGACCGCGTCGATCAGGTCGACCACCGTGAACTCGCCCGCTGGCAGCGTCAGACCCGCCTTGGTCGCGAGGATCGGGCCGCGCTGCGCGTTCGCAGTGACGACCGGCTGCTGGGCCGGCAACGCGGTTGGCGTGGCGCCCACCAGCAGCGCTGCTGCCAGCAGGGCGCCGGCTTGCGAGGCGGGGAGGAGGCGCCCCATGGCTCACTTCGCCGGCTGCTTGCGTTCGGCGAGTTGTTCCTTGATCGCCTTGAGCCGGCGTTCGATCGCGGACAGGCGCTGGTCGAGGTCGGGTTCCATCTTCGCTGCCGGCACGTCGCACTCGCGCACCAGCCGGATCGCCTGGACCACCTGGTCCTGGAAGCCGCTGACCAGCAGGGCGGAGCTGTTGCCGACGTTGCCGATGCTCACGCTGCCGCCGCCGCCACCGCTGCTGGCGAAGAACGGCCGCAGCGCGTTGGTCGCGATCGTCGCGTTGATGTGCTGCAGCGGCACCGGCACGGTGACGAAGACCTTCAGGTTCGGCCGTGCCAGCGCCTGCTCGGCCGTGCGGTGCTGGGCGCGGCTCGCCACCTCGCGGCCGCGGGGGCCGGCCAAAGCGATGACCTCGAACATCTGGCCGTCGTCGAGCTGGGTCAACGCGAAGCCGGCGCGGTAGAGCATCGTCGTCAGCAGTTCTTCGCAGCCGTCGCGGCCGGTCTCGATGCGCTTCTGGAAGCGGATCTGGTTGCCGCCCTGGTTGGCGGTCGCCATCTCCGAGGCGCTGGTCAGGATGTTGCGGTCGAGGTAGGCGGCGCAGCGGTCGATCAGCGCCGGCAGCGTCGTCTCGCCGGCTTCGACGACGAACGGGTCCTTGGTCGGCGGCTTGGTGGTCTGTTGGGTCACGCACGCCGGGGTCAGGGCGAGCAGGGAAAGCAGGAAGGTGGCGGTGTGCATCGTGGGCCTCGTTCGCGGATGGACGAGCGTCGCCCCCGGCTTCTTCCGCGGCCAGCCCCGGATCGGTGGTGGGTGTGTACGTGGCTGGATCCAGTGGGCGAACGGGGGTGCAGGCGGGGGCGGTGGGCCGGGAGCGCCTGGTCGGGCAGGGTCCGACGCCTCGCAACCGGGGGAACAGGGGCTGCACGGCTCGCACCGACTTCGCTGCCGCAGGCAGCGAAGTCAGTACTCGCCGATGCGCTTGCTGCGCACGAAGTTCGTCAGCAGCCGGAAGGCCGACAGGTCGGGCACGCTCTCGCTGGCCTTGCCGGGGCTGTTCCAGTAGCCGTCGCCGCGGGTCTGCCGCCAGGTCTCGAACGACAGGCCCATGTGGTCGACGGCGTGGATCTGGCGGTCCTTGCCGGTCTTCAGGCCGATGGCCTTCTCGAGGCCCTGCAGGTCGAAGTGGTTCGCGGAGCTGAACAGCACGCCGTGGCCGCAGCGGAACCACGCGGCGAGGTTGCCGCAGCCCCAACGTTCGGCGCAGTCGGGGCTGTCGATCAGCACCTCGCAGCGTTCCTGGTCCTGGACCTGGATCAGGTGCGCGCCCTCGAGGTGGTAGATCGGCACGACCGATGGCGGGAACACGCCGGTCAGCAGCGGGCTGTCGGGCTGCACCGGCAGCGCGCGCACGTCGTCGAGCACCTGGTCGCGCGTGTTGGCCTTGGTCATGACGCCGGTCTGCACGCGTTCGATGGTCTCCGTCAGCGCCCAGCACGAACCGAACAGGTTGCCGCCGGTGCGCACGAACCACGCCAGCGGTTCGACGTCGGTCGGATCGAGTTCGCCGGTGCAGTTCGACACGAAGATCGCCTCGGGGTGCGCGCCGGCGGCGAGCACCTTGCCCTTCTCGGTGGTGCGCTTGGCGATCTTCAGCTTGTCGAGCAGCAGCTCGATGTGGTCGCCGCGGCTGGTGAACACCAGCACGTCGAGGCCCTGGTAGATCTCGGAGTCGGGCACCGCGTAGCCGTACTTCTTCAGCTTGTCGAGCGCGGCCTCGCGGTCGGTGAAGTCGTGCTTGCCCTTGTGCTGTTCCCACCATGAGCGCCACGCCTTGGCGTCGGGCTTCGAGTCGTAGCGGCGCGCCATCGTGCTCAGTGCCTCGTGCGCGGCGCGCGCGACCACCGGGTGCGAGTCACCGAGCATGCCGAGCAGCGGCTCGACCGCCGCCTCCCGGCTCCAGTGCATCAGCCCGACCACTGCGGCGCCGCGCAGTTTCCAGTCGGTGTGCTGCAGCAGCTTCTGCAGCGGCGCGAACGCATCGTCGTCGTCGGTCTTGCCGAGCGACACCGCGGCGCAGACGCCGATCTCCCACTTGCGATCGGCGAGGGCGCCGACCAGCGCCGAGGCAGCGCCCTTCACGCCCGACTTGCCGAGTCGCACGATCGCGCGCTCCCGGACGACTTCGTCGTGCTGGCCGGTCACGATCTGCGCCAGCCACTGCACCGCCTCGGGCGTGGTCGGCGCGCGCAGCGCGGTGACCGTCTCGACCGTCTGCAGCAGCGCACGCGTCTCGACCTCCTTGCCGAAGTGCGCCAGCGCCGCCGCCAGTGCCTCGTCGCCGCCGATCTCGCGCAGCGCCTTGGCCGCGGCGGCCC
>JBASWX010000238.1:0-2065 GCA_049276695.1 Planctomycetota bacterium
ACACCAGCAGCACCCCGCCCGCGAACAGCGCCTGCACCTCGCGCGGCGCGTCGAGGGCGACCAGCCCGACCAGCAGCGCTCCGAGCACCGCCAGCGCCTTGCCGCACTGCCAGCGGTCGAACGGCAGCTCCGGCAGCGGGGCGACGACGGCGTCGCGCTGCCAGCGGCGGCGGTAGCCGGCGACCAGCACGCCCCAGACGACGAACAGGCCGAGCACCGCCGGCACCAACCCGTCGAGCAGGTAGGAGCTGAACGCGAGTTGCCGCTGCTGCCCGATCAGCATGTTCTGCGGGTTGCCGATCAGGGTCGCCGCGGAGCCGACGTTGCTGGCGCCGGCGAGAGCCAGCAGGAACGGCACCGGGTCGAGGCGGCGTCGCACGCAGACGTCGACCAGCACCGGCGCGATCGCGAGGCAGACGACGTCGTTGGTCAGCAGCGCCGACAGCATGCCGGCGACGGCGGTCAGCTCGCCGAGCAGGCGGGTGGGCGAGGTCGGCCGCGCGGCGAGCCATCGGGTCAGCCGCGCGTAGAAGCCGCACTGCTGGAACTGCGCGCTGACCAGCATCATGCCGAGCAAGAGGCCGATGGTGCCGGCGTCGATTGCTCGCCATGCCTGTTCGCTGGTCAAGGCGCCACCGGCCAGCAGGGCGATGCCGCCGAGCAGCGCCGCCCCGGTGCGGTCGATCGCGAGTCCTGGCAGCCGCCCGACGATCATCACCGCGTAGACGACGACGAAGACGGCGAGCGACAGGTCCACTGCCGGCACGCTACGGGTCGTCGTCGCGGCGCGGAAGCGATCAGCGGGACGCGGTCGGGTCGATGGCGGGCCAGTCGGCCGCGTAGACCGTGCGCACCCAGTCGGGGAACGCCAGCCGGCCGTGGTGCGGGGCGTACCGTTCCAGCACCTCGTCCATCGCTTCGGTGCCGAACAGCCCGATGTGGCCGTGCGGCAGCAGCGCGAGCTGGCTGCGGGCGGCGTCGAGGTCGCCGGTGTCGTGCAGCACCAGCAGCGCGCTCGCCAGCCCAGTGCGGTCGACGCCGGCGCGGCAGTGCAGCAGCAGCGGTCGTTCCGCGTGCTGCGCGACGCGCCACAGTTCGAGCAGCGTCGCCGGCGGCGGCAACCGGGTGGCCGACATCGGCACGTTCCAGAAGGTGATCCCCGGCAGCGCCTCGATCCGGGCGCTGGCGGCGGCGGGACCGTCGGCGCGGCGCAGGCAGACGACGGTGCGGATGCCGGCCTCGTCGATCAGCCGCAGCAGGCGTTCGTCGCTCGGCTGGCCGGACCGCAGCACGCCGGGTCGCACTTCGCGCAGGCCGGTGCAGGCAGCGGTGGCCAGCAGCACGGCGAGCAGGGTGAGGCGCCGGAACATCGTGGGCACCGTATCGGCCAGCGACCGTTCCGGCTCCAGCGTTCGCTCAGCGCGGTGGCGCCATGCCGTCGGCGCGGCCGTCCTCGAGATCGATCTCGCGCAGCCGGCGATGGAACTCGGCCTCGCTGCACAGTCCCTTCTCGACGCACAGCCGCTGCACGGTCTTCACCGCGAGCGCCAGTTCGCCGATCGCGCGCAGCATGCGGTCGTCGTCGACCGGGCCGGTGCGGTTGCGGCGCAGGTCGGCGACCTCGGAACGCAGCGCGGCGGTCTCGTCGCGGGCGTCGCTGATCTTGCTGTGCTGGTAGAAGTCGAAGATCCAGTTGATGAGTCCCATGGGTGTGCCTTGCGTGCGGGCGCCCAGGATATCGCGGCAGGGTTCCCGGGCTCTCGCCTTGCCCGGCCGACCGGCGGCGCGTTCGCTGTCGCCATGGTCGCGACGATCCGGATCCACCGCACCGGCGGGCCCGAGTGCCTGCAGCTCGACGACGTGCCGCTGGCGCCGCCCGGACGCGGCGAGGTGCAGATCCAGCACACCGCGATCGGCGTCAACTTCCTCGACTGCTACCACCGCAGCGGCCTCTACCCGCTGTCGGCGTTGCCGCACGGCATCGGCGTCGAAGCCGTGGGGCGCGTCGTCGCGGTCGGCGACGGCGTGGCCGGCGTCCACGCCGGCGATCGCGTCGGCTGCGCCG
>JBASWX010000239.1:0-10042 GCA_049276695.1 Planctomycetota bacterium
CCGCTTCGTCGCGCACTTCGGCGCCCGCGAGGTGCACTGCCACGACCGCTCGCGCGCGGCGATGGCGTTCGCGGTCGAACGGCTGCGCGAGCAGGCCCCGGCGGTGCAGACCCACGCTGCGCGGCACATCGACGACCTCGCCCCCGACGTGCTGCTGGTCAGCCACGTGCTCGGTGAACTCGACGACGCCGGCCGCGACGTGCTGCGCGCGCTGATCGCCCGCAGCCGCACCGTGATCCTGGTCGAGCCCGGCAGCCGCGCTGCCGCCCGTACGCTGTCGGCGCTGCGCGACGAAGTGCTCGCCGACTTCCACGTGCTGGCACCGTGCCCACACCGCGGGCGCTGCCCGACGCTCGCCAACGACCACGACTGGTGCCACTTCTTCGCCGCGCCGCCGCCCGCAGTGTTCACGACCGCGTACTGGGCGCACGCGGCGGCTGCGCTCGGCATCGACCTGCGCGCGCTGCCGTACTCGTTCGTCGCACTCTCGCGCGAGCCCGCGGCGATTCCGGCCCCACGGCAGCGCGGCCTCGGTCGCGCCGACGCCGGCAAGCACGTGGCGAGCGTGCAGGTCTGCACCGCGGCCGGGCTGCGCGACCTGCCGATCGACCGCCGCACGCAACCCGTGCTCTGGCGCCGGCTCAGGAAGGACCCCGCTGGCGTCGGCGCGATCGACCGCGAACCGCCCGCACCGCCGGCCGCGAGCTGACCCGCCTTGGGAAGTGCGCGCGTTGACCTACACTGGGCGCCCATGAAGCGCGTGCAAGAGCTCCGTCGCCCCGCTCCCCCCCACTGGGTCGGCGACGGCTTCCCCGTCCGCACCTTCCTCTCCTACGCCGAGCCGGAGCCGTTCAGCCCGTTCCTGCTGCTCGACTACGCGGCGCCATCGCAGTTCGCGCCGGCCAAGGAACGGCGCGGCGTCGGCCCGCACCCGCACCGCGGCTTCGAAACGGTGACCGTCGTCTACCACGGCGAGGTCGAGCACCGCGACTCGGCCGGCCACGGCGGCAAGATCGGCCCCGGCGACGTGCAGTGGATGACCGCGGCGTCGGGCGTCGTGCACGAGGAGATGCACAGTGCCGAGTTCACGAAGAAGGGCGGCCCGATGGAGATGGTGCAGCTGTGGGTCAACCTGCCGGCCCGCGACAAGATGAGCAAGCCGCGCTACCAGGACCTGACCAAGGCCGCGATTCCCGTGCTCGAACTGCCGGGCGGTGCCGGCACGGCGCGGGTGATCGCCGGGGCAATCGGCGGCACTCGCGGTCCGGCGAAGACGTTCACCCCCATCGACCTCTGGGACCTGTCGCTGCGCCGCGGCCGCCCCGCAACCTTCGCGCTGCCCGCCGGCCACACCGCCCTGCTGCTGGTCCAGCACGGCACCGTGCGCGTCGGTGCCAACGACGACGTCGCGGCGATGCAGCTCGCGATCCTCGACCGCAGCGATCCCGCGCTGCAGCTCGAAGCGCGCGACGACGACGCACGGCTGCTGGTGATGTCGGGCGCGCCGATCCCGGAGCCGGTGGTCGGCCACGGGCCGTTCGTGATGAACACCAGGGCCGAGATCCACCAGGCGATCGTCGACTTCGAGCAGGGGCGAATGGGCTCGCTGTGACCTGACGAGCCGGTGCGGTGATCAGGATCCGGCGGCCTCGTGCCCGGCACGAGCGTGCACCGGGTCGCGCCGACCGTCGCCTTGAAGTGCGCGTAGGTACCGGGGGCCACGTGGACCCACGTCCCCGGGTGTGGCGTTCGCCAGGGCGTCGCGGATCGACGACAGCCCGCCCGGACCGACGTCTGCGCCGGCAGGGCGGCGGCGTCGGACAGACAACGCGGCGCGAGATTGGTGGGATTCCCGGTCACGCCGGCCCCGTCGCTTCGATCGACCAGGGCAGCGACACCCCGTCGCCTGCCTGCAGCGGTCTCCCAGCTCCGTTCGTCATGAAGCCACGTCCAACCCGGCCTTTCCGCCCTTCCCTGCCCTTCCGCCTCGCCTTCCTGCTGCTGCTGGCAACGGCACTGCCAGCCCAGGTCGCGTACGTCATGAGCAGCTACCACGGCGTGACCTCCGCCACCCACCAGGCACAGTTCACCACGCTGTCGGGCCAGGGCTACCGGATGATCTCGCTGGCGGTCTCGGGTGGCCTGGCCAACGCCCGCTACTCGGCGGTCTGGCAGTTCACCGGCGGTCCGAGTTGGGTCGCGTCGCACGACATGACGCACAGCCAGTACGTGGCCCAGGCCGCGACCTGGAGCGGCCAGGGCTACCGCGCCAAGCTGGTGGCCGCCAGTGGCGTCGGCAACGACGTGGTGATGGCGGCGATGTGGGTCGCGGACGGCGCCAACGTCGCGCACTTCCACAGCTCGGTGACGGCCAGCTTCGCCGGCAACGTCGACAACCAGCGGAGCTTTGGCCGCCGCCTGACCAGCTGCGCTCCCTACAACCGGAACGGCATCGACTACCACGTCATGGTGTACGAACCGGACACCAGCGGCATCGCCTGGGGCGCCGAAGCGAACCACACCGGCACCGAGCACGGCGATGCGTTCAACGAGTACACGCTCGGCCACGCCCGACCCACGTTCGTCGCGACGTCCGACAGCCAGCGCTACTCGCACGTGTGGCGCGATCACCGCATCGGCAACTGGGCATCGGTGTCAGGGCGAACGTCGGCACAGTTCGATGCCGACAAGGTGGCGTTCTTCGGCCAGGGGCTCTACCTGACCTGCATCGCCGCCAGCGGCTCCGGCAGCGGCGCGCGCTTCGGCGGCATCTTCCAGCAACGGCTGACGCCGTACGCCCGGTCGTTCACGCGCACCGGACTCAGCGTCGCCGGCATGGACGGCTTCGACACCGCGGTCGAGACGCTGATGCAGAACAACATGGTGCGCAACGCGTCGATCGCGGTCACCAAGGACGGCCGGCTGGTCTACGCGCGCGGCTACACCTTTGCCGAGCCCGGCGAGTTCGTCACCTTGCCGACGACGCCGTTCCGGCTCGGCAGCATCAGCAAGGCGCTGTGCGGCACCGTCGTGCACGACCTGATCTCCCGATCGATCGGCGGCTTCGGCCTGGGCACCAACGCGATCAGCTACCTCGGCATCAGCACTCCGCAGTCTGGCGCGGCCTTCGCTTCCGTGCGGCGGCTGCTGCAGCACACATCGGGCATGATGGCCAATCCTGATCCTGACCCATTCACTGCGCTGCAGTTCGTCAACCCTCCTCTCGTCGTCGTGCCCGTCGACGAGAACATCATCGTGCGCTACGCCGCCAACCAGCCGTTCGGTGCTTTCGGAACGTACGAGTACTCGAACGCAGGCACCACGGCGCTTGGACAGGTGGTCGAGCAGGCCACGGGTCAGGCGTACACGACCGCGCTGCGCAACCGCCTGTTCGCCCCGGTCGGCACCACCGCGCTCTACCAGCAGATGGCCCGTCCGGATGCCTTCGCGCCCGGCGAGGCGCCGTATTTCATGCCGGCGCTGCACCGGATACCGAGCACGGTCCACCTCGATGAGCGCCTGCTGACCGCCCAGTACGCCCGCGACTTCTGGGACTCGGCCGGTGGTGCGGTGGCCTCGTCCGTCGTGCTCGCTCGCGCCGTGACCGGCGCCTACTGCCTCGGCGACGACAGCCCGAGCCTGCTGCCGGCGGCGCGCAGCGGCGCCCTGAACCAGGGCACCGCCGCGCACCACGTCACCGACGGCAGTTGGTACTACACCGACCTCGGCAACGGCCGCTTCAGCTACGAACACAACGGCGCGACCGACGGCTTCGGCGCCAACTGCCTGTTCACGACCGACGGCCTGTGCATCACGCTGGTCACCAACATGTCCGACGTCACCGGCAACATCGGCGCGCTGCGCAGCGTCGCCGACGCGGTCACCACGTGGCCCGAACACGACCTGTTCGTCAACTACGGGATGCCGACGTTCCCCCGTCGCCCGCAGCTGACCGGTTTCGTCGTGGCCCAGGTGCCGAACGTCTCGGACACGCCGCTGGTCTACACCGGCCAGTACCTCGACCAGGTCACCGCGGTGGAGTTCGGCAACACGACGATCACCAGCCAGTCGCAGAACACCTGGCACAGCGGCTGGTTCGTGCGCGAATCGCCGACGCAGCTGCGCCTGCACCCTCCGCAGGGCCTGTTGCCGAACATCTACCAGGTGCGCGCGACCGCGCCGATGGGCACGAGCGCGCCGCAGATCGCAGTATTGACACGGGCAACCACCTACGCCGTCAAGGCTCCGGACACGGTCAACAGCTTCGTGCCGTTCGCCGCCATCGTCAGCCGCGGCCCGCACCCCGACCTGTCGCTCGCGATCCTGACGCTGAGCACGGATCTCGGGGCGTCGGTGGCGCCGGGCATCGTCAGCCTCGGCATCGGCAATGCCTTCGCGAACCTGGCGATCTCCGACGCGCGGCAGTTCACGACGCCAGCGGGTGCGGTGCGCTGGGACTTCCCGAGCATCGGCACGCTGCCGGCCGTGCACTTCCAGGCGGTGGTGTTCGATCCGTTCCTGCCCTCGCCGTTCCCGTTGCCGGCGACCGCGGTGGAGACGGTGGTGCGCCTGCCCTTCTGAAGCGCGCGACGGGCCTGCCGCCACGGACCCGTGCTGCTCCGCGGACCTGCTCGACCGGTGCCGCCCCCTTGATCAAGCCAGTACGCGCCCGGCTGCCAGTTCGCGAGCGAAGTCCATGAACGGCAGCACGCGCAGGTCCCGTTGCCGCAACGCCTCGGTGCCGCCGTAGACGCCGAACGCGGCCGTCAGCTGACCCTCCTGCCGTAGACCGGCAAGCGCGCTGCCGAACTCGGGGCGCCACTCGCGGGCGGCCTTCACCTCGATGCCGATCCGCTTTTTGCCGCGTTCCCACACGAAGTCGATCTCGGACCCGCTCGGCGTGCGCCAGTACGACAACGTGCCGCCGAGGCCCTGCACGTTGATCGCTGCGCGCAGTTCGTGCATCACCAGCGTCTCCAGCAGGAAACCGCGTTCGACCGGTTCGAGCGGCTCGCGCAAGCGGCCGGAGAGAGCGCGCGCGACACCCGGATCGAACAGGAAGAACTTCGGATGCTGGACCTCCTTGATGCGGGCCCGCGGTCGCCACGCGGGCAACCAGGCGCCGATCAGGGTGTCGACGAGGATGTCGAAGTAGCGCGCGACAGTCGGCCGTGCAACGCCGGCGTCGCGCGCGACACCGGTGACGTTGACGACCTGGCCGTTGCACACCGCCGCGACGTCGAGGAAGCGCGTGAAGCTGCCGATGTCCTTGGTCAGCGCCTCCTGCTGCACCTCTTCGCGCAGGTAGGTGCCGACGTACGCCTCGAGCACGTCCACCGCCGACTTCGGCTCGCTCCGGACCATCGGCAGGCAGCCACTCGCGAGCAGATCGTCGAGGGCGAAGTCGAAGTCGAGCTCGGCCGCGGTCAGCGGGAAGAACTGGCGGGTGATCGCACGGCCGGCGAGCAGGTTGACGTCGAGACGGCGCAGCTTGCGCGCGCTCGAGCCGCTGAGCGCGAACCGGTAGCGCCGCCCGTGCTCGCTGTGCAGGGAGTGCACTTCGTCGAGCAGCGCGGGCAGGCGCTGCACCTCGTCGATCACCACCCACGACCCCTTGGGCAGGGCCTCGACCCGACTGCGGAACGTCTCCGGGCGCCGCGTCAGCTCGAGCACCAGCGGCAGCCGCAGCAGATCGAACCAGTGCGCGTCCGGCAGCTGCTGCCGCAGCCAGGTGGTCTTGCCGGTGCCGCGCGGGCCGAACAGGAAGAACGTCTGGTCGGGCACCTGCAGCGAGCGTGTATACATCGCGAGCATTTTGACGGTAAAAATGCTCACTGGCAATACCGCAGCCGCCCGGCGTGCATGCCACGTGGTCCGCAGTCGGAGGCCGAGGTCTACCCACACGACTGACGACCCATCCGGCTCGCCAGGACCACCCGGCGTCAGCGGCCAAGCTGCAGGGTGAGTCCGTTCGAAGTCGCCACGCCCAGCGGGTTGTTGTAGGTGAACGCCAGTGCCTGGCTGGTCAGTGGCATGCCGACCAGGCCCGGCACGTTCGGCAGCGCGATGCTCAGCGAACCCGTGCCCCCCGAGCCGCCGCCGAGCGCGACCGGCAGCGACGTCCACAGCAGGTTCGCATTCGTGTAGGCGAAGCACTCGGGTGCGCCCAGCGCGCCCAGCGGGACCGCCGCAAGCTGCGTGTCGCCGAACACCAGGAAGGCGAGCGGCACGATGTTCGGCACGTTGACCACCGTGAGCGTCAGCGACGTGCCGAGGATCGGCAGGCTCGAATCCAGCCCGAGCCGCCAACTGTCCGGCCCGTTGGTCTGCAACGGCAGCGCGCTCGAGATGTCGATCGCGGACAGGATGCGCGCGCTGCCGCCCTGCGCGTTGCCCTGCGACCAGCCGACCAGCACCGGGCCGGACAGCAGCGGGAACGACGGCGCCGTGATCGCGCCGTAACGCCACTCGAAGCTGCCGTTGGCGTGCAGCACGCACTGCACGCTGACACTCGACTGCCCCGGCTGAACGAACAAGCCGCGCACCGCGACCTCGCGCCAGGTCACGTAGACGGCCTGGTTGCCCGGAGCGACGTCGAAGTAGATGCCAGCCCCTGGGTTGGTCGGCAGATTGAAGGCCGGATCGAGATCGCACCACAGCGGCGCCAGGCGCGGCGCGCCGCTGGCGAGCGCGCCGGTGTTCGGGGTGGTGCTGCTGGTGGTCGCCGCGGAAGCACCCAGCAGCACGAAGCCATTGCTGGCCGCGTGCACGACGGTGGTGCTGCCGCCGGGGAACGCGAACGCGAACGGCAGGACCAACGGTGCACTGAGGCTGTCGTCCTGCATCGGTCCAGGCACCGCCCCATTGTCGAGCACCGGCGCGCCGGTCGGCGCGAACCACGCACTCACACCGTCGGCGACCTGGAATCCCGCCGGCACCGGGTTGGCGACCAGGGTGCGCGGACTCGCGACGCTGCCCTGCAGATCGAAGGCCGCGACGTCGGCGAACTGCTGGTAGAAGCTGTAGGCACCGTCATGGCAGCCGGTGCCGACCTGGGTCGCCGTCGCGCACGGACCGCCCGGCGCGAAGGTCAGGCGGGCAGCCATCGCGTAGCCGTTGAGCACGGTCGGACTCTGGGTCGTGGCCGCGAACACCGGCGTGTGGTGCCGCACCCCCGACGACGTGCCGGTCGCGAACGTGCCCGTGGTGCCCGGCGAGGTCGACACCACGACGCCGATGTCGCGGTCCCCATCCCAGACGAAGCCGGCAGCGGCGACGCCCGGCAGGCTGTTCCAGCTGCCTTGGCTCCAGGCGAACGTGAACGGGCCCGCGGCCACGGTGTGCACGATCGCCGGCATGGCGAGGTGGTTCGTCCACGCTCCAGGGACCGGCGGTTGCACGGTGAGATGGCCGATCGCCAGCGTGCACTGCGGCGCCAGGAAGGTGCCGCTGCCGCCGGATCCCGCGGCGACCGCGAAGTCGAGCAGCTGCGCGCCAGCGCAGGCGCCCCAGAGTCGCAGCATGCTGGCCGGGTAGACGTGCAGCGACGTGCAGCCACCGGTCAGACCCCAGGGGATCGCGTTCAGCGTCGTGGGATTGACGGAACCGAACACGACGGTCTGGGCCGGTGCTGTGGCGGCGAGCAGCAGCAGCGCGAGTGTCCGCCGTCGTGTCGCTGCGAACGCGGCGACGTCGCATGTCGCGATGAGTCGCTCGCCGGCGGCGGGTGGTACAGCAGGCGCGGAACGAGAGACCTGTTCGAGCACGATGTTCATGGCTTTCGCTGGTAAGGCAGCGGCGACCGCCGGGTTGTCCGACCGCGGCGGCCGTGCGGCTCACCGGCGACGATACCGACTCAGGAGGGGCGAGGCGCGCGCGCGGGGTCCTGCTTGCCGCTGTTGTCGTCGCGCGGCCGGCCCGCCGCTGCGGGCGGCTGGGCGGCTTCGTCAACGCCGGCTTCGACTTCGGGGCGGAAGCGACCGGACCGCAGATGCCTGGGTCCGTGCAGTGCATCCCAGTTGGCTCGCCTCGCGGCCTCGAGCAGGATCTCGAGTTCGGAGGCGCGCAGATCAGTCTGGTCGGGAGTCGGCAAGTCGCAGTCCTCGGTCGTCGCTGAGCCAATGATACCACCGATGACCATCGGCTTGTAGACGGTCAGGAACAGCCGCAATCCCCTGTCGAACCGCCTGCGGATGTCGGCTTCGGCGACGGCATGCCCGCCGGCAGCAACCCGGCCTGCGACGCGTCGGACTGCATAGTCCGCCGACGGCAGCTCGATGAAGTGGAGGGTGGTCCGGTAGCCCACATCGGCCCAGGCCTGCAGCTTGCCCACGTAGTTCCGGCTCGCCAGAGTTGTTTCGACCGCGAACGTCATCCGCTGGTTCGCCAACTCGTCGAGGCGGCGCACCAACTCCCGCCCGGCAGCAACCGGATGCGCGAACGCGGACTGTTCCCTCTGGATCTCGTCGGCGTTGAGGAACGTGGCCCCGGGAAACTGGACACGTAGGACCTGGCGCGCGAAGGTCGTCTTGCCTGCACCGTTCGCTCCGGCGATGAGGATGGCCTCCGGCTGAGACGCCATGCGATGCCGACCATCGGATCACGATGGCGCAACCTCGGCAAGGGAACGACCCGCCGCAAGGGCATCATCGCGCACCTGGCGCACAGCTCTCTGGCCCGGCGGTCGGACTCATCCGCCAGGCGTTGGTGCTGGACGCCGGCGCGCCGCTCGGCCTCGTGCCGACGAACGGTCTCGACGTGACGTTCGACTCTGATCCCAGCGCGCAGCGGCGTAGCGACCCGTCACGCCAGCGAGCGCTGAACCGCGGCGGTGTCGACCATCTGCTGGAAACGAACTGCCTTGCCTCCGTCGATCCACCACGTGTGCGCGACCTGTACGTCCAGCGCCTTGCCAGACATGGCCGCCTTGCCGCGGTAGCGGCCGAACATCGTCACGACGTTCCCGCCGCCGACCAGTTCGCCCACCTTCACTTCGAACGGCTTCCAGAAGCTGTCGAGCCGCCCGAACACGCCGGCGACCAGTGCGTCGATGCCGACGTAGGGGTTGCGATCCGCCAACGGGAACCCTTCCGCTTCCTGCCAGCGGATCTCCGGGTGCAGGAAGCCGAGGAACCGCGGCACGTCGCCGGCGGCGAACGCCGCGTAGATGCCGCGCACGAGCTCGATCGCATCGCTCACGTTGCTGTCTTCTGGGGGCAGTGGTCGGAGGCCTCAACGATGGCCATGGCCGTACGAGCATGCAAGGTCGCAACCGATGTCCGTGGTTGCTCTCGAACCTCGAAGGCCGCTCCCGAGTGCAGCCAACGTCTTCGACCTCGAGCCGCGAGCGCCGCGCAATCAGCGACCGCTGTCTTGCCAACTCGCTTGGCGCATCGTGCGCGCGTCGTCGCCGAGCACCTCGACGCACGCGTCGCGCAGTTGCCGCAACGCCGGCTCGTCCACCGTCAGCAGCGCCAACTTGCGCGCCTCTGACTCGCGCGCCTGCGCATCGAACTCGTCAACGAGGTCGAAGTTGCAACAGAGCAGAGGGGGAAGGCAGAGCGCGCGAGCACCTTCGCGGCGCACCGACTCGCCGCGGCCCGAGCTCGCGAGCTCCTCGAGGAACACCTGCGGGGCGACCCGCACCGTCTTGCCGAGCACGTCGTCGATGGACTCCGACACCGCCCCATCAGCACACATCGTGAACAACGCGCGGATCGCGGCACGATCTCCCGCGAGCGCCGCCGGTTCGAGCCGCAGCACGTCGTCTTCGGTCGCGTACGTGGGCGCCGGCAACGGGCCTCCAGTGCAACCGAACAAGACGGCCAATGAGAACGAAAGTGAGCATCTCATGCCACAACGCCTCGCCCGCCCAAGGTCTTGTTGGACGGCTTGCTACAACCTCGGTCCTCATGGGGCTAGTCCTGGAACCAGCGTGACGCGACTCCGCGCCGGCTGAAGAAACTGCTCGAAACGCCTCCTCCCACTGCGAAGATGGCGTTTGCCACAACAAACCACGATGCCCTGGGAGGGGCGTTTCGAG
>JBASWX010000240.1:0-1658 GCA_049276695.1 Planctomycetota bacterium
CCAGGCAACCGCGCGGGCACTGGTCGCGCACGCGGAGACGTGGTGCCGCGCGCGCGGCGCCACGGAACTGCGCGGGCCGGTCGACCTGTCGACCAACAACCGCTGCGGCCTGCTCGTCGACGGCGAACGCGGCCCACCGGTGGTGATGATGGCGCACAACCCGCCGCACTACGCCGCCTGGCTCGAAGCGACCGGGCTCGCCAAGGCCAAGGACCTGCTCGCGCTGTGGGGCACGAGCGAAGGGCTCGACCGCAGCCGCATCGACAAGCTCGCCGCGCACCTGCAGAAGCGTGCCGGCGTGACGTTGCGGCGGCTGGACCTGACTGACTTCGCCGCCGAGTGCGAGGTGCTGTGGTCGCTCTACGAACGCATCTGGGAACGCAACTGGGGCTTCGTGCCGATGCCGCGCGACGAGTTCCTGGCGCAGGCGCGCGACCTGAAGCGGGTCGCCAACCCGGCGCTGCTGCACATCGCCGAGGCCAAGGGCTTGCCGATCGCGTTCGCGGTGGCGCTGCCGGACGTCAACGTGGCGCTGAAGGCGTGCGGCGGGCGGCTGCTGCCGTTCGGCTGGTGGAAGTTCCTGCGCGCGCTGCGTGCGACCAGGGTCCTCCGCGTGCTGACGCTCGGCGTGCTGCCCGAGTACCGGCGGGCCGGCATCGACTTCCTGCTGATGCACCGCGTGACCACCGATGGCGAAGCGGTCGGTTTCCGCGCCTGCGAAGCGAGCTGGATCCTCGAAGACAACCGCGACATGCTCGGCCCGCTCGAGGCGCTGGGCTTCCGCCCGTACCGTCGCTACCGCATCTACCAGAAGGCTCTCTGCTGATGGACATCAAGCTCAAGGGCGGCCTGCCCGGCATGCCGCAAGTCCCGACCCAGCTGCCGGTGCTGCTGATGCTGCTCGGCGGCGGGGCGCTCCTGTTCGGCCTCTTGCTGCTGTGGAACGAGTGGTTGCTGCGCTGGCTGGTCGCCGGCGTGTTCCTGCTGCTCGGCGCGATGCTGCTGCT
Organism: Planctomycetota bacterium; assembly: GCA_049276695.1. Classification (GTDB taxonomy): domain Bacteria; phylum Planctomycetota; class UBA1135; order UBA1135; family UBA2386; genus UBA2386. Next base: position 1,008 of record JBASWX010000240.1, read on the forward strand.
GGCCGGGCTGCGAGCGAAGAAGATGCTCGGCTGACCCGCCCGCGCAGCCGGCGTCACTCCACCACTGCGATCGCCGCGCGCGGAACGTAACCCGAGCGATCGCCGGCCCGCACGCGCACGAAGGCGCCGTCGCTGCCGCCCAGCACCGTGACGGCGACGCCGGGTCGCACGGTCGCAACCGGATCGAGATCGAGGCGCGGTTCGGAAGTCAGCGACAGCTTGCCGAGCGCGATCGCAGTTGCCCCGGCAGCCGGCTGCAGCGCGAGCGCGGCGAGCAACCACATTCCCGGCAACGCGATCAGTGCCGCGATCCAACGCAGCCCCGTGCGCCGCCACCCGAACACCAGGCAACCGGCTGCCAACAGCATGCACAGGCTCGCGCCGGCGAGTTGTTCGGTCGCGGTCAGCCGCTGGCGCAGGCGATCGAGTTCGGCGACGAAGCCGGCGTCGCCATCGGGCAGCTCGAGTCGCGCCCGCACCAACGCGAGGTTGGCCAGCAGTTCGGCATCGCGCGGTCGGCCCAGCGCCGCCGACTCGAACGCCCACAGCGCCCGGCAGAGATCGTCGGCCCGGAAGAAGCAGTTGCCGCGCGCCTGCAGGAACCGGCGGTCGCCGGTCGCCGCCTGGGCGCGCGCGAACGCGGCCTCGGCC
>JBASWX010000241.1:0-1557 GCA_049276695.1 Planctomycetota bacterium
GCAGCCCGGCGACGTGATCGTAGGGCTGGACGGCAGACACGTGCGCATGAGCGAGATCGACGTGATGGCGCACCTGTTCCAGCAGCGGCGCATCGGCGACGTCGTGCCCGTCGTCGTGCTGCGCAACGGCGAACGTGTGACGCTCGACTGGAAGCTGTAGCGCTGGTGCTCGGCGAGCGGGGCCCCTTGGTGCCGTGCGGGCGCGGGCCTGGAGCGCGTGACATCGGTGCTCCGGCGCCTGCCCCGATCGGTACGATGGGTCCCGCACGATGACTCCGCTCCTGATCGTCGTCCTCGCCGCAACCGCCGCGCTGGTCGTCTACGGCCTGTTCGCGTGGGAACGCATCGTGCGGAACCGGCGCGAGCAGGAGCCCGGGTCGACTTGAGGGACGGCGGCGCGGGCGCGTGCCGCCCGCCCGGCCACCGAACCCGATGCCCCGCGTCCGTTGCCCGCCGCGGCGACGTGGCTCGCGGTCGCCACGACCGACCACGCGGCGCTGGTGCGGGCACTCGGCCTGCGCACGGAGTTGCCGGCGAACTGGGCGGGTGGTTTCGCGGAGGCCCAGGCCGGCGGCGTGTTCGTGACGCCCGCGGTCGCCCGGCATTGCCTGGTCGTCGGCGCCGGCGTCGATGCGCTCGACCTGGACGGCGAGGTCCTGCCGCTGCTCGCTGCCCTGAGTCGTTCGTTCGGCCGCGCCGCCTGGTTCCGGCGCGACGACCAGGGCGAGCGTCACGGATGGGCGGTTGCCGAAGCGGGCCGGATCGTGCGCGCCTATGCCTGGGACGGGACGGTCGGGCACGTCGCCTGGGACGGCGAGGTGAGCGCCGACGAACGCGAACTCGGTTGCTTCGTCGACGATCCGCGCGACCATTCCGACGACGAACAGAAGTGGTGGCCGGATGCGCGGCTGGTCGACGCCCTCGCCGCGCGCTGGAGCATCGACCCGAAGGCGCTCGCCGGCCATGCCACCGGCACCTGCCTCGGCACGTGCGGTCGCCTGCCACCCTCTCCGTGACAAGGACGCGACACCCGGCCCGTTACCGGGCCTCGTCGGCGGTGCGCAGCGTTCACTAAGATCCCGCGCCGATCCCAGGAGCCGACCATGAGCCGATTGCCCGCGCGTGCCGCGTTCGTCCTCGCCCTGCTCGCTTTCGCCAGCGCCATCGCGGCGCAGGACAAGCGGCCGCTGACCCACGACGACTACGACCAGTGGAAGTCGCTGCGCGGCACGACCTACAGCCAGGACGGGCAGTGGGTCGCGTTGCAGATCGAGCCGCAGCAGGGCGACGGCGTGCTGGAGATCAAGGAGACGACCGGGACCAAGGTGCACCGCTTCGATTTCGCCAGCGGTCCGCGCTTCACCGCCGACGGCCGCTACGTGCTGTTCACGCAGGGCAAGTCGAAGGTCGAGGAACGCAACAAGAAGATCGACGAGCTGCGCAAGAAGGCGAAGGAAGGCAACAAGCCCGCCAGCGAAGAGACGCCGCGCGCGGAGGCGGAAGGCGAGGAGACGCCGGCGGCGCGGCGACCCGGTGGTGCCGCGGGTGCCGGTGGTC
>JBASWX010000242.1:0-6770 GCA_049276695.1 Planctomycetota bacterium
CGCCGAGGCCGCGTTCGCGATCCGCGAGTGCCGCCCGCACCAGTTGCGCGATCGCCGCGTCCGTCAACGATTGCAGCGGCACCACGCGGCAGCGCGACAGCAAGGCACCGTTGATCGCGAACGACGGGTTCTCGGTGGTCGCCCCGACCAGCACGACCTCGCCGCGTTCGACGTGCGGCAGGAAGGCGTCCTGCTGCGCCTTGTTGAAGCGGTGGATCTCGTCGACGAACAGCAGCGTGCCGCGGCCGTCGCGTTGCCGCCGTTCGGCCGCCTCGGCCACCGCCTCGCGCACCTGCGCGACCCCCGCGAGCACCGCCGAAAACGGCCGGAAGTGCAGGTTCGCGTGCTGCGCGATCAGCAGCGCCAGCGTGGTCTTGCCGACGCCGGGCGGGCCCCACAGGATCAGCGAGCCGGTGCCGCCCTGCTCGATCGCGGCGCGCAGCGCGCGACCGGCGCCGACGACGGTGTCCTGGCCGAGGAACTGCTCGAGCGTGCGCGGCCGCATGCGTTCGGCCAACGGCGGCAGCTCGGCTGGCCCGCGCGCACCGACGTCGTCGCCCACGTAATCGCCATCGTTCGCCATCGTCAGCCGCGCTGCCGGCGCACCTCGAACAACAACACCCCGGCGGCAACCGCGACGTTCAGACTCTCGACCGGCGGCTGCAACGGGATGCGCACGCGCGTCGCCGCGGCTGCCCGCAGTTCCGCGGGCACGCCGGCAGCCTCGGCGCCGACCACCAGCACCAGCGGCGAACGCAGGTCCGCCGCGGTGTGCACGGTGTCGCCGTCACCATCGGCGACGACCAGCCGCAGGCGGTGGTGCCGTGCGAACTCGACGACCGCGGCCGCATCGAGTCCGTGCAGCACCGGCAGCCGGAACAGGGATCCCATCGCGCCGCGCACCGCCTTGTCGCGGAACGGATCGGCGCCGCCGCGCATCGTCACGCAGCCGGTTGCGCCCGCCGCCTCGGCGGTGCGCACGAGCGAGCCGAGGTTGCCCGGATCGCGCACGCCCGCCGCGGCCACGACCAGCGGCGCCCAGCCTTTGCCGAGCAGATCGCGTTCGTCGGTGCGCGGCCGTTCGAGCAGCACGGCGACACCCGGCGGCGTCTCCATGCCGCTCATCTTGGCCAGCACTTCGTCGCTGCACTCGAGGAACGACTCCGCCACGGCCAGCAGCCGTGTCCGCAGCCCGGCGTCCTGCAGGCGCGGCGACACCGCCGCCACGCTGACCCGCAACCCGGCGTCGAGCGCTTCCTGCACGAGCCGCACCCCCTCGGCCAGCATCGCGCCGGCGAGCTCCCCCGACCCGGCAGCCCGGAACTGCTGCACCACCGGGTTCTTCGTCGACGTGACTGCGCGCGGAGTGGTGGCCATCAGGAGGGTCCGTGCACGGCTGCGAACACACCCGCCAGGATGCGCCCCCACCCGACCGCCGTCCAGTTCCGGAATCTTGTCCATTCCGTGGAACGCCTTGGAACGGTGCTCGCACCGCACCGCCGTATCGTGCCGCCATGCACCGTCTCGTCCCCGTGCTCCCGTTCCTGCTCACCACCGCCGCGGCCCAGACGCCGCCGATCGAATGGCAGACCGACTTCACCACCGCCCGCCAGCTCGCGGCCGGACGGCACGCGCCGCTGTTCGTGGTGTTCCGCTGCGAACGTTGAAAGGACTGCAGCGACTTCTACGGCCAGTTGGGCCGCCCCTCCGCCGAGCTCGTCGCCGCCGCCGCCCCGTACGTCGCGGTGCGCGTCACCGACATGCGCAACGTCGACCTGAACCTGATCCGGTTCGACTTCGACTTGACGTTCGCCGCGGTGCTGATGCACGCCGACGGCACGATCTACCACCGCTACGGCAGCCGCGGTGCCGAGAACGCCGGCGCCTACCTCAGCCAGTCGTCGTTGGCTGCGCTGCTGCGGGACGCGTTGCCCGACCACCGCGCCTACGACAAGTCACCTTCGCCGCCGAAGCAGCGCCCGCCGCAACCGGCGATCGAGTTGCCGTGGCTGGCGAAGAAGGCCGCCGGCGGCGACCGCATCGACTGCGTGCACTGCCACACCGTCAACGACGCGACCTTCAACGACGCCTTCGACAGAAAGGCCTGGCGCCGCGACGACGCGTACGTGTTCCCGGACCCCGCGCAGATCGGCCTCGCGCTCGACCGCGAACGGCAGGCGCGCGTCACCGCAGTGACCGCCGGCTCGCCCGCCGCGGCAGCCGGGCTTCGCGCCGGCGACGAACTGGTGGCACTCGGCGTGCAGCGGCACGTGCGCACGCAGAGCGACGTGCAATGGGCGCTGCACGAGGCGCCGTTCGCCGCCAACCTGCTGTCGGTCCGGTTCGCGCGCGACGGCAGCGAGACCGACCACGACGCTCGCGCTCGCCGCCTACTGGAAGCGCTGCCCGCCCGAACAATACGCGTGGCGCCCGTTCAAGTGGAACCTGACGCCGTCCTGCGGCTTCGGCGGTCCGACGCTCGACGCCGCCGCGCGCACCAAGCTCGGTCTGGCCGACGCCCCGTTCGCGATGCGTGTCCAGTACGTGGTCGACCGGGGCGAACGTGCCGCCCGCGGCCGCGCCGCGACCGCCGCTGGCCTGAAGAAGGGCGACGTCGTGGTCGGCTTCGCCGGCAAGCGCGACTTCGCCGACTTCGACCACCTGCACGCCTGGGTCGGCCTGACGCTGACCGCGGGCACCGAGACCGAGATCGTCGTCTGCCGGCAAGGCAAGGAGCAGGTGCTGCGCTACCGGCTGCCGGAATGACCCCCGTTCGGCGCCGACCTGCGGCTGCAGCAGCACGTCACCGCGATCTGGGGATGGCGAGCAGCGCGGCTTCGACGCCGCGGTGCAGAAGCAGGGCGATGTGCTGACGATCGTCGGGTTGTCGCCGGTCAGCGGCCCGGGGTTCGTGCTGGTGCTGCAGGATGGTCGCGTGACGCTGACCAACCAGTCGGGCATGGAGGTGCCGTTCCCGCCGCGCTTCGTCGTGCTCGACGTACAGCGCGTGTTCTTCCCGTGGGGGAGCGGCGACGGCGCGAACGACGGCGAAGCGACCTGGGAGACGCCCGGCGAACGCATCGCCAGGTGCGGGCCGGTGGCCGCCTCGTCGAACGGCGCTTCACGCGGCTCGACGGCAAGCCCGAAAGTACGATCACCGTGCGCTACGAATGGGGAGATGTCGGGTCCGACCGCCGCACGCCGCCACGCGCGATGCTGGACAACCCGTGGTTCGGCGACCGGCTCGTGATCGAGACGCATGCCGAAGCGTCGCTGCCGGCGAAGGGCGGGTGACGCCGTGGCCGCGCCGTTGCCAGCACCCCCTCCACCGAAGCACACAGCGGACCCTTCACCATCGGCTTGCGCCGCCTCCCGCCCCCGACCCGCCCATTCCCGTTCGCCTGCCCGTTCGCCCAACGGCCGGACGCCGGCCTTGACCGGAAGGAGGCAGCGCACCTCGCGGCCGCCCTTCAGTAGAGTGCGCCTCGTGAACGAGCCGGCCGACCAAAGCATCACCGACGTCCTGCACCGCGCCCGCGCAACGCCACTCGCCCAGGGTCCAGTCCAGGCGTTGGGTGCGACGCTGGCGCCGACGGAAACGATCGCCGCGGTCCACCGCGCCCATCGCGAACTCGACGAGCACGCCGTCACCGTCCTGCTGTGCGCGCTCGCCGCCGCCAGCCGCCTGCCACCGAGCGCGCAGTTCGTGCCGGCACTCGCGCTGGTCAGGACCATGTCGCAGTTCCTCGGGCTGCTCCAGCTGTCGCCAGACGACCCGACCGCGGCCCTGCTCGACCTGATCGAGGCGGGAACGGCGTCGGACCAACGTGACTGCATGGCGTTGTTCGTGATCGCCGAACGGCACCGCCACCGCCCCGAAGGCACCGCGCCCGATGCGCGCGCCTGCCGGCTGATCCGGCAGCGCATGCACATGCGACTTTCTCCCGACCTGCACGCTGTGCTTGCGATCGCCGCGGGCTGGGTTCGCGACGCTGGCGTGTCGGAGACGGCAGCGGCAGTCGCACTGCCGTCGATTCCGGCGGAAGACGCACAGCGTGTACTGGCGTTGATGCCGCACGACTGGCGCCAGTTCGTGCCCGAGCGCCCGGAGCCCAAGGTCCAGTTCGGAACCATACGCAGGCAAGCTCCGAAGGTGCAGCGCAACGACTCGTGTCCATGCGGGAGCGGCAAGAAGTTCAAGAAGTGCTGCGCCGGCAAAGAGGGGGAAGAGGCCGAAGCCGTGGTCGCGACGCTGGCACCTCAGGACATCTGGTACATGCGGGTCGCCGAAGTCGCCCGGCTGGATCCGGCGAGCCTGGACCAGCCCCGCTTGATCACGGCGCTGCGCGTCGCGCTGCGATTCCGCCGCTGGGAACTGGCCGAACGTTTCATGACGGCGCTCGACGGACGCGCCGATGCCGAGACTGCCGACGACGTGCGCGAGGAGCTGTGCGACGCTGCCGCCAGCGCCGGAGCCGCCGAAGTCGTCCAGCGCAACATCAGGGTCGCCCGCGACCCGGGGGCGCTGGCCGCGAAACTCGACGTCGGCACGGGATTGCTGGCCCGGACGCGCAGACGCTGGCAAAGCTCGAGGCAAAGGCGGCCAGCGGACTGCGCGGCGACCACGACGCGTCATACTCGCTCGCCCATGGGCTGCTCGACCATTCGCCGGCTCTCGGCGTGCTGGTCGCCAGGGGCCTGATCGATCCAGCACGCCCGTTCGATTCAGAGGTGCTGCTCGACGAGATCGAGCGTGCCCGCGACGCGCTGTTGCTGCCGCCGCGGGATCCGGCTGCCGACCTCTACGATCATCTCCTCGATCGGCACATGGCCGAAGCCGGGAGTCGCGCCAGCGCTGCGGCGATCGGCGAGCTGGCCACGTCGCTGGCTGAGAAGCAGCGGGCGCTCGAAGCCGCCCAACGACAGGCGGCCGCGTTGCAGCAGCGCATCGATGCGGCGACGCGCCGCGTCGCGCAGCTCGAACAGGCGGCGGCAACCACGATCGCGCCCGATGCCGGACCGGTTCCGGCACCTGGCCGCGTGTCTCCCGGGCACGACCACGAACTGATCCGGCTGCGCAACCGTGTCACCGAACTGAAGGGCCTCGTCACCGAGAACCTGACGCGCCGCAAGGAACTCGAACGGCAGCTCACCGCGCCGAGCCGCGAGATCGCGACAGTCGGGCTGGTGCCGGCGACCGTCGCCGTGGAGGCAGCCGATCCGGATCCCGAACCGGCCGACGCCGATGCGCTGGCGCCGCGTGCGGTGTGCATTCCGGTGTTCGACGAAGCGGCGGCCTCCGTGTTGCGCCAGCTCGATCGCCCGCTGGCGGCACGCATCCTCCGCGCCGTGGGCCTGGTGGCCGCAGCCGACCACGCCGCGTGGCGGGCGGTCAAGACACTGCGAGCGGCTCCCGGACGGTTGCGCCTGCGCGTCGGGCACCACCGCCTGCTCATGCGCGTGGACGAAGAACGACGGCAGCTGACGGTCATGCAGATCGTCCAACGGCGCGAGCTCGACGAAGCCGTGCGTCGGCTGACCCGTTGATCGCGGGCTGGCCGGTTCTGCTGCTTACGCGCGTCGCTTGCGCACGGCTGCCAGCACCTGGCTGGCCGGCGGCTGTTGCACCAACGAGCGGATCGAGTCGAAGGCATCCGGGTGGGACGCCGGGGGTCGGACCTTCGAGTCCCGGTTCTCCACCAGCCAGCCGTTGGTGAGCCGCGACTTCATGTCCAACGTCTCGAGGTCGACGAGGATGCGAAAGCCGATCTCGGCACCTTCGCGCGCGCGCGCCATGTTGGTCGCAAAGCTGGAGCCGTTCTTGTCCAGCAGCTTGGCAGCAGCGTGGGCGAGTGGGTTGCGGTAGTTGCGCAACCATCCGTCGATTCGTTCGGTCACGGCTGCGAACCCGGCGACATCCGGTCCCTTGTCGGCTGCACAAGCCTGCTTCCCAAGGCTCACGGAGTTCGCCTTCTCGTCCGCCTGCTTGTGCGTGACGTGCTGGTAGCGGCTGGCCATCCGGCACCACAAGATGCCCTCGGTCAGCACGATCGCTTCGATGTAGAAGCCGGCGACGAACGCGTTGGAGGCCTGGAGTGCGCCAGCCTTCAGGATCGCATACCGCTGGTCGCCGGTGCCATCGTGAGGACTCGCCGGGCTGCGCTGCTGGTTCATGCGGGCCCTTTCGTCGCGGGTCGCGGTCGAACCTGATGAATAACGCGGCTTCCTCTGCGCCGATCGACCGCGGGGCCAAGAACGCCGCATGCCACGGACTTCTGTCGTGTGGCGCCAGGGCAACGAGCCGGTACTGCGCGATCCGCGGCCGGAATGACGGCGCCGTCGTCCTGACAACGTGCTCTGAAAGATCTGCCGTTCGACGAGGATGTCGCCGCTCTTCTGGAAGTAGCGGACGAGGCGCCCGCGCTCGTCGACGTGCACCTCCATCACGATGCCGGCGATCGTCATCGTCATCGCCCGCACCGCGGTGTCGACGCCACCGACCAGCCTTCTTGCCGCCGGCGTCGCGTTCGGCGCGGAACGAACGCACGCGGCCGTCGTCGCCGACCACGGTGCGCAGCTTCTCGACGAACTTGCCGCCCGCGAGGTCGACGCTACTGGTGAACACGTGCCCGCCGTCGCCAGCAGCGAGTAGGACGACCAAACAGCGTCTCGGGCCGCCCCGGGGCCCACCGCGGCATCTTCCCGGTGCTCCCTGCCCAACCCGCTGCGCCCGCGCTCCTGCCGCGCGTCCACGGAGCGTTCCCTGCCCC
>JBASWX010000243.1:0-1611 GCA_049276695.1 Planctomycetota bacterium
GGGCGCAGAGCCTGGCGGCGGCACACCAGGGCCTCGCCGGCCAGAAGTCGGCGATCGACGGTGGCAGGTGGAGCGAGGTCGTGGCGGGGCAGAGCTACGCGGCGGCGGCGGCAGCGGCGACCGACCGCGCAGCCGAAGCGAGCGCGCGCGACGTCGCGATCGCGAGCAGGCCGGACGATCCGCAGGTGCGGCTCGATGCGGCGGAGACGAGTCTGCTGCAGGCACTGGAGCAGACCGCCGGGACCAGCCGCGGCGGCGCGCGGCTGGCGGCGCAGAACCGGCGGCTGCTGCTCGAGGATGCGCGGCGCGACACCGAAGCGGCGAAGAAGCTCGGCGCTTCGGGCTGGCGCCCGGCGGCGATTGCGGCGCTGGTCGCGTTCCAGCTCGGCGACAACAAGGCGGCGTACGAACAGGCGATCGCGGCCGCCCCGCAGTTGCCGCCCGACGCGCCCGGCCGGCTGGCGATGGAGCTGCTGGCGCTGTTCGCCGAGGCGCGGCAGGAAGCGATCGTCGCCGCCGCGCGCGAGAAGAAGGACTGGGAGCCGTCGTGGATGACCGACGTGCACACCACCTACGGCATCCTGGGCCAGCACCCGCTCGGCAGCGACCGCCACGTCGCCAACCACTTCGACTTCCTGCGCTTCTTCGGCGCCCCCGACACCGACCTCGTGCTCGACCGCGGCCTGGCGCGGTTCCCGGCGTCCGCGCTGCTGCACGAACGGCTGCGCGCGCGCCTGCTCGAACGCGGCGGCGTCGACGCGCTCGCGGCCGAGTACGAGAAGCGCGTGCAGGCAGCCGACGCGCAACCGGCGACGGCGTGGTTCGCCGGCTACGCGGCGCTGGTCGCCGCCGAGACCCACCGCAAGAACCAGCAGCCGGACCCGGCGCGCGCCGCGTACCAGCGCGCCCTCGCGCTGTTCCTTCGCTACCGCGAACAGAGTGGCAAGGCCGATGGCGAGCACTACGTCGCGATCGCGCACGGCGGGCTGGCGCGGCTGCACCTGCAGGCTGGCGACCTCGCCGGCACGTTCGCCGAGCTGCAGCGGTCGTTCGCCGCCGAGCCGAAGGCGGCTTCGGCCACCGATGGCCTCGGCATCACCACGATGCAGACCGCCGAGATGCTGAAGGGCAAGGCGCTCGACCAGAAGGACGAGGCGCTGCTGGCGCAGCTCGACGCCGCACTGAAGGCGTTGCCGCCCGAGGCGTTCGAGCTGCCGGAGTACGAACGGGCCTCGCGGCCGCAAGGCCGGCGACGCCGCTAGCCGCACTCAGCAGTCGGCGAACATCGCCGCCAACGACCGCGTCGGCGCGATGGTCGGCACCAGCGAACAGTCGCGCGGCCGCAGCGGGTCCTGGCACTCGGTCGGCAACAGCAGTTCGAGCGGCACGCCGTGCGTGCCGGCGAGCCGTCGGCCGAACTCCCAGCGCGACACCCGTTCCGGACCGGCGAGCTGCGCCAGCGACGGCCCGGCCGGGTCCACTACCAGCCCGACCAGGATCCGCGCCGCATCGGCGGCGTGCAGCGGCGTCCGGTATTCGTCGGTGAACAGCGGCGTGCGTTCGCCGCGCGCCCACGCCGCGCGCAACGACGCCGACGCGCCGCGGCCGCGC
>JBASWX010000244.1:0-1727 GCA_049276695.1 Planctomycetota bacterium
GCACCGGCGATTGCCACGCTGCAGGCGCCGGCTGCCACGGCGCCGACCTTCGGCCGCATCGTCGCCGACAAGGTCGGCCTGCGCTGCTGGTCGAGCACGGTCGCCAGCCCGCCGGTGTTCGAGGAGACGCTGGCCAAGGACCAGGTGATCGCGGTCGGCAAGAGCGAGAACGGTTTTCGCGCGGTGATCCTGCCGCTCGGCCCGCTCGGCTTCGTCAGCAAGAAGCTGACCGAGAGCACACCCGATGGTGTCGTGAAGACCAAGGGCACCAAGGTCTCGTTCCGTTACCGCCCGCGCTCGAGCGAAGCGCCGGTCCAGCAGCTGGAGGACGGCACCGCGCTGCACGTCATCGGCGAACAGGACGACTGGTACCGCGTGCGGGTGCCCGGCGTCGACGCGTGGGTCGCCGAGGCCGAGGTCGCCGTTCCGGACCAGAACGACGCGGCGTTGGCCAAGGCGTACGCAGAACTGCGCGGCAAGCACGAGGCCGAAGTGAAGGCGCGGCTCGATGCGATCGCGGCCCAACGCGCGCGCGAGACCCAGGACGCCGCCGACCTCGCCGCGGTGGCGCTGGTCAACGACGCGTTCGCCGCCGAACTGAAGAAGGACGTCGGCGAGCAGAACTACACGGCGCTGAACGAGGCGCTCGACAAGTTGGCCGGGACGCTGGCGGAGGGTTCGGCGGGCAAGCCGGCGATCGAGGCGCTGAAGAAGCGCATCGACACGCAGCGCTGGATCGTCGAGGCGACCGCGGTGCGCGACGCCAAGCCGCCGCTCGGCGACGCCCCGCCGCCGGAGAAGCGCGATCAGCTCGAGCGCTTCCAGTCGATCGGCTGGCTGCGTTACGAACGGCGCATTGCCGGGCCCGGCATCTACTACCTCGAGAAGGGCGGCCAGCGCCTGTACCTGCTGTCGTGCAACACCGGCCGCTACGACCTCGGCATCTTCGTCGACCACGAAGTCGGCGTGATCGGGCCGCGGCGGCGCCCGCTCACCGAGAGCCTCAGCGTGCTCGACATCGAGCGGCTCGAAGTCCTGGGCACGGCCCCCAAATAGAGAGCGGCGCAGCAGCCGGCCGTCGCCCCGAGCGGCGCCGGCGGCTGAGCGCCTGGGTTTTGGCGACGCGCGCCACCCTGCCCTCGTCAGGGGAGCTTCATCGGCGTCTTGTGCGCGCCGAAGAGCCAGGCGATCAAGTCGACGGGCGCGAGCGCGGCGTCGATCACCAGGTCGATCGGCAGCGACAGCAGGCCGATCAGGAAGTTGGTTTCGCGATCGGCCTGGCTCTCCGCGGTGAACGCGTGCGCGACCAACGCGACGTCGCAGGCGGCGCCTTCGAACGGCCAGGCCCCGACCACCGGCGCGCTGGTGCGGGTGACCAGGGTGCCACAGCCGGAGAAGGCGGCGCCGACGAGTGCCGCCAGGATGGCTGGTGCGATCTTCATGCGCGGACTCTAGCGGCGCATGGGTGCAGGGGCTGATGGCACCGGCGGTACGGAGCAGTGGCTCGCGTCCGGTCGAGGTCGGGTTCGCGCGGGCCGTGCCACTTGATGCGGGGTCGGGCGAATGCCGAAACAGGGGAGCGCCACCGAACGGTGGCAGCGACGCCTCCGCGCCGTGCACCTCCGTCCTGCAACCTCGAGTCGCCTTGCGTGGCTCGCGTTCGGCATCGCCGCGATCGCGGGCGCCGCAGCGGCGCAGGCGCCGGCACCACTGGCCGATGGTTCGCC
>JBASWX010000245.1:0-11269 GCA_049276695.1 Planctomycetota bacterium
GACCACCGCCGCCGCGCCGACCCGCCTGGCGAGACCGAGCGCCACCAACGCCACCAGCACGTTGATCGCGACCGCGACGCCGGTGGTGACGACGAGGTCGTAGCAGGGCATCAGCCAGAACCCGGCGAGCACCGTTCCGGCAACCGCGCCGACGAGGTTGGCGACGTAGAAGCCGCCGAGCTTCTGCATGCCCGCGGTCGTGGTGCCGAGCCAACGCGCAATCGCCGGCAGCGTCGCCCCCATCAGCATCGTCGGCAGCAGCAGCACCACGCCGCACAACGTGCCGCGCCACACCAGACCGCTCATGCCGCTGCCGGCGTGCTGCTGGTAGAGATCGCCGAGCCACGGCAGCGCCACCGGCAGCAGCAGGCCGATCGCGCCGATGCCGAGTTCGAGCAGCGCGTAGACGCGCAGCGGGTGGCGGTGCCGGCCGACGCAGCGTGGCAGCAGCAGCGTGCCGAGGCACATGCCGCCCATGAAGCTGGCGAGCAGGAACGCGATCGACACCGAAGAGCAGCCGACCACAAGCCGCAGCAGGTGGAACCACACCACTTCGTACAGCAGCGCGGCGCAGCCGCTGCCCGCGAACAGCAGCAGCATCGCGGGCGTGAACGGGGCCGGCGACGCCGCCGCTCTTGGAACGGACCTGGTTCGGGTCATGCAGGAGCAACGGCGCGGGTTCGTGCCTGCACGCGGGCCGTGCCCGGCAAGGCGACCGCATGGTCGGCCCCTGCCGCCATGCCCGCAAGCGTCCAGCACCGGCTCAAAAGACGCCGATCGTCACCGTCAGTGCGTTCGTGCTGGTCAGGGCGGTGATGTTGCCGAGCGTGTCGGTTTCGATCGGCACGAGCTGGTGATGGAAGACGCGGTTCGCGAGCGCAGCCGAGTTCGGGATCACGAACTGCGTCGGCAGGCTGCCGCCGGTGGTCACGTGGAGATCGAGCACGAGCGGACTCACGAGCAGGGTGCAGCCCGGTACACCCTGCGGCAGGATCGTGGACAGCGGCGTCGTCGCCGGGGCGAGGCCGAGCACGCCGAGCGCGAGCGCGTTGTTCGGCATGCCGGTGGCCATGGCACGGAACGTCGTGCCGATCCACGGCAGCGTCGTCGCGGTGAGCACGTTCGGGCCGCCGGCGCCGGTACAGCCGCTGCCGGCGGACACCGCGCTGGCCGGGCACGTCGTCGTCAGTGCAGCCAGATAGGGCGAGAAGAGGTTGTCGGCGAACGTGAAGTAACCACCGACCAGCAGGTCGCCGTCGGGCTTCATCGCGAAGGCGGTCGCCCACATGGGGCTCAAGCCGGCCCCCAGGGGCACCCAGCCAGGCCAGGAGCCGGGGATCCAACGGGCGATGCGATTGAGCTGCAGGAGGCTGCCACTCGTGTCCTCGGTGAACAGACCACTCGCGATGATCCCTCCGCCCGGGATCGCCGTCACGCTGCGCACATCACTGTTCAAGCTGGCACCCACTTGCGACCACGAGGTCGTTGGCTTCCAGGTGAAGACCCTGCCACCCACACCGAAGGTGGCGCCGAAACCAACCGCGAAGCCGCCCTCCGGCAAGGCCGCGAGGGAGTACATCGGTGCGTAGAAGGAACCCAAGGACGACCAACTGGTCCCGTTCCACAGCCAGACACTCGAACTCGAGGGTGGAGAGAACGTCGCCGCCACGAGGGTGCCATCCGCCAAGGCCGCGACACCCACGACGTCGTTCAGTCCCGCTCCGAGCGCGGACCAGTTGGTGCCATCCCAACGGGCGACGTGGTTGATCGGCACGCCGCCAGAGTTGGTGAACGAACCGCCCGCGACGACGTCGCCGTTCGGCAGGGTCGTCAGGCACCAGACGGGGAGGTCGAAACCGGCACCCAACGGCGACCAGCTCGACCCATTCCATCGCGCGATGTAGTTGACGCTGACGCCGCCGGCGACCGTGAACCAGCCGCCTGCCACGACGTCCCCGTTTGGCAGCGCCGTCACCACGGCCGCAGCATTCAGCCCCGAGCCCAACGGCGACCAGCTGACTCCATTCCACCGCGCGAGGAAGTTGGCACTCACTCCACCGATCACCGAGAACGAGCCGGCCGCCACGATGTCGCCGTTGGGCAGGTTGAGCAGGGCATGCACCCCAGCGTCCACTCCAGCTGCCATCGGCGCCCAGCGGGTGCCGTTCCAACGCAGCAGGAATTGGCTGCCGCCAGCCACCGCCCCATTGCCGAGGCGCGTCACGGTCAGCGCAGCGGCAGTCACGCCCGGACCAAGTGGCGACCACGTGCTGCCGTTCCAACTCGCGATGTGTTGCGCGCTCGTTCCACCCGCAGTCGTGAATGCGCCACCGGCGACCAGGTTGCCGTTCGCCAGGGTCGCGAGGGAGTTGACGGTGGCATCGACTCCTGACGCCATGGGCACCCACGCGCCGCCAGTCCACCGCGCGATGTTGTTCGCGGGCACGCCGCCTGCCCACGTGAACAGCCCGCCGGCGACGAGATCGCCGTTGGACAGCGTCGTCAGTGCGTAGACCGCGCCGTTGATCCCCGGTCCCATCGCCGACCACGTCGTGCCGTTCCAGCGCGCGACCTTGTCGGCGGGAGTGCCGCCTGCGTACGCGAACAGACCGCCGGCGACGAGGTCCCCGTTGGCGAGCACCGCGAGCGAGTACACCGCGTCATCCATCCCCGAGCCGAGCGGCGACCAGCTGGCGCCGTTCCAACGCGCGATCCGGCTGGCGTTGGCGCCGCCCGCGGTCAGGAACGTGCCGCCGGCGACGAGGTCCCCGGTCGCCAGTACGGCGAGTGCCTTCACCTCGGAACCGACCCCCGGCCCCAGCGCGGACCAGTTGGTGCCATTCCAGCGGGCGACGTTCTGCGCGCTCACTCCACCCGCACTCGGGAAGGAACCGCCCGCAACCAGGTCGCCGTTCGACAACACGGCGAGGGCATTGACGGAACCGACGCCGGGCGGCCCCAGCCCCGCGCCGAGCGGCGCCAACGCACCGGTCGCCGGGTCGTAGCTCGCGATCGCGTTGGCCGCCATCGTCCCGACGATCGAGAAGTAGCCGGCGACCACCAGGACCGGCGGCACCGGGCCGGCGCCATCACGATCCCACATCGTCGATGCCCGGATGTTCCCGTTGACGTTGGGCAGGCCACCTCCCGGCAGCCATTGGGTGGCGCACTGCGCCGGAACCCCGGGGCAGGTCCCGACGATCATGGTCATCAGGGGCGCGAGGACACCGAGGCCCGACCGATGCGGCAGCATGGTGTCGGCAGTCTACCGCGGCGCGGCCAATCCGCCGGGGCCACGCCGCACGGCGCGCGACCGAACCCGCGGTCGGCTACCGTGCTGCCGATGCGCGCGGTCGTCCTGCTGCACGAGGAACACGAGCACGAGGGCTGGTTCGGACCGGCGCTGCAGCAGGCAGGCTTCACGCTCGAGCGCCGCTTCCGCGAAGTTCGCGCCGGCGACGCCGATGCCGGACTGGTCGTCGTGCTCGGCGGTCCGATGGCCGCGTTCGACGTCGGCACGCACCCGTTCCTCGCGCCGGAGGTGGTGTTGCTCGCCGATCGCCTGCGCCGCGGCGCCCCGTGCCTCGGCATCTGCCTCGGCGCGCAACTGCTGGCGCGGGCCGCCGGCGCCGACGTGCATCGCGGTGCGCACGGCATCGAGATCGGCGGTTGCGAAGTGCAATGGACGGCGGCCGGCCAGTCGGATCCGGTCGTGGCGCCACCTGGGCCGGCGACGATCGTCGCGCAGTGGCACCAGGACACCTGGCGAGCAGTGCCCCGGGCGACACCGTTGGCGCGCAGTGCGCGCTACCCGCAGCAGGCGTTCCGGCTCGGCGCGTCGTTCGCGTTCCAGTTCCACCTCGAACTGGGCAGCGAGGCGTTCGCACAGTGGCTCGATGGCTCGCGCGCCGAGTTGGCCGCGAACGGCCACCACGTCGACGCGCTGCTGGCGACGATCCCGGCGCTGCGGCGCGACGACGCCGTGCGTCTCGCGATGGTCGAACGGCTCGCCGCCCACTTCGCGCGTGCCGCCAGGACCGGCGCGACGCCGCGCTGAGCGCGGCGCGCACCGCCGCTACGGGCAGATCACGATCTCGACCCCGTTGCTGGCCGCGAAGCCGGCGCGGCGTCGGCCAGTTGACGGGTCAGCCCCTCGCCCGCAAGGACGGTTGTCGCGCCGGTACCCGCCGTCAGGGAGCCAGGCCAACCGGGCCAACAGACGGCCCGTGCCGGCCACCGCGCATCACGATAGCCTCCAGTGGTGCTCCTCCGGCTGCACATCCAGGGCTTCAAGAACCTGCGCGACGTCGACGTGCGGTTCGGACCGCTGACGTGCTTCGTCGGGCCCAACGGCGTCGGCAAGTCGAACGTCTTCGACGCGATCCAATTCCTGCGTCACCTCGCCGACGACGAGATCCAGAAGGCGGCCGAGGCCATCCGCCAGCCGATGGAGGGCAGCTTCAGCGCCCTCGATCTGCTCACCAACCGCGACCCCGATACGACCTTGCGGCTCGTCGCGGACATGCTGGTACCGCTGGAAACCACCGATGACTTCGCGCAGGTCGTGCAGCCGACCGCGAGCCTGCTCACCTACACGGTGGTGTTCCGCTTCGCGCCCAAGGAGAACCGGCTGGTTCTCGTCGAGGAGGAGCTGAAGCACCACAAGAAGGGCGACGCCGCCAAGGTGCTGCTGTTCCCGCACGCGCGGGCGTTCCGTGACTCCGTCGTCAGGGCCGGTCGGTTCGGCGTCGCCTTCATCTCGACCGTGAACGAGGATGGCCAGGTGCGCATCCAGCTGCACGGCGACGGCGGCAGCCGCGGTCGCCCGGTCGCCGCCGGCGCCTCGCCGCGCACGATCCTCGGCGGCACGACGTCGAAGGAACACCCGACGGTCGTCGCCGCGCGACGCGAGATGGCGTCGTGGCATGCGGTGCAGCTCGAACCGTCCTCGCTGCGCACGCCCGATCGCCTCGGCGAGACTGCATCGGTCGACGAACACGGCCGCCACATCGCGGCGACGCTGCGCCGGCTCGGCCGCGAACGCACTCCTGCCGGCGGCACGGGCTTCCACGCCGCCGAGGGCACGCCGGACGGCATGGTGCAGGTGTTCACCGAAGCAGCGAACCATCTCGCCCGACTGGTGCCCGGTGTCGACGCCGTGCGCGTGCGCGACGACCAGGTGCGGCAGCACCACGTCGTCGAAGTGCGCTTCCGCGACTCGGAGCTGTGGATGCCGCCACGCGCGCTGTCCGAAGGCACGCTGCGCTACCTGGCGCTGGTCGCGATGCAGATGGACGCCCGCTCGAGCCGCGTGCTGTGCATCGAGGAACCCGAGAACGGCATCGAGCCTGGCGGCGTCCCGGCGCTGATGCAACTGCTGCGCGACTACGCGGTCGACGTCGACGAACCGGCGGGTGCCGCGGACAACCCGCTGCGCCAAGTGATCCTGAACTCCCATTCGCGCGACGTCGTGCGCCAGCTCGAAGCCCACGAGGTGCTGTTCGTCGAGGGCGTGCAGGCGCCGGACGGCCGCTTCGCGAGCGTGCGGTCGGTCGACTACGACGGCGTGTGGCGGCCGGACGCGGCCAAGGTCACGCAGGAGTACTTCCGCCAGTGGGTCGGTGGGCTGCCGCGCGGCCAGACGACGTTCTCTTGATGCCGGGAGTCCTGTCGCGTAACGAACCCGCCGCCTCGACGATCGCAGTGCCGGTCAGGGCGCCGGGACCGACGCCGGCGAACGCGCCGCCCGCCGCGCCAGCAGTTCGCGCACCCGTGCCTGCGCCCGGTCGTCGAAGCGATACCGCCACAGCACGAAGCCGGTCAGCAGGAAGAGCGCGCCGACGCCCGGCCCGAACAGCCACACCAGCGCCGTCGCGACCGACGCCGGCTGTTCCCCGCCCTGCTCGACGAAGCCGGCGGCGGTCAGCACGTCGCCGACCACCACCAGCGCCAGTGCGCGCGCCAGCTTGGCGGCGAGCCGCCAGACGCCGAAGAACTGGCCCGCGCGCAGCTTGCCGGTGCGCAGCTGGTCGTGGTCGAGCACGTCGGTGACCATCGCGTCGATCAGCACGACGCAGCCGACGATGCTGGCGAGGCCGATCGCGCCCAGCGTCATCACCCACCAGTAGCCGCCGGCCGGCACCAGCACGTAGAGCGCGGTGTTGCCGAGCCCGAGCACAGTGGCGCCCAGCACCAGCGGCCGCCGCTTGCCGCAGCACTTCGCCGCCTTCACCCAGCCGACGATCGACAGCGTGAACACCGCCATGAACACGGCCAGCACCCGCTGCGTGTCGGGTTCCGACAGCCGCAGCACGTGCTTGTAGTAGTACCAGAAGGTCGCCGCGTTCACGGCGATGCCGGTGTTGGCGATCACGTAGGCGGCGACCAACGGCCGGAAGGCGCGGTTGGTGAACGGCGCGATGTAGGCCGCCGCCAGCGTCTCGGTGTGCCGCGGCGGCTCGGCAAACGCGAGCCCCGCGGTCGCGCGGTGGCTGACCAGCGCCGACACGAGCGCCAGCGCGCCGAGCACCGCGCTGACCGCCGGCATCGTGCCGGGCACGGTGCCACCCTCGGCGAGCAACCACTGCGGCAGCAGGGCCGCCAGCAACGCACCGGCGTTGGCGAACGCGAAGCGCCAGCCAAACAGCACCGAACGTTGGTGCGGGTCGGCGGTCATCTCGCCGGCCATCGCGGTGAACGGCACGCTGAGGATCGTGAAGCCGGTGTTGAGGAAGCAGTAGGCGAGCAGCAGCCACGTGAACTTCATCGCCTGGCCGGCGAGCGCCGGCGGCCAGAACACGGCCACCATGCCGAGCCCGAGCATCGCGCCGCCGAGCGGCAGCCAGACGCGCCGCCCTCCGAACCGCCGGTAGGTGCGGTCGCTGACCACGCCCATCACCGGGTCGATCACCGCGTCCCACACCAGCGCCAGCCCGGCCGCGAGCCCGGCGAGGTTGGCGCGCAGCCCGACGACGTCGGTGTAGTAGACGAGCAGGTAGAGCCGCAGCACCATCTCCGCCGCGTTCATCCCGACGTCGGCCGCCGCGTAGCCGGCCTGCACGCGCAGCGGCAGCTTGCTTCCATTGCTCACGCGCGGCACAGCGTAGGGAGGCACGCCGCGAATGCCCGCGCCTTCCGCCGGCACCGCCGGTTCGCGCTCGCACCGCTACCGCGCTAGCCTGCGCGCCATGACCGACGCCAATGCCGGAAAGCGCGCCGCCGCGTTCGCCGCGGCCGACCTGGTGCAGGACGGGACGACGATCGGGTTCGGCACCGGTTCGACGTTCGCGTTCGTGCTCGAACGACTGGCCGCGCGCATGCGCGACGGGCTGCGCGTGCGCGGCGTCGCGACCAGCCGCGCAACCACCGAACTGTGCGGCAAGCTCGGCATCCCGGTGACCAACCTCGACGACGTCGAACGGCTCGACCTCGCGATCGACGGCGCCGACGAAGTCGATCCGAAGAAGAACCTGATCAAGGGCGGCGGCGGCGCGCACCTGCGCGAGCGGCTGGTCGCGATCGCCGCGCGCGAGCTGGTGGTCATCGTCGACGAGTCGAAGCTGGTGCCGGTGCTGGGCAAGTCGTTCTTGCTGCCGGTGGAAGTAGTGCAGTTCGGCTGGCGGCACACCGCGCGCCGCGTCGCCGCGACGGGTTGCGAGCCGAAGGTGCGCGAGCGCGACGGCAAGCCGTTCGTCACCGACAACGGCAACCTGGTGCTCGACTGCCGCTACCCGGGCATCCCGGATCCGGCGGCGCTGCAACGCACGCTCGACGCGCTGCCCGGCGTCGTCGACCACGGCCTGTTCGTCGGGATGGCCGGCCGCATCGTCGTCGGCGACGCCGCCGGCAAGGCGCGCATCCTGCCCTGAGGCGATCGATGGCGCCGACGGAGCTGCACGACCTCGCGACGTGGGAACGGGCACTCGCCGCGGGCCGGTGCCTCTTGTTCAAGCACTCGCCGACCTGCCCAGTCAGCGCGCAGGCGAAGGCGCACTGGGACCGCTTCGTCGCCGAGATGCCCGACGTGCCGGCCCTGTTCGTCGACGTGATCGCGGAGCGCGCGCTCGCGCGCGGCATCGCCGAACGCTGCGGCGTGCGGCACGAGTCGCCGCAGGCGATCCTGTTCGAAGCCGGCAAGGCCGCATGGCACGCGTCGCACGCCGCGATCACGCTCGGGGCGCTGCACGGAGCGTGGGCGCCCCGCTGCTGAACCGACCGCGCGTCACTTCACCAGCTTCTGGTACCTGGCCACCGCTTCGAGCGACAGCGCGTAGAGCGCGGTCGTGAACACGCGGCCACCTTCCTGGTCCCAGACGCCGACCGGATCCCACGAGCCGGCATGGTTGCCGTCCTGCCGCTGGTGCTCGACCAGCGTGCGCAGCGCCTGCTGCCAGGTCACCCAGGGTTCGCCGCCGGCCTGGAACAGCGCGTAGGTGCCGAAGAACCAGTAGACCGCGTCGACGTGCCCGGCCTCCCACTTCGGCGGCTTCGCCACCAGCCGTTCGGCCGCGCGCGCCAGTATCGGCTTGCTCTTCGCGTCCTGGCCGAGCGCGTAGCGCCCGAACGCCGCCGCCGCGGTCATCGCTTCGCCGCGCTGCGGCGGGAAGCGCGCAAAGTGGTCGCCTTCCATGCGCGATGACGGCTCGCCCTGCTTGCTGTAGCCAGCGCGGCCGTCCGGCGAACTGACCTGGTCGTACCAGACGCCGACCAGCTTCATCGCGTCCTTGTTGACCTGCAGGCCGAAGTGGTCCGCGGAGCGGTAGGCGCACAACGCCCAGGTCGTCACCGAGGTGTCGTTGTCGTTGTCGCGCGGCTGGTAGCGCCACACCGAGTACGGGTTGCGGTGCGACTCGAGGTAGTCGATGCCCTTCTGCGCGTTCGCCCGCAGCAGCTGGTAGTCCGACAGCCCGTACGCTTCGCACATCGCGTAGGTCGCGATCGCGTGGTCGTAGACGAAGTCGTGCGAGGCATTGGTGCCGAACAGGCCGTTCTCCTGCTGCTGCTCCTTCAGCCACTTCGCGGCCTTCTTGATCTGCTCCTTGTGCGGCCCCCCGCGCATCGTGCTGCCAGCGCCGAGGAACGCCAGCAGCGCGAGCCCGGTGACGCCGACGTCGTGCACGGCCTTGCCGGGGCCGTCGCACGGCTTGCCCGCGGCAGGATCGTCGTGCTTCATGAACTCGTCGCAGTCCCACTTGCCGCTCTCGTCCTGGTGCGCCGCCAGCCACCGCAGCGCTGCTTCGATGCTCCCGGCGACCGGCTCGGCGGGTACCGCTGCCGCCGCGGGTGCCGGTTCGGGCGCAACCTCGCGCGGCGGCGCCGGCAGTTCGCGGCGCGTAGCTTCCCGGCGCGCGATCGCTGGCAGGTCCTTGCCATCGGGGAAAGCGAATGAGTGCAGCGGCGCCAGCGTCGCGACGTCGAACTGCCACAGCACGCCGTCGCGAATCACGAACAGGAAGCGCTCCGTCGCCAGCATCTGGCTGGCTTCGGCGGGTCGCGGTGCTGCCGGACGATCCTGGGCGGGAAGCGGAACGAACGAACACAGCACAGCCGCAAGGCTGGCGCAGAGGGGCGATCGCATCGGGGACTCCTGGCGCGGCGAGCTCACCGCGACCTTCGGGCCAACGGCGCGCACGCGCTCCGGTTCAGACGACCTCGCCGGGACCGGGCGCGCGTGCCCCGTTCCGCCCGCGGCCCCGTGCCCCTACCGTTCCCGCCCCCGATGACTCACGCCGCGATCACGACCCTGGGCCGGCAGCTGCACGAGTGGGCGGACCGGCTGGCGAACCGCAAGTTCCTGCAGCAGGACCAGGAGGCGCAACTGCTCGCGGCGTTGGGCAACCCGGCCCGCCGGGCGCAGGTCCACGTCGCCGCGTGGATGCTCGGCACCTGGCACCTCGGGCACGGCCTGTGCCTGGTGCTGGATGGCGAAGCCGGCGGCTTCGGCGAGGCGCGTCTCGGCCAGGGGCTGCGGCGCTGTTCGCTGCTGCTGCGCGCCCGCCATCAGGGTGCGGCGACGCAGCGGGCGGGCCGCTCGCGGCTGCCGTTCTCGCGGCTGCACGGCGCCTGGACGGCGCTGCTCGGGCTCGCACTGGGCGACCCCGGCGCCGATCCGCTGTACGAGCTGCTGCGCGACGAACCGGAGTCGTCGTTC
The DNA here is from genome assembly GCA_049276695.1 of Planctomycetota bacterium. Taxonomy (GTDB): domain Bacteria; phylum Planctomycetota; class UBA1135; order UBA1135; family UBA2386; genus UBA2386. The sequence goes on from JBASWX010000245.1 coordinate 10,151, forward strand.
GCCGAGGGCGAGCACCTGCCGCTGTTCGTGCGCGAACTGCTGGTGCTGCACGCCGGCCAGCGGCCGACACTGACGCCCCGGCTCGGCCCCTACCACGAGGTGCTGATGCACTGGCGCGGCGAGTCGCGCATGTTCGCGCAGCGCCTGGCCGACCTGCTCGACCTGCACCTGGAAGCGGTGCGCAGCAAGGAGCCGCTGTTCGACGATCCGGCCTGCTGGCTGTATCCGGTCGAAGTGCTCGCGGTGCGCGCGGTGCGCGAGTGGCTCGAGCTGCCGATGCCGAAGGTCGAGCACCCGTTGATGTTCACCAACCTCGGTCAGATGGTGCCGGCGCGACCGTGGCCGCGGCACGAACTGGTGCAGCGGCTCGAACAGGAACTGCGCCAGCGTTGACCGCCCGCACTATGCTCGCGCGGTCCGTGAACGCGCCCACCGACTCCGCCGACCACCGGCCCGTGGTGCTGAAGGACGAGCCGGCCACCACCGTGGTGGTGCTCGGCAGCGGCGACGGCGCGATCGTGCGGAAGACCTACCGCAACCGCGGGCTGCGCTGGCTGCAGTCGCTGTGGCGGCGGAGCCGCGCGCAGCGCGAACACGACCACCTCGCCGCCCTGCGCGCCGCCGGCCTGCCGTGCCTCGAACCGCTCGCCTGGTCGGAACGGCGGCGCTGGCTGGCAGTCGACGAGTCGACGCTGCAGACCCGGTTCGTGCCCGCCAGCCGTTCGCTGAAACAGGTGCTGGCTGCGCTTCCCCCCGGGCAGCATCGCGTGCGCGTCGAACTCGCCTCGGCGATGGGCCGCCTGCTCGGCGCCTTGCACCGGGCCGGCTTCCTGTGGTGCACGCCGGTGCCGCGCAACGTGCTGGTGGTCGGCGACCCGGCGACAGCGAAGCTGCTGGTGATCGACACGCCCGCCGCGGTTGCGTTCCGCCGCTCGCTGCACGGCAAGGCGCTCGCGCGCATCGACCTGTACCTCACCGCCTTCTCGGCCAGCCGCCGGACCGACTGGTCGCGCAGCGAACGCCTGCGCCTGCTGCTCGGCTACTGCGAAGGCGGCCGCGTGCTGGCGCGTTCGTTGTGGCGCACCCTGGCGCGCCGCAGCCGGCTGCGGAACGTGGTCG
>JBASWX010000246.1:0-19033 GCA_049276695.1 Planctomycetota bacterium
GCCCGAGGTCGCGCCAGCCGAAGGCGAGCAGGCCCGCCAGCATCAGCCACCGGCACAGCACGGTCGCGATCGCGGCCCCGGAGGCGCCCATCGCCGGCAGGCCGCACTTGCCGAAGATCAGCACCCAGTCCAGCGCCGCGTTCAGCAGGTTGCCGCACACGATCGTGACGACTTGCGGCCACAGCCGCGCGTGCGCCGACAGCAGGCTGCGCAGCAAGCCGTACAGCAGGAACGGCAGCAACGCGAGCGTCTGCCAGCGCGCGTACGCAGCGCCGGCCGGAATCAGGTGGGCGGGCTGGCCGCTGCACTCGAGCCACGTCGCCGCCGGCAGCAGCAACAGCGCCGCCGGCACCGCGAGCAACACCGCGAGCACCGCACCGCGCCCGAGCAGCACCGGGATCGCGCCGTGGTCGCGCGCGCCGACCGCTTGCGACATCAGCGGATCGACCGCCGTGATCGCGCCGAAGCAGAACATCGACGCCGCCCACGCCAGGTTGTTGCCGAGCGCCATCGCCGGCAGCGCGTCGGGGTCGTGATGACCGAGCATCGCGACATCGACGAAGTTGAGCGCCGTCATGCCGAGCTGCACCAGCGCGATCGGCGCGGCCAGCCGCAGCAGCGCCAGCAGTTCGGCGCCGAACGTGCGGCTCGGGACCTGGCTGGCGGCGGGAGACGGGCCGGACATCGCGGGGAGCGTTCCTACCGCAGCCGTTCTTGCGGCGCGCGACAAAAGGCGGCGCCCCGCGCGGCCGCATCAGGGTTGCCAGGGCGGGTGGATTGCTCCGCAGCCCACGGCGGCGAGCGCGCCCCGGCGCACGCGTGGAACAAGGCCAGCCGACGGTCGGAGATGTCGTTGCCGCCGGAGGTTTGGCGGTGGACGACCTGTGAACAAGCCGGCGCGATGTGGAGACGGTTGTGGAAACGACCGCTTGCCATCGAGTCAGCGCGAACGGCGGCGGCCAGCGGGGTTCGACCGGGGCGCGGCCTGGCCACCGTTGGCCTGATCGGACCCAGGCGCGCCGCGGCGGAAGTGCCAGAGCCGCCGCCCGCCCTGGGCGCCCGACCGCGTATGGTGCCGGTGTCCAGACGGGATCCGGCGTGGCCGGGTCCGTCCGGACAACCTCTCTTCCCGAGCCCGACCAGAGGCTCAGCCACCATGCTCGCACGATTCCTCCTCGTCTCCTCCCTCCTCGCGTCGGCCGCCGCGGCGCAGTGCACGTTGACCGTGACCGGCACCGGCGCGCCGGGCACCACGCTCACCTTCGCGGTCGATGGCAGCACGGCCGGCGGCTTCGCCTTCCTCGTGATCGGTGAAACGCAGGGCACGACCACGATCAACTTCGGTCCGCTCGGCTCGCTGACGCTCGGCCTCGCGCCGCCGTTCGGGGCCTTGCCGATGGGCCCGACCAACGCGCAGGGCGATGCCTCGGTGGCGCTGCCGGTTCCGGCCGGCTTCGTCGGCGGTCTCGACCTGTTCGCACAGGGCGTCACCCTCGGCATCACGCTGCCGGGTGGTCCCGGTGGTCCTGGTGGCCCGGGCGGTCCCGGCCTGCCGACGATCAGCTTCTGCGCGACCAACGTCGCCGGCTTCCACGTCGGCAGCTGAACCGCTTCCCGAACGTGTCATCGCCGACCTTGCCGGGCCGTCCCGGTGAGGTCGCTTGCGTTCCGGCGCCTACTTCGCGCGCACCTTCACCGTCTCCCCGACGGTGTTGAGCATCGAGCGCAGCGTGTCGAAGTCCGGGTGCCGCATGCGCACGTAGGCGTTCGCCATGTAGCCGCCCTCGACGCCCTGCGTCGCCGTGCCGGCCGGCGGCAGGTGCGAGTCGAGGATCCACTCGCCGAACTTGCGCTGCATCTGCTCGACGCCGTCGTAGTGCGAGATCACGCCGTCCCGGTCCGGCCGCAGCGCGATCATGCCGGCCGCGAACTTGCGCGAAGCCTGGAACGGCACCTTCTCGTGCACGATCGCGTGCGCCCACGCCGCGTACAGGTCGAATTCGTTGGCGGCGCAGTACAGATCCCAGACGCCGACACCCGGCGGTCGGCAGCCGATCTCCGAGAACTTCAGGCCCTTCGGGCCGCGGAACCACTCCATGTGCGTCGGCGAGGTCCAGATGCCCAGCGCGGTGATCACCTTCTGGCCCATCGCGCGCACGTCCTGGTAGTGGCCGCCGTCGATCCGGTTGGTGCAGAGGATCTGCGGCGAGATCCAGCGCGTGCGCATCGCCTCGAGCACGTTCGGGTAGTAGTGGCAGGCGAAGTCGAGCACCGGCTTCCCGCACACCGACAGCGTGTCGTAGAAGCCCTCGTGCCCGTCGAGGAACTCCTCGATCGCGACCACGCGGCCCGACGCCACGCGCAGCGTCTCGCACGCCGCCCGCAGCTCGCCGTCGTTGGTCACCTTGACCGTGCCCGACGCTCCGGCCGCGTCCAGCGGCTTCAGGATCAACGGGTAGCCGTTCGTCTTCGCGAACGCTTCGGCGTCGGCGACCGACGTGACCCGCGCACTCGCGGCGCAAGCGACGCCGGCCGCGCGCGCCGCGTCCTTCATCGCCGGCTTGTCGCGGCACAGCCACGCGGTCTTCGACGTGGTGCCGTAGATCTTCAGCTGCTCGCGCACGTGCGCCGCCGCCATCACGTGCGCCTCGACCGTCGCCTCCAGGCGATCGACGCGCGCCTTCTGGCCGAGCCGTTTCACCGCCTCGGCGAGCGCGTGCTCGTCGACCACCGAGCGCACGCGTTCGAACTGGAACAGGCCCTCGCGCAGCTCGTTGCCGAGCGCTTCCGGCGCCCGTTCGCTGATCGCGGAGACGCGGGCGCCGGTGCTGAGCAGGCCGCGCAGGAACTCGCGCTGGTTCTTGGGGAACGACGGTTCGACGAAGACGACGTGCATGGTGGTGGAGGGCGAGTCTAGGCGGGCAGCAGCGAGCGGTAGAGGTGGACGTACTCCGGTCCCTGGCGCGCCCACGAGAAGTCCTGCTGCATGCCGTTCCGGATCAACTGCTGCCAGCCGCGCTGGTCGCGCCAGTTGCGCAACACCCAGTCGATCGTGCCGGCGAGCGCGTGGCTGCTGTACTCGTCGAACAGGAAGCCGGTGCCGGCCTTGCTGTTCGGGTCCCAGCCCTGCACCGTGTCGGCGAGGCCGCCGGTGCGGCGCACCACCGGCGGCGTGCCGTACCGCAGGCTGTACATCTGGTTCAGGCCGCACGGCTCGAACCGGCTCGGCATCAGGAACACGTCGGAACCGGCCTCGATCCAGTGCGCGAGGTCCTCCTGGAAGCCGCGGAACAGGCCGACCTTCTGCGGCCAGGTGTCGCGCAACCACTGGAAGTACTGCTCGTGCTTGTCCTCGCCCGAACCGAGCACGCACAGCCGCATGTCTTCGCGCTGCAGGAAGATCGGGATCGAGTCGGCGAACAGTTCGAAGCCCTTCTGCGCGGTCAGGCGCGACACCACGCCGAACACCGGCGAGCGGACGTCGTGCGGCAGCGCGAAGCGCTGCAGCAGCGCCGCCTTCATCTTCGCCTTGCCGCCCAGGTCGTCGGCGGTGAAGTGGTGCGGGATGCGCGGGTCGTTGGCCGGGTTCCACTCGCCGTAGTCGACGCCGTTGACGATGCCGACCAGGTCGCCGCTGCGCGAGCGCAGCAGTTCCTGCATGCCCATGCCGTACTCGTCGGTCTGGATCTCCTTCGCGTAGGTCTTCGACACCGTCGACAGCTTGGTCGCGTGCAGCACGCCGGTCTTCAGGAACGCCAGCTTGGCGTCGCGCAGGTCGCCGTGGTGTACGTGCGCGCGCTGGTCGCCCAGCCCCAGCACGTCGATCTGGCTGTCGGGGAAGTAACCCTGGTAGCCGATGTTGTGGATCGTCAGCAGCGTCTTGGTTCCCGCGAACAGCTTGTCCCACGCGTAGACCGTGCGCAGGTAGAGCGGCAGCAGCGCCGTGTGCCAGTCGTGGCAGTGCACGACATCGGGCGCCCACTGCAGCCGCTGGCAGGTCTCGAGCACCGCGCGCGACAGCAGGCCGAAGCGCAGCGCCTCGTCGCCGTCCTCGGTGTAGATGCCTTCGCGGTCGTACAGCTCCTTGCAGTCGACGAAGTAGACCGGCACGTCGCTCTGCGGCAGCGGCGCCGTCCGGATCGAGAACCGGATCGTGCGGCCCGGGAATCGCACGTCGATGTTCTGGGCCCCGGCCAGCGGCGTGGTCTTCAGCGTGCCCTTCGCGATGCGCTGGTAGAACGGCAGGAACACGCGCACGTCGTGGCCTGCGCCAGCCGGCGCCTTGGTGCCGAGCCAGCGCGACAGCCCGAGCAGCACGTCGGCGAGGCCGCCGGTCTTGGCGAACGGGGCGACTTCGGACGCGCACAGGGCGAGGCGCAGCGGGCGCATGGGCGCGGGATGTTGGCACGACGGTCCGTTCGGCGCGAGCGCAAAGCCCCGGTGCCGGCGCGACGCCAGCGGCCGTTCGCAAGTCCGACGGCGCGGCGGCCGATAGCCGGTTGCAAGGTGGCCTCCAGAGGCTACCTTGGCAACCATGCGTGCCATCGGCCTGAAGGTCCTGAAGAACAAACTCAGTGAGTACGTCCGGCTCGCTGCCGGCGGTGAGACCGTCTTGATCACCGACCGCGATCGTGTGGTGGCCGAACTGACGCCGCCGCAGGGCGGTCGCAGCCTGGACGTCGCCGATGCGCGTCTGGCGGGGCTCGTGCGCGATGGGCTGCTGACACCAGCGGCGACACCACCGAACGTCCCGCTGCCGCCGATGAAGCCGATCATGTCGTACCGCGAACTGGCGGAGGAACTGCGTCGGGATCGCGAAGATCGATGATCTACGTCGACACCTCGGTCGTGCTCGCGACCCTGCTCAGCGAGGACCGCGTGGCGCCGGCAGCGTTCTGGAGCCAGACCCTGGTCAGCAGCCGTCTGCTGGCCGTGGAGACCTGGGTGCGCATGCACGCGCGCGGGCTGACGCAATCGCACGCCGACCAGACTCACGGGCTGCTGAGCCGCATCGGATTCGTGGAGATGGACTCCCGGACTCTGGCGCGCACGCTCGAGCCGTTCCCGGTGCCGGTGCGAACCCTGGATGCGATCCACCTGGCGACGGCGACATACCTGCAGGTCAACGGGCAGCAGGTTGCGTTCGCGACGTTCGACGAGCGCCTGGCCAAGGCGGCCCGGCGACTTCGGTTCGAACTGGTGGAACCGGCGGCGTAGCGCGCCGGCAACCTGAACGAGCCGCGCACTCGACCTGCTCGACTTGCTGGTGCCGAGCGCCGGCACTGCGTTCGTTGCGATCGCGATCCCGAACGCGATGGCGCTGGTCGGGCAGACGATGCGCTACCAGCTGCTGCCCGCGCAGTTCGACGCGAGCGGCGGGCTCACCGCCGTGACCAGTTCGAACGCGCTGCAGCTGACGTTCGGTACGCTGTAGCCCGCGACGCGAACGTCGCCCGCGAGCAGGTATCCGGCGTCCTGGTATCGTGGCCGCGGCCCATGCACCCGTCCGTCCGCCGCTCGTTCCTGCTCGCGTTCGTGCTTGCCTCGTCGACGTTGCTCACCGCCCAGTCGACGCTGACCGTGCCGAGCCCTGCCTACCCGACGATCACGTCGGCGATCGGGGCCGCGGTTGCGGGTGACACGGTGCTGGTGGCGCCGGGCACGTACTTCGAGACGATCGACTTCCTCGGCAAGGCCATCACCGTACGCAGCGTCGTCGGGGCGGCGATGACGACGATCGACGGCAACGGTGTCGGACCCGTCGTCCAGTTCGTCACCAACGAACCGCCGACCGCGGTGCTCGAAGGGTTCACGATCCGCGGCGGAGTCGGCGCGACGGTCGCCGGCGTCCGCTCGACCGCGGGCGGCATCCAGGTCGTCAACAGTTCGCCGACGATCCGCCGCTGCGTGATCACCGCCAACCAGGGTGGTGTGGGTGCGCCTTCGTCGTCGCCGACGCTGCAGTTCGCGGGCAGCGGCGGCCCGGGCGGCATCCTGGCGACCGGCTCGGCGCTGCAACTGATCGACTGCGAGGTGCACACGAACGTCGGCGGCGTCGGTGGTGCCGGCGTCGGCGGGTTGTTCGGCAACAGCGGTGCGCGCGGTGGGGCGGGCGGCGCGTACTTCGGCTTCACGCTGGCGGGCACGACGCCGGAACTGCTCGGCTGCACGTTCCGCAACAACACCGGCGGCCTCGGCGGCTTCGCGTCGACCGGCTCGGCGTTCGGCGGCCGCGGCGGTGATGGTGGCTTCGAACTGTTCACGGCGGGTGCCGCGCGGCTGTCGCAGTGCGTGGTGACGGGCAACGTCGGCGGCGACGGTGCGACGACGGTCGGCACGGGCGGCCATGGCGGTCACGGCGGCTTCGATCTCGGCGCGCCGTCGGCACTCGCGGTCGCTCCGGTGCTGATGCGCAACTGCGTCGTCACCGGCAACACCGGCGGCAATGCCGGTACGCCGGGCAACGTGCACGGCGGCGATGGTGCGGGTGCCACGGGCGCCACCGCGTTCACCGCGATCAGTGTCACGATCGCCGGCAATGTCGGCGGCCAGCCGCAGCCGCTCGGTTCGGTCACCGGCGGCCTGACGGTCGGCGGCTTCATGGTGTCGTCGGCGGCGCTGCGCAACTGCATCGTCTGGGGCAACACGAAGAGCGGTGTGCCGTCGGACCTGTACGCGAGCGGCATCGTCGCGTCGGCGCAGGCGTGCGACCTCGGCGCCGTCGCGGGCACGGTGACCGGCCCTGCCAACTTCAGCGCCGACCCGCTGTTCGTGAACCTCGCCGCTGGCGATGTGCACCTGACGGCGGGTTCACCGTGCCGCCACGCGGGCCTCGGCGTCGTCGACCTGCCGCTGTTCGATTTCGAGGGCGATCCGCGCATGATCGGTCCGGGGACCGACGTCGGCGCCGACGAGTACGAGGTGCTGTCCGGCACGCGCGAGGACTTCACGCTGATGGTGGCCTTGCTCGGTGGGGTGCCGCCGGCGGTGTCGCCGGTGGCTGCGCCTGCCGGGACGCTGGTCCTGGTGTCGATGCGATCGCCGGCGGGCGCGTTCACCAACGACTTCGCAGTGCTGCTGCTCGAGCCGTGGGTGCCGCCGGTGTCGCCGGTGGGGCCTTTGGCGTGGCCGGGCCTGCAGGTGCCGCTCGGCTCCGGCTGGTTCGCGGTGCGGCCGGCCGGCGTGGGTCCCGTGGGCACGACGCTCGGTGCGGCGATTCCGCCCGGCCTGTCGGGTCTCGCCGCGCGCGTGCAGGCGGTCGCGATCACGACTGCGGCGAAGAACGGGTTCTTCGCGGCGACGGCGGCGCGCGACCTGATTTTCTGACCGGGCCCTTCGCAGCGTGGCAGCGCACCCGGCGCAGGGCTAGCTTGTCCGGCCCTCGATGGTGCACGTCGTCTTCGCCATTCCGTTCGCGATGGAGAACACGCTGCGGTTCGCCCGCGCGGCGGCCTCCTTGCCCGGCGTGCGGTTGACGGTGGTGGCGCAGGACGAGCGCACGAAGTTTCCGGCCGACTTCCTGGCGCTGCTCGCCGACTTCGAACGCGTGCCCGATGCGATGGTCGCCGACGACCTGGTCCGGGGCGTGGAAGCGTTGGCGGCCCGGCAGGGCAAGGCCGAACGCTTGCTCGGCATCCTGGAGCCACTGCAGGAACCACTGGCGGCGGTGCGCGAACGGCTGCGCATCCGCGGCATGGATGCGGCGACGGCGCGCAACTTCCGCGACAAATCACGGATGAAGGACCTGTTCGCGGCGCACGACCTGCCGTGCGCGCGGCACGTCCTGGTTGCGTCGATCGAGCAGGCCCGGCAGTTCGTCGAGCAGGTGGGGTTCCCGGTCGTGTGCAAGCCGCCGGCGGGCGCGGGCTCGAAGTCGACGTCGCGCTGCGACAGCCTGCAGGAGCTGACGGCGTTCCTGCAGCAGAGCAAGCCGGGGCCCGGCCGCGAGGTGCTGGTCGAGGAGTTCGTGCTCGGCCGCGAGTTCTCGTTCGACACCGCGACGCTGCACGGCCAGCACTGCTTCCACAACATCTGCTGCTACTACCCCACGCCGCTCGAGGTGATGGCGAACCCGTGGATCCAGTGGTGCGTGGTGCTGCCGCGGGATCTCAGTGGGCCGGAGTTCGCGGCGATCCATCGCATCGGGCCGCGGGCGCTGAGCACGCTCGGCATGTGGACCGGCATGTCGCACCTGGAGTGGTTCCGGCGGGCCGACGGTGGCATCGCGATCGGCGAAGTGGCGGCGCGGCCGCCCGGCGCGCAGTTCATGACGCTGATGAGCCACGTCACCGACGCCGACCTGTATCGCGCGTTCGCGCAGCTGATGGTGTTCGAGACCTGGAGCCCGCTGGTGCGGCGCCACGCCGCCGGGGCCGCCTACCTGCGTGCCCAGGGTGGCACCGGCAAGGCCGACGCGGTGATCAAGGCGGTGCACGGCTTCGACGAGGTGCGCAGCGAACTCGGCGAACTGATCGTCGAGGCGCGCCTGCCGGCGATCGGCAAGCCGCCGAGCACCAGCTATGAAGGCGACGGCTACGTGATCGTGCGCCACCCCGACACCTCGCTCGTCACCCGCGCCGTGCAGCGCATCGTCAGCACCGTGCGAGTCGAACTGGATTGAGTTCCTGCTTCCCGAGCCTGCCACCGCCATGCACGTCGTCTACCTGAGTCCAGGGTTCCCCGCCGAGATGCCGCTGTTCGTGCGCGGGCTGGCCGCGGTCGGCGCCAAGGTGCTGGGCGTCGGCGACCAGCCGGCGGCAGCGCTGCCGAAGGAAGCGCGCGAGGCGCTGCACGACTACCTGCAGGTGTCGGGCTTCGGCGACGAGGGCAAGGTGGTCGAGGAGGTGCGGCAGTGGCTGCGCGGGCGTTCGCTCGATCGCGTCGAGTGCCTGTGGGAACGGCTGATGTACCTGGCGGCGCGGTTGCGCGAGGCGTTCGGCCTGCCGGGCATGACGCGGGCGCAGACCGAGGTGTTCCGCGACAAGGAGACGATGAAGCAGGCGGTCGAGAAGGCCGGCCTGCGGGTGCCGCGCCACGGCCGCGCGCGCAGCACGCAGGAGGCGTGGGCGGCGGTCGAGCGCTGCGGCTACCCGGCGATCGTCAAGCCGATCGATGGTGCTGGCAGCAAGGACACGTACCGCTGCAACGACCGGCAGGAGTTCGCCGACGCGCTGGCGAAGGTGAAGCACATCGACGAGATCTCGGTCGAGGAGTTCATCGAGGGCGAGGAACTGACCTACGACACGGTGTGCGCCGACGGCCGCATCCTGTTCGAGAACGTCGCCTGGTACAAGCCGAAGCCGATGATCCTCGCGCAGAACCCGTGGATCTCGATGCAGAACATCGTGCTGCGCGACCTGACCGCCGAGCTGCCGCGGCCGGGCGTGGAGCTGGGGCACGGCGTGCTGAAGGCGCTCGGCTTCCAGACCGGCTTCACGCACATGGAGTGGTTCCGGACCGCCAAAGGCGAGGCGGTGTTCGGCGAGATCGGCGGCCGGCCGCCCGGCGCGCGGCTGGTACACGCGATGAACTACAGCTGCGACATCGACCTGTTCTCCGGCTGGGCCGAGGCGGCCTGCTACGGCCGGCTGAGTCAGGACACGTCGAAGAAGTACGTGGCGGCGATGGTGTTCAAGCGCGCGCAGGGCGAGGGCATCGTGCGCGCGCACCACGGGCTGCGCGAACTGCTGCAGCGTTACGGCCAGCACGTCGCGTCGATCGAACTGACGCCGATCGGCGAGCCGAAGCGGGACTGGCGCAAGGTGGTGGTCGGCGACGGCTGGATCGTCGTGCGCCATCCGGACTTCGCCACCGCCCTCGAGATCAGCGAACGCTTCGTCAACGACCTGCGCATCGTGGCCGAATGAGGCACCGCACCGCAATCGCACTGGTGGTGCTGCTGGCGGTGGCGGCGTGCGGTCCGTCGCGGCCGGCGGGGTCGGCGCCGCGCCGGCCGGTGCCGGTGCAGTTGACCGTCGCCGGGACGCGCGAGCTGCCGAAGAAGGCGCCGGTCACCGGCGTGCTGGCCGCGCAGGAAGAACTGGTGGTGGGGTTCGAGGTGACCGGGCGGCTGAGTACGCTCGCGGTCGACGTCGGCGACGTCGTCGCCGATGGCGTGGTGATCGCGGCGTTGGCGGCGCGCGAGTTCGAACTGGCGGTGCAGCGGGCGAAGGCCGCGATCGTCGCCGCCGAGGTGCGGCTCGGCGTGGCGGCCGGCGTCGATCTCGAAGGTCTCGACGTCGCGGCGACGCCGGCGGTGCGCGAGGCCGACGCGGTGCAGGTCGAAGCGAAGGCCAACCGCGCCCGCATCGCCGAGATGGTCCAGGAGCGATTGAGTTCCTTGTCGCAACTCGAAGCCGCCGACGCGACGCTCGCGGTCGCGGCGAGCCGCGTGCAGAAGGCGCGCGACGAGGTGGCGACGTGGCTCGCAGAGGCCAGGCTGCTGCGCATCGAGGCGCTGCAGGCCGAGAAGCGGCTCGCCGACTGCCAGGTGCGGGCGCCGTGGCCGGGGCGGGTCGCGGCGCGCCACGCGGCGGTCGGACAGGTCGTGCGCTCCGGCGAACCGGTGCTCACCCTGCTGCGCATCGACCCGCTCCGGTTGCGGCTGCGCGTGCCCGACCGGCTGGCGGTCGCAGAGGTCGCGATCGGTCAGGCGGTGGAGTTCACGGTCGACGGCGCCGAAGGCGTGCAGCGGCTCGGGCGCATCGTGCGCGCCGGGGCCGCGATCGACCGCGGCGACCGCACGCGCCTGGTCGAGGCCGAGGTGAAGAACCCCGACGGCGCGTTGCTGCCGGGCGCCTTTTGCCGCGCGCAGATCGTGACCGCCGCGGCGCAGGGCGTCGTGGTGGTGCCGCGCAGCGCCGTGGTGACGTTCGCCGGCGTGCACCGCGTGTTCGCGGTCGAGGGCAGCGGGCCGACGGCGAAGGCGAAGGGCCGGCTGGTGCAGCTCGGACGCAGCCTCGGCGACGAGGTCGAGATCGTGAAGGGTCTCGACGCCGGCGCCGCGATCGTGCGCGACGCGACCGGGTTGACGCCGGAGCAGCCGGTCGTCGTGAGCGGGTAGGAGATCGCGTGAAGACCCTCGCCGACGTCTGCATCCACCGGCCGGTGTTCGCGACCATGCTGGTGTCGGCGATGGTGGTGGCCGGCGCGGTCGGGTTCCACTACCTGCCCGTCGACCGCTATCCGGCCTACGACCTGCCGACGGTGTCGGTGCGTACGCAGCTGCCCGGCAGCGCGCCCGAGGAGGTCGAAGTCGCGGTGACCTACCCGATCGAGGAGATCGTCAACACCGTCGAGGGCATCCGCGAGCTGCGTTCGATCTCGGCCGCCGGCACGTCGATGGTGATGATCACCTTCGAACTCGGCCGCGACATCGAGACCGCGGCGCAGGACGTGCGCGACCGCGTCGCGCAGGTGGTGCGGCGGCTGCCCGACAGCGTCGAGCCGCCGGTCGTCAGCAAGTTCGACAGCGACAGCCAGCCGATCCTGACGATCGCGGTGTCCGGCGACCGGCCGCTGCGCGAGCTGACGGAGATCGCCGACAAGCGGCTGAAGCGCGTGCTCGAACGCGCCCGCGGCGTCGGCGAGGTGCGCATCGACGGCGGTCGCGAGCGCACGATCAACGTCTGGCTCGATGCCGACCGCCTCGCCGCCTACGACCTGCCGGTCGAGGCGGTGTCGCAGGCGATCGCGCGGCAGAACGCCGACGTGCCCGGCGGCAACGTCACCGACGACCTGCGCGAGCGCACGCTGCGCACGCTCGGCCGGGTCGTCGAACCCGAGTCGTTCGCGACGCTGATGATCGCGCGCCGCAATGGCGTGCCGATCGAGCTGCGCGACGTCGCGACGATCGAGGATGGCACCGCCGAGCCGCGCTCGCTGTCGCGCCTCGATGGCGTGCCGACCGTCGTGCTCGACGTGCGCCGGCAGGCCGGCTCCAACACCGTCGCGGTGATCGAAGGCGTGCTGGCGTCGCTCGACAAGCTGCGGCCGTCGCTGCCCGCGGACCTGCGGGTCGAGGTCGTGCGCGACCAGTCGCGCTACATCCGGGCGGCCCTGCACGAGATCGAGTCGCACCTGGTGGTCGGCTCGCTGCTCGCCGCGCTGGTCGTGTTGTGGTTCCTGCGCAGCTGGCGCGCGACGTTGATCGCCGGCATCGCGATCCCGGTGTCGGTGATCGCGACCTTCGGCGTCATGTGGGTGCTCGACTTCACGCTGAACGGCGTCACCATGCTGGCGCTCGTGCTGATGGTCGGCGTCGTCATCGACGATGCGATCGTCGTGCTGGAGAACGTGCAGCGCTGGGCCGACGAGAAGGGCGTGACGCGGTTCGTCGCCGCGCGCGAGGCCACCAACGAGATCGCGCTGGCGGTGCTGGCGACGACGCTGAGCCTGGTCGTGATCTTCGTGCCGGTGTCGTTCCTGTCGAGCATCACCGGCCGCTTCATCTACCAGTTCGGAATCACCGCGGCGGTCGCGGTGCTGCTGAGCCTGGTGGTGTCGTTCTCGCTGACGCCGGCGATGTGTGCACGGCTGGTCCGGCCGAGCGGCAACGGCGGCGGCCGTCGCGTCACCTGGTCCGAACGGCTGTACGCCGGAGCGCTGCGCTGGTGCCTGCGCTGGCCGTGGACGGTGGTCGCGATCGCGGCGCTGGTCGTCGCGTCGAACGTGCCGCTGCTCGGCCTGGGCGTCGTGCGGCAGGACTTCGTGCCGAGCGACGTCGACGAGGGCGAGTTCGAGGTCAGCGTCACCGGTCCCGACGACGTCAGCCTGCCGGCGATGGACGAGGTGATGAAGGCGGTCGAGGCCGAGCTGGCGCAGGAGCCCGCGGTGCGCACGATGCTGACGCAGGTTGGCGGCGGCTTCTTCGCCGGCCTGTCCAACGGCAGCATCTACGTGAAGATCGCGCCGCACGCCGAACGGCGCTTCTCCGTCGGCCGTCTGTGGTCGTGCACCTGGGCGGGCGCGCCGCTCGCGGCGTTCCGCGGCAACTACACCCAGCGCGAGGTCATGGCGAGCCTGCAGCGGCGGCTCAGCCGGCTGCCCGACGTGCGCGTGCAGCTGCGCAACCAGCGCGGCATCAACCTCGGCGGCGGCCCGTTCGCGCTCGACTTCGCGATCCGTGGGCCGGACCTGGCGACGCTCGCCAGGCACATCGAGACGCTGCGCGGCACGGCGGCGGAACGCGGCCTGCCGAACCTCGACACCACGCTGCGGCTGCGGCGCCCCGAACTGCGCGTGCAGATCGACCGCCCGCGCGCGGCGGAGCTCGGCGTGTCGACGCGCGACATCGCGACCGCGCTGCGCCTGATGGTGGGTGGCGAGACCGAAGTGTCGCGCTTCCGCGATCCGAAGCTCGACGAGGAGTACGACGTGCGGCTGCGCGTGCGCCAGCAGGACCGCGACCGCGTCGAGCGCATCGGCGAACTGCTGGTCGGCCGCGCCGATGGCGGCACGGTGCGCGCCGACAACCTGGTGCACATCGAGCCGGCGATCACGTCGTCGCGCATCGATCGCATGGACCGCCAGCGGCAGGCGAACCTGCGCGGCAACCCGCCGCCCGGCACCGCACTCGCCGATGCGGTCGCGCAGCTGCGCACGATGGCCGGCGAGCTGCAGCTGGGCACCGAGTACACGACCGCGGTGTCGGGCAGCGCGCGCGAGCTCGAGCAGTTCCTGGTCGAGTTCCTGTTCGCGTTCCTGCTCGCGGTCGCGTTCATGTACATGATCCTGGCGGCGCAGTTCGAGAGCTTCGGCCAGCCGCTGATCATCCTGCTGGCGATCCCGATCGCGTTGCCGTGCGCGCTGGTGTCGCTGTGGGCGACCGGCGAGACCTTCAACCTCTACTCGGCGCTCGGCGTGCTGGTGCTGGTCGGCATGGTCAAGAAGAACGCGATCCTGCAGGTCGACCACACCAATCAGCTGCTCGCGCAGGGTGTGCCGCCGTACGACGCCGTCGTGCAGGGCAGTCGCGACCGGTTGCGGCCGATCCTGATGACGACGCTGGCGTTCGTCGCCGGCATGCTGCCGCTAGCGATCGGCACCGGGCCGGGCGCAGAGGAACGCAAGGCGATCGCCGTCGTCGTGATCGGCGGCCAGACGCTGTGCCTCGGGCTGTCGCTGGTGCTGACGCCGGTCGTGCAGTGGCTGGCGGTGCGTCGCCGGGTGCCTGCGTAGCGTCCGGTCAGCGGCCGCTCAGGCGGCGCCGTCGAGACCGTGGCCCGGGTGCAGCCAGGCGCGGGGGTCGCAGGCTCCCGGCAGCGCCGCGAACGCCACGCGCAGCCGTTCCAGTTCGGCGGCCGACAAGAGCCGCCGCGCCAGCGGGAACAGGATCTGGTTCTCCTTCAGCACGTGCGCCCGCACCAAGTCGACCCAGCTCGCGGCGGCGGCGGCGACACGCAGCCGGTCGCGAGCGGCGAGCGCGTGCTGCAGCCGGTCGCGCCAGAACGCGGCGCGGCCGTGCTCGTCGCGCAGCAGTGCGGTCGGCCCCGAAGTCGCCGACAGCCCGGCGCGTTCGAGCGCCGGGAACAACAGACGCTCCTCCTTGCCGTGGTGCAGGCCGGCGTCGAACTCGTCGGCGAACCGCAGCAGGTCGCGCCAGAACGTTTCACGCAGCGCGTCGCCGGCGTCCAGGTAGCGGTTCTCGCGTTCGACCAGGTCGAGCACCTGCAGGATCGTGCGGTGCTCGGCCAGCAGCACCTCGATCGGGTCGCCGGGGTCGATCGGGGTCGGATCGCCGGAAGTCATGGCGGGAGGACCCTACCCCGCGGCCTGGCGCCGCGGTGTGGGCCGAAGGGCGCAGGGACGCCGGGCCGTCGGCCCGCCGGTCGCGTGCGGACGGACCGCGTGAGGAACTGGTCGCGGGAGGAAATGGCGGCGGCGTTTCGCGCGACCGGGCCGACGTCCGTAGACTCGCCGCCCCTCGAGAACCTCGCCATGACGAAACCACGCGCCGCGTCGCCGCGGCTTCCCGCCGTTGCCTGCACCGTTGCTCCGCTGTTCCTCGCGCTGCTGGCCGCGTCACCGCTGCAAGCACAGGCGCGCAAGGAACTCGGCCGCATGTGGACCTTCGAGCACGCGCCGCTCGGCTGGTTCCAGCAGGCCTACGACTGGCAGCCGACCTCCGAATGGCTCGACCACGCGCGCATGAGTTCGCTGCGTTTTGGCAGCAAGGCGGACGACGGCACCATCCGGTACTTCTGTTCGGCGTCGTTCGTCAGCGGGCACGGGCTGGTCATGACCAACCATCACTGCGCCCGCGACGCGATCAGCAAGGTGCAGGGGGCCAACGACTGGCTGAAGGACGGCTTCTACGCCGGCGCCTGGGAGAACGAGATCAAGCTGCCCGGCTTCCTGATGACGCAGCTGGTGCGCCAGCAGGACGTGACCAAGGAGGTCAACGGCTCCAGCGTCGAGGCGGTGCAGAAGGAGGCCGAGGCCAAGGACCCGTCCCACAGCCACCAGGTCATCGCGCTCTACCAGGGCGGCAACTACCAGCTCTACAGCTTCCAGGTATTCGACGACATCCGGCTGGTGTGCGCGCCACACGGCCAGAGCGCGCACTTCGGCGGCGACCCGGACAACTTCTGCTATCCGCGCTGGGGTCTCGACTTCACGTTCCTGCGCGCCTGGTCGAACGACAAGCCGCTCGACTCGGCCAAGCACCACTTCCGCTGGAAGACCGCCGGTGCCGCCGAGGGCGATCTGGTGTTCGTGACCGGCAACCCGGGCCGCACCGGCCGGCTGCAGACGATGGCGCAGTGCGAGTTCCTGCGCGACCACTCGTTCCCGCGCCGCCTCGACGGCGTCAGGAAGCAGATCGCGGACCTCGGCGAGCAGGCGAAGGCCAGTGCCGAAGCCGAGAAGAAGCTGCGGGCGCAGATCCTCGGCCTCGAGAACACGCGCAAGGCGTTCGAGGGCTACCTCGACGGGCTGAAGAACCCGCGGGTGATGGCGATCAAGCAGAAGGCCGAGTCGGACCTGCGGGCCGCGGTCGCCAAGGACCCGGCGCTGCAGGCGAAGTACGGCGACGCCTGGGACAAGATCGCCGAACTGCAGCAGGCCAAGGTCGAGGCGCTCGGCAACGCCGAGAAGTCCGCGCCGCTGGCCAAGGAAGAGGCGGCGCAGAACAAGCGCATCGGCGAAGCGTGCTTCGCCGTCTACGGAACTTCGATCCCGCCCGACGCGACGATGTCACTGCGCCTGTCGGACGGCCTGGTCAAGGGCTATGCGATGAACGGCACGCTGGCGCCGTACTTCACGACCCTCTACGGCCTGTTCGCCCGCCACCACGAGTTCGGCGGCGCGCACCCGTTCGACCTGCCCGCGGTCTGGCTCGAGAAGGAGAAGGAGCTGAACCTGAAGACGCCGTTCAACTTCGTCGCCACCTGCGACATCATCGGCGGCAACTCCGGCTCGCCGATGATCGACAAGAACCTCGAAGTCGTCGGCCTGATCTTCGACGGCAATATCGAGATGCTCGGCAACAACTACGTGTTCGACGACGAGGTGTCGCGCACGGTGTCCGTGCACCCGGCGATCATCATCGAGTCGCTGCGCAAGATCTATTCAGCGGGCGCGCTGGCCGACGAGCTGGAGCAGCGGAGCGGCGGGGCGCCGGCGCGGGGTACCAGCGAGGCCGGCGGTCGCAAGGCGAAGGCGTCCGCCGAGGAACTGCTGCACGTGGCGAGGAATGACGTCGTGAACTATGCGAACGCGGTGCGCATGTATCGCGCGGAGACGGGCAAGTTGCCGGCGTCGCTGCAAGTGCTCGCCGACAAGGATGGGCGTGGTCGCTCCTACATCGAGAAGGTCGAGTCGGATCCGTGGGGCAGTGCCTACGCGCTGCTCGTGGAGGCCGACCGGAACGATTGGGCCGTGGTGTCTGGCGGTCCCGATGGCACCATCGGCACCGCCGACGACGTCTCGAGCCGGAAGGCGAAAGCGAAGGCGGCAGGCGACAAGTAGCCCGCGCGGTCCGCATCGTTCGGCGGGCTGTCGCGGAGTCAGGCGCTGGCTGGCAGCTCGTCGACGCCGATCAGCCCGTGCCGGCGCCAGCCGAGGCGCAGCAGCCACGATCGAGCGTCCACGAGCGGACGCTCGATCGTGTCCAGACCGCGAACGCTGAAGCGTTCGCGGAAGCCGTCGAACCATGGCGCTGAGCTGTACGTGTCGATCGCCTGCGGCACGCGCACCATGCGGCCTGCGGCCGCATGGTGTCGCGCGTTGCCGAACACGTAGACCAGCGCGTTCCTCACCTCGCGCGGCGAGGTCAGGACGCGGTCGTGGTAGCGGTCGGCGAAGACCTTGCCCTTGCGCCGCCACAGCTTGTTGAGAGCGCGGGCGACGCGGATCGCGAATCCCTGCAGAAAGCGCCGCATCGCGGCGCGGTCGGCGGCTTCGACGACCAGGTGCAGGTGGTCGTTCAGGATCGCGTAGTGCACGAGCCGGCAGCCGAAGCGCTCCTTGCCGCGGACGAACGCAGCGCGCAGGGCGGCGTACTCCGGCTGCTGCCGCAGGCGCGGCAGGCCGGGGCGCAGCTTCAGGGTCACGTGGGCGGGTTCGCGCGGCGACAACGCCGCGCGAACCCGGTGACCGACCATGGGTCGGTCACCGTTCGGCTTGCGACCAGCACCCCGACGGGAACCGCCGTGCTGGCGGAACGGCAGTTCCCCCTGATGCGGGCGGGATCGTCGTCCTGGTGTGCGTTCGCGGGCTGGCATCGTCTCTTGATTGAGCACTAATATTATCCTTGCAGCGGGAGTGCAAGCGGCAGGAGGGGGGTGCAAACCGGATACCCTGGAGGCGGTGCTGCTGACCGTTCGGCGGCGCGCGACCGCGGTTGCGCGCCGCGAACGAGTTGCTGGCGGGCGCGAACGGCCGGATCGAGGTCGGCCCCAGCCGCGTGGCTGGCAGCGCTGAGTGTGACGTGGAGCGCGTCAAGAGGCGGCGGCAACGCGACGAGCCGAGCGGCGGGTCTGCACCCGCTTCGCACCCGGCCGCGAGCGGCCGGCGCGTTCAGCGATCGACCAGGAGCCGCACGCCGGTCGCCTGGAAGCGCGTGGCCGGCGGCCAGAAGTTGCGGTAGCAGACGCGGGCCTGCGAGCGCGGCGTCGCGAACGACCCGCCGCGCAGCACGCGTTGATTGTCCATGAACTTGCCGTTGCACTCCATCAGCGCGCCGGGGAACGGGCGGTAGCCGGGGTACGGTTCGTAGTGGCTCGAGGTCCACTCCCATGCTTCGCCAGCGAGCTGTGCAAGCGTGGTGCCGGGTGCTGCTGGGACGACGTCCAACGCGGAGCTTTGGCCGTCGTCGTCGAGCAGGTTGCCGCTGGCCTGATCGAAGGCGCTGCGGGCGGCGTGTTCCCATTCGCTCTCGCGCGGCAACCGCGCGTGGCGCCACGCGGCGAACTGCCCGCCGTACCAGCGCGCGAACGCGTCGGCTTCGTAGAACGAGACGTGGCACACGGGCGCGTGCGGGACGACGGGCGCGAGACCGCGCAGCGTGAAGCGGTGCCAGGAGCTGCCGTGCTGCTCCCAATACAAGGGCGCCTGCCAGCCGTGCTGCTGCACGGCGTTCGAGCCGTTCGACAGCCAGAGCAGCGGTCGGCGGTAGCCGCCGTCGTCGAGGAACGCGGACCACTCGGCATTGGTGATGAGCCGATCTCCGAGCGCGAAGTCGCCGACCAGCACCGGGTGCGCCGGAAGCTCGTTGTCCCAGCAGAAGCCGTTGCCGTCGTGGCCAAGGGTGGTGGTGGCAGCCGCGAACGACACGCCGCGGAGCGGCGCGTCGTTCGCGTTCGCGGGCCGGGATCGGGCGGGCGCGTACGCCATCCGTTGGCCGGCTGGCGCTGACCAACGGATGTGCAGGATCTCGGTCAGGAACAGCTCCTGGTGCTGTTGCTCGTGCTCCAGACCGACCATGACCGTGCGCAGTAGTTCCGGCCAACGGGCGGCCGGGCAGCCCAGGATGCACTCGACCATCGCGGCATCGACGGCGGCGCGGTACTCGCGCACGGCGGCGTTGCCCGGC
>JBASWX010000247.1:0-1760 GCA_049276695.1 Planctomycetota bacterium
CTCGCGCGCCGAGCGCGACTCGCGGGCCTGTGGCCCGCCGCGGTTGGCAGCGTTCCAGCCGTTCGCGCGGCACGAAGTACACTCACGTTGCTCGTCCCCCGACCGTCATGTTCCGCCCCCTCGCCTGCGTGTCCGTCGCTCTTGCGGTGATGGCCAGCATCCCGTGCCAATCGGCTGGTCTGCTGGAACCCGCGGCCCGGTTCGTGCACGCCTGGCCGGAGTCCGGCGGCGCGGCCGGGTTGCAGCCCGTCGCCGCCCGGCTGTGTCGCTTCGATGCGGCGTCGGAGTGCGACGCGGTGCTGCTGCGCGCCAAGGGCCAGGGCACGTCGTCCGGTTCGCGCAGCCTGGTGGTGATGCGCGGCGTGGCCGCGGCGCACGCCTGCGTGCCGCTCGCCGACGCGATCGACTTCGTCGTGGTGCCCGTTGCTGCCGGGGCGCAGGGTGTGATCGCGCTCGCGACCAACGGCGCGCTGCGGCTGTACCGCTGGCCAGCCGGCCAGGCGGCGCCGACCTCGCAGGAGGTCGGTACCTGGCATGGGTGCAAGCGGCTGGCGGCCGTGGGCAAGGGCAAGGACACCGAACTGTTCGGCTTCGGGGCGTGCAACCATCGGATCCAGCGGGCGACCTGGTCCGGCGCCGGTCTCCGTGCGTCGAGTGCCGCGACCGTGTCGGCGCAGGTCGACGCGATCGAGGCGATCGACTGGGACCGCGACGGCAACCCGGAACTCGTGTTCGCGACGCCGGCGGGCCTGTTCGTGCAGCAATGGAACCTGGCACCGGTGGCGGTGCTGCCGCTGCTGCCCGGGGCGTCGATCTCGACCTGCGTCTCCCACGCCGCGACGGCCGGCGACCTGCTGGTCGCGGTGCTGTGGGACGGCACGCAGAGCGCGCTGGTGTGGGCGAACGCGGCGACGCAGGGCATCGTGCTGCTCGGCAACCACCGTCCTGGCCCGATCACGGTCTACGACCGGGACGGCGACGGCGACGAGGACGTGCTGATCGGCGATGCACAGCACAGCGTGGTGCGCGTGCTGGTGCGCGAAGTCCATGGTTGGGTGCAGCTGGCGGCCCCGCTGCTCACCGGCAGTGCCGCGCCGGACGCCGGCATCGGTGCCGTGTGCGGCGGCGACCTGGACGGCGATGGCGACGGCGAGGTGCTGGCGTGGAACGACGGCACGCTGCGGTTGCACTCGCTGTTCGATGCGACTCGCGTCGACCCGGCGCCGCTGGCCTGCCGCGCCGAGGTCACCGGTGCCGTGAGCGGAACGGCGGTCGCGCTGCCGGTGGTGGTCGACCTGCCCGAACTGGCGGATGCCGGCGATCTCACGTTCGCGCTGCGGTTGACCGGCTGGCTGGTCGATCCGGTCACCGGCTTCGTACAGCCGCAACGCGTCGTCGACAGCGAGTTGGCGATCGAAACCGCGGCCACCAGGCACGAAACGACGCTGACGTTCCCGCTGCCGGCGGCCTGCCAGGGCAGGTTCCACCTGCAACTGCGCGTCGGGCTGGTCGCGGTGGCGGACGGCGGCGAGCGCCGCTGCCTGCCGCCAATGGTGGTGCACGTCACCAACGATCTGGTGCAGGAACTCGCGATCCGTGCTGCGGTCGAACAGGAACTCACCGGCAGCGTGGGCAAGCCGGGCGACGGCGGCGGCGACGGCAACATCCTGGGCAGCAAGACCGGCAAGCACCAGATCGGCGTGCCGCCGCGGTAGTGCGGCCGCGTCAGCTGGCGTCGCACCGGGCCCGGCGCTGGCGCC
>JBASWX010000248.1:0-13161 GCA_049276695.1 Planctomycetota bacterium
CGCCACTTCCGTGCACTGCGCCGCCAGCGCCGGCCCATCGAGCTTGCCCGCCAACACCGAAGCGCGCGTCGCGTCGAGCCAGGCGCGGGCTTCGCGCGCGAGGATCGCGCGCGGTTCGGACTGCAGCGCCCACAACCGCAGGATCTGGTCGACGGAAGGCAGCTGCCGCAGGAGACCGGGACGGTCGGAGTCGGTGGTGGGCATCGCAGGACCGCTCGCTACCATACCGCACCCCGCATGCAGCGCGCCGCACCGAAGCCGCCTCCTCCCGATCCGCGCGAGCGCGCCCTGGCCAGGACCATCGGCCTGCCCGACCTGCTGGCGCGCGTGCTGCTCGCGCGCGGCGTCGATTCGCCCGACGCGGTCAAGCGCCACCTGCGGCCCGACCTCGGCTCGCTGCACGACCCGTTCGCGTTCCGCGACATGCGCCTCGCGGTCGACCGCGTGAGGAAGGCGCTGCGCTCGGGCGAGAGCATCCTGATCCACGGCGACTACGACGTCGATGGCATCAGTGGCACCGTGCTGCTGCACCAGTTCTTCCGCCTGCTGTCAGCCACCAGCAGGCCGTACATCCCGGCGCGCGAACACGGCTACTCGCTGTCGCGCGCGTCGGTCGAAGCGATCGTCGCCGGCGGGCACCAGCTGGTGATCTCGGTCGACAACGGCACCAACGCGGTCGGGCCGATCGCCGAATTGCAGGCCCGCGGCATCGACGTGATCGTGACCGACCACCACGGCACCAGCGAGAACGTCGCCGCCCCGTTCGCCCTGCTCAACCCGCGCCTGCCGGATGCCGGCTACCCCGACCGCGACCTCGCCGGCGTCGGCGTCGCATTCCGGCTCGCCGCCGCACTCGCCGACTCGCTCGGCGGCCCGCTGCTGAAGAGCTCCGAGTTCGCCGAGTTCCTGATCGACGCGATGGGCTACATCGCTCTCGGCACCATCGCCGACGTGGCGCCGTTGCGCGGCGAGAACCGCACGCTGGTCTACCACGGCCTGCGCTCGCTGAGCCAGAGCCGCAACCCGGGAGTGCGGGCGCTGATGGACGCCGGCGGCCTCTCCCACCGCGGCGTCGAAGTCGAGGACATCGGCTTCCGCCTCGCCCCGCTGCTCAACGCCGCCGGCCGGGTCGGCCACGGCGACGACGCGGTGAGCCTGCTGTGCGCGAAGGGCTACAGCGAGGCGCAGACTGCCGCCAAGGTGCTCGAACGGCACAACGAGGAACGGCGCCGCGTCGAACGCTCGGTCCAGGACGAGGTGCTGCTGCTCGCCGCGCGCGAAGCCGGCCCCGCGGTCGTGCTCGGCGCCGACCACTGGCACCCCGGCGTGCTCGGCATCGTCGCTGCTAGAGTCGCCGAGACGACGCACAAGCCGTGCCTGCTGGTCGCGTTCCAGGGCGACACCGGCCGCGGCTCCGGCCGCGCCACCAACGGCCTGCACCTGCGCGATGCGCTCGGCGCCTGCGCCGACCTGCTGGTCTCGCACGGTGGCCATGCCGCCGCCGCCGGCCTCGAAGTCCGCCGCGAGCACTTCGCCGCCTTCTGCACCCGCTTCCACGACGTCGTCGCCAGGGCCCCCGCCACCGGTGCCGCGATCCCCGTCGACGGCTGGGCCAGCTTCGACGAACTCGATCCGCACACGGTGCGGCGCCTCGACCTGCTCGGCCCGTTCGGCATGGGCGCGCCGCGGCCACGCTTCGCGACCGCCAACGTGCGCGCGGTCGGCACGCCGTTCAGCGACCTGCGCGGCCAGGACGTGCACGTGCGCCTGGTCTGCGGCGACCGCATCCTGCCCGCGCGCATCGTGCGCGGGCATTCGCGCTTCGAAGAACTGTGCCGCGACAAGGGGCCGTGGACGGTCGTGCACTCACCGCGCATCGGCGGCCGCGTCGAAGGCGATCCGGTCCAGCTCGACGTGCACGAACTGCGGCCCGACGACCGATAGGCGCCTGCCGTGACCACCGGAACCCCGCTCGCTCCCGCCCCGCCTGCCCCACCCCGCCGCGGCCCGCTGCGCCGTCTCTACGACTGGGTGCTGCACTGGGCCGAGACGCCGTACGCGCTGCCGGCCCTGTTCGTGCTGTCGTTCGCCGAGAGCAGTTTCTTCCCGATCCCGCCCGACGTGCTGCTGATCGCGCTGTGCATCGGCGAACCGGCCAGGAGCTACCGCTTCGCGCTGTGGTGCTCGATCGCGTCGGTGCTCGGCGGCATCGCCGGCTACGGCATCGGCATGTTCGCGTGGGACCAGCTGCGCGACTTCTTCTACGCCTGGGTGCCGGGCGTCAACGCCGAGTCCGTCGCGCAGGTCAGCGCGCTCTACGACAAGCACAACTTCTGGGTCGTGTTCGTCGCCGCCTTCACGCCCATTCCCTACAAGGTCTGCACGATCCTCGCCGGCGTCTGCGCGATCAACTTCCCGATGTTCGTGGTCGCCTCGGCGATCGGCCGCAGCGCGCGCTTCTTCCTGGTCGCGTGGCTGATCCGGCGCTTCGGGCCGTCGATCAAGGACTTCATCGAGAAGCGCTTCGCGCTGGTGACGTTCCTCGGTGCCGGGCTGCTGATCGGCGGCTTCGTCGCGATCAAGTACCTGGCCGGCTGAGGACGGGAACGCATGACCACCGCGCTGTTCGTACCCGGCGCGGTGCTGCGACCCTGACGATGTCCTGCGCCCTGTTCGTGCTGTTTCGACCTTCGCAGTCCCTCGAGGAACTGCTCGCGACAGCACCGCAGGACGTGCGGGCCGCACTCGCGACACTCACCGTGCGCCGCTACCCGGCCGCCAGCGACGCCCCCCACCTCGCCAGCCTCGTGCGCGCCGGCCGCGATCGCCTGGCGACTCGCTGGCTTCCGGGCGCGATCAAGGCCGTCGTCGCCGGTGCCGTTCTCGGTGCGCTCGTGAACGGCGTGCTCGCCGGGGTTCTTCGACCTGTTCGGCGGCCTGCTGGCGATCGCGATCCCGCTCGGCTTCGGCCTGGGTGCGTTCCTCGGCGGCTTCACCGCGGCGATGACCGGCACCGAGGTGCCGCGCGAGGAACTGCGGCCGCTGTTCGCGCAGGTGCGCGGGGGCGAGGTGCTGGTGCAGTTCACCACGAAGGCCCCATCGACCCTCGCACCGCTCGCAGCCCACTGCCGCGCCACCGGCCGGCCCTGCGTCGTGCTGCACGACTGAGGGCCGGCCTCCGGTCACGGCCGCGCGGCGGCTTCTCCTCCGGAGGCGCGGACGTCCTCAGCTCACATCTGCTGGCGACCGCACGGCGACAGATGGAACACGCCGCCGACGAAGTCGACTTCGAGCGCCTGCTGGATGAGGGTCAGGCCAGCGGCGAGGGGACGCACCGCCGCCGGGAACGTCGTGACGAAGAACGCCTCGCCGGTGGGGTCGGCCAACGCCGAACCCAGTTGGAAGAACGTCGAGTTCATGCAGACCGAACCCGTCGAACCGGGGAAGATCAGGCCGAGCGGGAGCTCGAACGCCGGGAAGGCGCCGAAATCGGCGAAGAACAGCACGAGCGCACCGGCCGCCGGCGTGCCGCGGAAGTAGTCGAACGCGATGTCGTCGACGCGGCCGGGGTTGATGCCGGTGACGTCAGGCGACACGCCCGACATGAAGTCGGCCGCGCCTGGGCACGGGCCGTAGCCGGCGGGCGGCGGGTTGTTGGTGCCGACGCACGAGGTCTGGTTGGTGATCCCGGTCACGACGCCGCCGGCGGTGCCGTGGGCGATGTCGATGTACTGGTTGCGGCAGCGGTTCAGCGTGACGGTCGCGCCGATGGCGGTCATGCCGTGGGTGTTGGCCAACGTGATCGGCGTCGTCGGCGACTGCGTGGCGCCGGGAACGTCGAAGACCAGGAACGCCGCGCTCGGCTGGTAGCCGAGCACGATCTGGATTGACAGACCTTCGGCGGTTGCGGGCGGGACCACCGGGCCGACGGCCGGCAGCACGAACGCGATGAACACGTCACCGGTGCCCTGGATCGGCACCGAAGCCGGCGTCGCGGGGGTCACGGTGCGGAGCGCCGCGGCGACGACGCCAGGTGCTCCCACCGGCGGACCGGCAATGCCGGTAGCGAAGGTGACGCCCGCAGCGAGGTCCGGATAGCCCGGCGTCGCCAGCGACTCGGGGTAGATCTTGATGTCGAAGACCTCGGCCGTGGAGGAGTCCTGATCCTGGATCACGCACACGACCGAACGGATCGTGCGCGAGCCGGGGACGTCGGTCCCCCAGCCGGCGTAGTCTTCGCCCTTGATGACGGTCATCACTTCGCCGGCAGCGGTGCCGAGCGAACCGCGCGAAGTGGCCCCGACCTGGGCGTTGTAGTTCAGCCCGAGGAAGTTGGTCTGGGCGCAAGCAACACTTGCCAGAGCCGCCGAGGCGGCCGCAACGATGAGAACGTGACGCATGAGGAGTTGGTCTGGAAGAACGGGAGACAGGGACCGCGGGCAGAGTCCCGCGGCGGCGGGAACAACCTACCCGAGGCGGCCTGCCGAGTGCAGCCCCCCGATTGGTTCTGCTCTTGCGCAGCGACGCATGAACGAGCGACGCCGGCGGCTCGGTGAGGACCGGTCACCTGTCGTCGACGAGCGGTCGCGGCGCAGCTGGCAGCTCGACTTCACCGACCGCCTCCTGCACTCCGTTCCGCAGCATCCATCGTGTCGTGGAACGGGCGCCGTTCTCGTGCACGTACCACTCGAGTCCGGAGCGGGGGTCGCGCTCCTTGCGCAGCACCTTGGTGAAGGGCGC
This sequence comes from Planctomycetota bacterium, assembly GCA_049276695.1. Lineage (GTDB taxonomy): Bacteria > Planctomycetota > UBA1135 > UBA1135 > UBA2386 > UBA2386. The sequence continues at coordinate 4,741 of JBASWX010000248.1, forward strand.
CCAACGGTGAAAGCTGACTGCGGGCGCCTTGGTGACCCCGTTCAGCGGCGGCAACCTCGTGCCATCGGGGTAGAGAATACAATCCTCTTGCGCGATCCCCGCCGACTCCGGCGTCGGCAGTGGCGCCGCCACCGGCGGCGAAGGCACGGGAACCGTGGGCGCGGGGAGCGGAGCCTCCCGCTTCGGCTCCGGCGCGGCGTCGGCCACTTCGTCCCGCCGCATCAGCCAGTACCCGCCTGCGAAGATCGCAAGCGCGACGGCGCCCGCGGCGAACGAAGAACGCGATGCCATGACGGTGGCCGAGTGTAGCAGATCGCACGCAATGCGGTCTGCAGCCGCTCCCCGGACGCAATCCGCCAGACGCCGCAGCGCCGATGGCGCCGCGGCGGGCGGCACGCTACGCACCGTCGCGCCGGCCGGTCGCCGCGCTTGCCATCACGGACAGGCGCTGTTGGCGACGTTGAGCACGAACGAACCCGAGGCGCCGTTGTAGCCGCCGACGCGCACGTAGAGCGTCGTCGCACCGGTGGTGGTCACCGCGACCCGCGAGCGCAGCGTGCTCGACGAACAGCCGCTCCAGTCGTCGTTGCAGCCGAGCGAGGTCAGCGCCGTGCAGCTGCCGCTGAACACCTGCAGCACGGTGTCGAAGTTGGTGCTGGTCGAGCAGGTGTGGAAGGTCACCGTCGCCGCGCAGTTCACCACGTAGCGGAACCAGATGTCCTTGCCGCCGGTGCCGCACGCCCACGTCGGCGTCGAAGTGGTCGCCGCGGTGGTCGAGTAGGTGCCGTTGTTGCCGACCACGACCGTCAGCGCCCCGCTGCAGTTGTCGTTGGCGAGCGACGAACCGCTGCTCATCGCCGCGATCGCCGCCACCAGCCCCGAGTGCAGCACGCCGGTGCCGCTGTTGCTGCCGCCGGTCGACGTGCAGCCGCCGTGCGTGTGGATGCCGACCGCCTGCCCCGACGAGTTGTTGGTCAGCACCGAGCCGGAATTGCCGCCGCAGGTGTCGATCGTGTGGTTGAGCCGGTTGCCGGAGACGCTGGCCAGCGAGCCGGTGTGCGTCTGCTGCGTCTGGTTGCGGCTGCCGGTGCCACCCGACGACGAGCACGTGCAGCTGTTGCCGGTCGCGGCGTCGGTGTTGGTGCCGTCGACGCCGAAGCCGTAGTTGCGCAGCGTCGTGCCGCTCGCCGGGATCGACGCCGCCAGCGTCATCGCCGCAGCCTGTTCCTGCCACGAGGTGCGGCCCGTGGTCGAGTTGGCGAAGCACTTGAACACCCAGTAGTCGTTGCCGACGCCGCCGTTCACGTACTGCGAACTGGCCGAGTCGATCGCGAACTGCTTGGCCGCCGGCGGGTGTACCAGCGCGCAGTTGGAGCCGGACGCCGGCACCGCGAACTGCAGCACCTGCGAGGTCGCGAAGCAGTGCCCGGCGGAGAGGTGCAGCTTGTCGGTGGTCGAGCCGCCGGCGGCATTGTTGATGATCCAGCCGGTGCAGCCGATCGAGAAGATGCGGCCGACGGCGGCGTGGCTGGACGGCGTGCGGTTGTCCTGGGTGCCGCAGATCGAGTCCTCGGCGTTGTCGCCCGGCGGGTCGCCCGCCATCACCCGATCGAGTTCGACGAAGTTGCCGCTGGTGCGCGGCCCGGCGACCAGTTCGAGCAGCACGGTGGTGCCGTTGAAGTAGGCGCTGGTCGACTGCCACTGGTCGACGTGGTGGCTGTGCATCGTCTGCACGTCGCCATCGGTCAGCGACACGATGCGCAGGTAGCTGCCGCGGCCGAGCTGCCAGCGGTGGAATTCGAGCCGGATCCACGGCGATGCCGCCGGCGCGGCGACGAAGTCGCGCCACACCACGCCTTCGACCGGCGTCGGATTGTCGTGCTTGCCACTGTTGTGGCGCACCGGCTCCCAATGGCCGATCGGCGGGGCGGTCTGGGCAACTGCGGACGCCTGCATCGCGGCGGCGGCGAGCACGACGGAAACGAGCCCCGTGGACATGGCGGGGTTGCGCATGGTGACTCCTGAGACGAGAGAGGTGACGCGGAGTCCGGGCGTTCGCGGAGTGCGAGCGAACCGGCCCACACGTACGAGGTCCGCGCTTGTAGCCGCGAACGGCGCGCGCGACAAGGCGCGTGGTCGGCACCCGGCGGCGCCGCTACAACTTCCGCGATGGGCAAGCGCCTGTTCCTGATCGACGGCACGGCGCTCGCGTACCGCAGCTTCTTCGCGTTCCAGGGCACCGGCCGCTCGCCGTTGGCGACCCGCGCCGGCCACCCGACCGCCGCGACCTACGGCTTCTGCATGACGCTGCGCGCGCTGCTCGAACGCGAACGGCCCGACGCGGTGGCGATCGCGTTCGACGGCCCGCGCGGCGAACTGGAGCGCACCCGGCTGTATCCCGAGTACAAGTCGACGCGGCAGAAGATGCCGGACGAGATGAAGGTGCAGCTCGCCGACATCCGCGAGGCGACGGCCGGCTTCGGCCTGCAGATGGTCGAGAGCGACACGCACGAAGCCGACGACGTGATCGCGACGCTGGCGGTGCGCGGGCGCGACGCCGGGATGGAGGTCTTCATCGTCACCGGCGACAAGGACTTCCTGCAGATCGTCGACGACAAGGTCAAGCTGTGGAACCTGCGCAGCTCGACCAGCAAGCCGGAGATCGTCGACGCTGCGGCGGCCACCGCGAAGTGGGGCGTGCCGCCGTCGGCGATGATCGACCTGCTGGCGCTGATGGGCGACAGCTCGGACAACGTGCCCGGTGTGCCGAAGGTCGGCGAGAAGACCGCGGTAGAGTTGCTGCAGCAATTCGGTTCGCTCGACGGCATCTATCAGCGCCTCGACGAGGTCAAGAAGGCGTCGATCCGCGAGTCGCTGAGTACCAACAAGGACCTGGCGCTGCTGAGCCGGCAGCTGGTGACGCTTCACCTCGACGTGCCGGTGCCGGTGGCGGTCACCGACCTGCCGCCGGCGGTGCCGGACCCGGGCAAGCTGCGGCCGCTGTTCCAGCGCCTCGAGTTCACCAACCTGCTCGCCGACCTCGCCGCGGCCCCGGCCCCGCAGGTCGAAGTCGTGCAGCAGTACGACGCGGTGCACACCGCCGCCGAGTTCGAGGCGCTGCTCGCCCGGCTGCGCCAGGCCACGCTGGTCGCGCTCGCCGCCGAGACCAACCCCGGGACGATCCGGCAGCGCAAGCTGGTCGGGCTCGCCTTCGCCGAGGCGCCGGGGCGCGCCACCTACGTGCCGCTGGCCGGATCGACGCCCGCCGGCGAACGCGAGGCTCTGCTGGCGGCGTTGGCGCCGATCCTGACCGCCACGATGCCCGGCAAGATCGTGCACGACGCCAAGCACCTGATGGCGTCGCTGCAGCTCGCGGGCATCGCGCTCGGTGGGGTCACCGGCGACACCCAGCTCGCCAGCTACTGCAGCGACCCGGGCACCGCGTCGCACTCGCTCGAAGCGCTGGCGCTGCGCGAGTTCGCATTCAAGAAGACCAGCGCCAAGGACCTGACCGGCACCGGCAGGAAGCAGCGCACGTTCGCCGAGGTCGACCCGACGCTGGTCGCCAACTTCGCGTGCGAGGCCGCCGACCTGACGCTGCGCCTGCACGCGCCGCTGCAGCAACGGCTGCGGAAGAGCGGCGCCGAACCGATCTACCGCGAACTCGAGCTGCCGCTCGTGCCGGTACTGTTGGCGATGGAGTGGGAGGGCATCGCGATCGACCGCGACCACCTGGCGAAGCTCTCGGCCGAGATGCAGACCCGCATCGACGCGCTGCAGGCGCGCGTGCACGAACGCGCCGGGCATGCGTTCAACCTCGGCTCGCCGCAGCAGCTCGGCACCGTGCTGTTCGACGAGCTCGAGGTGCACCGGCTCGCCGACGTGCCGAAGCCCAAGCGCACGCCGACCGGCCAGTACAAGACCGACCACGACGTGCTCGAGAAGCTCGCCCCCCACCACGAGGTCGTGCAGGCGCTGCTGCAATGGCGGCAGCTCAGCAAGCTGAAGGGCACCTACATCGACAGCCTGCCGCTGCTGGTCGACCCGACCAGCCAGCGCGTGCACACGACCTTCAACCAGGCGGTCGCGGCGACCGGGCGGCTCAGTTCCGAGGATCCGAACCTGCAGAACATCCCGATCCGGACCGACGAAGGCCGCCGCGTGCGCGCCGCGTTCGTCGCCAGGGCACCGGGCTGGGTACTGCTGTCGGCGGACTACAGCCAGATCGAGCTGCGCATCCTCGCGCATGTGTCGGGCGACAAGGCGCTGGTCGAGTCGTTCCAGCGCGGCGAGGACATCCATGCCCGCACCGCGGCGCTGGTGCACGGCCTGTTGCCGGCGATGGTGACGCCGGAGCTGCGCAACCAGGCGAAGGCGATCAACTACGGCCTGATGTACGGCATGGGCGCTTCGCGCCTCGCCGCCGAGACCGGGCTCAAGCCGCACGAAGCACGCAAGTTCATCGACAGCTACTTCCGTGCGCTGCCCGGCGTGAAGCGCTGGCTCGACGGCTCGCTGCAGTCGGCCCGCGAGCACAAGGAGGCGCGCACGATGTTCGGCCGCCGGCGCCCGCTGCCCGACATCGACTCGACGAACGCGATGCTGCGCGTCGCCGCCGAGAACATGGCGGTCAACACGCCGATCCAGGGCGCGGCCGCCGACATCATCAAGCGCGCGATGCTGGCGGTGCACCAGGCACTCCTGGCGCGCAAGCTGCAGGCGAAGCTGCTGCTGCAGGTACACGACGAACTGGTGCTCGACGTGCCCGAGGGCGAACTGACCGAGGTGCAGCGCCTGGTGCGTGACGCGATGGCGGGCGCCGCCGCGCTGGCGGTGCCGCTCGAGGTCGCGATGGGCCACGGCCGCACCTGGCTGATGGCGCACTGATCCGGCGCCGCCCTGCCGCGCTTCTTGGTCGCGGCAGGCACCTCGTACTTCCCCGGCTCACACGACGTCGGCGAGCTCGTGATTCTCGATCTGATGCAGGACGCACTGGGCTGGCGCACCGAGCTCGGCGGCGATCTCGAACAGGTCATCGCCGCCGACCCGATCGCGACCGGACAACACGCGACGCACACTCTCGACCGGCGCCAGCAACTCGGCAGCAAAGGCATTGGCAACCGGCAAGGTTCCGGCAATCCGCTCGGAGAGCACGCAGCCGAAGTCCCGCTCGGCCTGACCACGGAACAGCAACGGAAAGAGGTCACGCGCCTGCGCGAATCGGTTGGTGTCGCTGATCTTCGAGGACCGCCGCGCGATGAGCGGCCGCCGCCCCGCCGCCCAACCGATGATCGCCTTCGCGCTTCCCCGGGAGTCGGCCACCTCGCTGCCGATGCGCGCATGCACTTCGGCAGCTTCCCACGGTTGGCCGTGCGGCCGCCCGAGGTGGTCGCGCAGCAACCGGGCTGCCGTCCAACCGCGGTCCCAAGGGCGAGATCCAGACGGCGAGGCCTGCGAGTCGCGCACGAGTCCCGCGCGCAACTTCGCCCACTCCGGAGCCGCCGGCGGCGCACCCGCACAGCGTCGCCACAACCCGGCGCACTCGTCCACCCAGGCGTCCAGGCCACCCTGCATCGCAGCTTCGAGCCCGACCTCGGCCAGGGGATTGACGATCGCCTTGCTGGCCACGACCAGCGCATCCCGTTCCGGATCGCGCAGCGCCCACCAGTGCAACCCGATCCGGGCAGCGAATCGGGCAAGGCCGAAGTCGCGACTGTTCGGGTCGCGCGCCACCAGCCAGGCCGCTTGCAGGTCGCTGGCCCGCGGATCGCCTGGAGCCTCCGCGCCCAGACGTGCCAACACCGAGTCCACGAACTCCGCCAGCGTTCGGCGAAGCTCCTCGACCTGGACCCTGACCGCCCCGCGCGTCAGGAACAGCACGCGTTCGAACTCGTCATCGTCGTCGCCGACCGAGTTGGTCCAGCGACACTCGAACAGCTCGTCGTCCACACGCAGCAACTCGAGATCCGGAACCGCTGTTCCCTCGGCGCACGATCGCCAGCGATGTGTCTTCTGCCACGCCGAACGTTGCGACCGCGGCGCCAGTCGTGGCGGCCATGCCACTTTCGCCGAGAACAACGAGTGCCAGCACCGCGCCACCCACTCTGCGAGCGGTAGCACGGTGCCGTAGACCTCCTGCCGCTCCGTCCGGGCATGCCGGTCCAACACCCGCGTCAGGTTCGTGGAACGCCCGCCGTCGACTGCCTGCACCGAGAGGCTCGCCCAGGTCGCCGCAATCGCGCGATCGGTGATTCCGGTCGGATCCAGCGGCGTCCACTCGATCGTCAGTCGTCCGGCCACAGGACCTCCTCGACACTCTGCGGCATGGTGTCACTGCGGCGGTCGCGCCGGATCGGGTAGGCGTGGTACACCAACGCCGTGCGGCTGCTGCTGCACGCCTCCCACGTGACCGTGCGCTCGCCACCGTCGGACGTGGCGAACGACGATCGTCCCCAGACGTACTTGGGATGGTCGCCATCGGCGAGCACGGAGTGCAACCCCTGCTCCAGCGACTGCGCAATCGCACGGCTCAGCACGGCCAAGGCCTCTTCGGGCGCGACGTTGGCCGGACACTCCGTCTTGTCGCACCGCAGCGCAGGCGGTTTTCCGAACCACGCGTGGCGCTTGTGGAGCGCGTTGCCTTCGTACTGGATCGTCATGCTGCTGCTGGTGGCGACATGATAGCCGAGACCCCTGCCACGGAACGAGATCGCTCACTCCAGCAACCAACCGCACACTCCACCGCCGACCCGGCTCACCGCCCGTCCGTCATGCGCGCGAGCCACGCCAGCATCACGTAACCTTCGGCGGTGTGCCGCGGCCCCGGCAGGTTGGCGGTGCGCCGCGCGGAACACGCCATGTAGCGGGCGCGGAAGAACTCGAACAGGATCGAGCCGGCGTCGCGGCCCGCAGTGCCGCCGGCGGCGTCGATCTCGATGCTGCTGCGGCCCTCGGCCGCCATGCGCGCGGCCAGCCGGTCCAGGTCCTCCGACGACGTACCGAACAGGAACTCGCGGAACGCCGCGACCTCGACCTCGCCGTAGTCCTGGTCGAGCAGCAGATCGACGAACTCGGGCTCGCCGCCGCAGGCCATCAGCTGCATCAGCTCGGCGTTGCCGAGCAGCGTGCCACCGACCACCCGCACGCGCTGCCGTGCTTCCCAGGTGGCCGCCAGGATCGGGAAGAACGTGTTCACGCGCCAGGTCAGCCGGTTGCCCCACAGCTGCGCCAGGCTGCGCACGCCCTGCGCCCGCAGCGGCCGCGCGATCGACGGATCGGTGACGACGTCGACCAGCACTTCCTCGACCAGCCGGCAGTGCACGCTCGCGCGCAGCCGCCGCGCCGCCAGCTCGCGCAGCGCCGCGGTGCCGTCGCCGTCGGGCAACCCGGCGGTCAGCAGCCAGACCATGCGCAGGAAGTTGATCTGCGCCATGTTCATCGCGCGGCCGACCAGCGCCTGCGTCGGCGCGCGGAACGGGAACGCCGCCTGGTTGCACGCAACCAGCGCGTCGACCAGCGTGTCGAGACCGCGGCGCTGGCCGTCCAGCACCTGCTCCTCGAGCGGCGACGGGTAGCGCACCAGCAGTTCGGCGAACAGGCGCAGGCTGTCGAGCTGGTGGCGCACCGCGACCAGTGCCTTGTTCGCGCGTTCGGTGCCCGAACGTTCGAGGACCGCGGTCAGCATCCCGACGAGTTCGACCTCGTCGGGCTGCAGCGGCTGCAGCGGTGCCGGTTCCTGGGTCACCGCGGCATCTTGGTGCACGGCGGCCACGCCGTCCACCGGGCTCGCGTGCGCAGACCTTCCGGCCCCGCCGTCAGCTGCGTTGCGCAACGTGGCGCGCGACGTCGCCGACCGGCACCGCGACCTGCTCGCCCTTCTGCAGGTCCTTCAGCGCCACCGTGCCGGCCGCCACTTCCGCGCTGCCGACGATCGCCGCGAACGGCGCGCCCAGCGCATTGGCGTAGGCGAGCATCTTGCCCATCGCCGGCGTGTCGGCGAACACCTCGACGCGCAGCCCCTGCGCGCGCAGCACCGTCGCGATCCGGATCGCCGCGCCGGGCGCCACGTCGGCCATCCGGCACAGCAGCACCTGGGGACCGGTGCCGAGCGGCGGGAACATGCCGCGTTCCTCCATCACCAGCAGCACGCGTTCGAGGCCGAGCGAGAAGCCGACCGCGGGCACCTGCTGCTTCTTGAACATGCCGATCAGGCCGTCGTAGCGGCCGCCGCCGCCCAGCGACCCGGCGAGGCCCGCGCACGTGATCTCGAAGATCGGCCCGGTGTAGTAGCCGAGCCCGCGCGCCAGCGTCGGATCGAACACCAGGTGCGCGGCCGCCGGTCCGTGCGCCGCGGCGTCGAACAGCGCCAGCAGCGCCTTCGCCGGCGCCAGAAGCGGGCCGTCGAGGCGCGCCAGTCCCACC